>NZ_JCAUAQ010000007.1:0-189784 GCF_059692035.1 Paenibacillus sp. J22P143
ACACGTTTTATGGAGGCGTCCTTTTCCTTTACTGTGATACGGTCATTATATTCGTCAATCCCTGGACAGGCAATTCCGTCAGCTTTTGGGCATTATGATTCAGCGGCAACAATAATGTAATTGTACATGATAACTGGGAAACAACCCCAACTAATGTTTGGTTTGAATTTGATGATGAAGACATTGATGATATTTATAAAATCAATGAAGTTTTTTAATTGAATTAATAGATTAAAGATAATGCAGCAAGCCATTGTGCTTACTGCATTATCTTTTATTAAGAAAGGAGCATACTATATTGAAACTAGTGAAATCAATATTTATAGTATTTCTTATTATGATGCTATCTTGTGGATGTACATCAAAAAACTTTTCAAGTTTTAAAATAAAAGATCATTTACCCAAAGATATTTCAAAGATAAATAAAATAATTATTATTAACGGTAATAGTGGTGAAAAAAAGAATATCACAGAAAAATCCCAGATCAATCATTTTTTAAATTCGATTCAAAATATTGAACTTACTACTGCGAGCGATCAAAAGGAAAAGGATGGATTTAATTATTCCATGCAATTATTTGAAGATTCAAAAAAAATGTTTGAATTTACAAATTCTAGAATTGTAAATTACTATATTGAAAATAATAAAACTCTTGATGACGAAATAAATAGATTTTTCATGAATAATTAAAATAAGCAGGTCGCTGATTGGACTGATAAAAGAACGGCTCTGTTCGCATCAAAAGCGAAAGAGTCGTTCCTCGTTTTTCTCCTGATTTCTCGAAATAGATAGGCAAGTCACTAAAAAAAATTTCTTCTAGTGATTTCTTCCTTGAAAAAATCTCCAGAGCACCATTCATAAACTCGTTTTACAAACTCATCTGTGGAATATTCAGCAAATTTATTAATATCATTAAAGGTCTCGAAGTAACTAGTTACCACTTTACTTATTTCAGGTACTTCCTATCTCCTTACCATGTGATTGTTGCTTAGTTGAGCATCCGATTAATGTAACTAATAGTATTATTATAAGAACGAAACCTCTTTTCATATTTCTATTATTTCATTTCCTTTGGTTTCCAATAAATGATTTTCATGAGGTTCTGTCTCAGTGGCTGTTATTATAAAATCGCCTTTTAATTTAATTCCTTTCGTTACTTTTAACGATAACCATAAAGGAAGAAACAAAAATAATGACGTAATTACTCCGAACAGTATCATTACAATTGGAATAAACAATAAATCAGACAAAATTTCTTGTGTTCCAGTAATCTCTTTGCCATTGAAAGTTGATTTTACATTCCCGCCTAATAAGCTAATTATTGCAAACAATAGCCCCGTTAATATCCCTATTGATATTGAAATATAAAGATTCCATTTAATAAAAGAACCAAAATTTATGTGCTTAATTACTATTTCCTGCTTCTTCATCGTTTCTCTCTCTCGGAATATGATTATAATGTGTAGCAGATTTCCACTGCTTAATTTCATTAAATATTTTTTTGAACATTTGATTAACTCCAATTTAAATTATTTAATCAACTCAAATTTTTGTCTTAGCCATATATTGTTTTTCAGTCCAGGCCCACACCCATAATCCCCAAATGATCCCTCCGATTGGAAAGAAAATTAGTGAACTTAGCAGCAGTTTGAAAAACTCCCAATCTAGTTGTATGGAATAAGAATCCAAGAAATCCATAGCCAATGTGAACATTACTGCTGTTGGTACGCCCCATCCCAATATTCCGTTGTAGATAACAAACTTTTTCTTACCCTTTGCTCTAAGTTTTTCCCATCTTTTCCTTTGATGTTCTTTCAATTTCACCCATCCCCTTAAAATGAATGTCTGCCTGAATTACTTATCGTTTATCACTCCTTCTTTTAATTCAATTAATCCCAAAATATCCCTGCTCACATCGGTACTTTGTACTCAAATTACGGAAAAGATCCACAAAAAAATAAAGACAGCACCCCAATGGAGTAACTGTCCTGAAACCAATAACTTCAATTTAATTAGAGTCTAACGCGTTAACAACATTCCGCCAATCACCTTCACCGATGGATAGCTCTAAATACCATTCAAAAGAGGTATGTGCCGGTACCGTTTGTGCAGTCCCATTACTTACGGCCCTATCCAGGGAATCATAATAGCCAATACTAGGCTCCAAAGCACAAGTAACGCGATCATTGAACATGCCTTCGTCCATCCAAACACCTAGATAAGGAACCTTATCCTTGGGGACAGAGACGATCAAGAAGTTATTGCTTTCCTGACCGTATAGGCCAGACCAACTTACGGGTACTTGCCCCTCATAATAAAACTTTCTTCCATCCCCCGTAACCTCAGGAGAAATCAGAGACACGTCATCCCAGGCATACGTTTCTCCATCCTTCAGCTTATGACCAGCGTACACGCAAAGCATTTCCTCCATCGATTCGGGTAGAAGAAGTCGAGTCGGTTCCGTGACTGCGAATTGGGGGTGAGGCACCCACAGGAAAGGCATAGGCTGGTCACCACTATTATCAATACGGTAATTCATCCTCACCTTATTCCCCGAATGCATGGAGAGGCTTCTAGTAAACCGATAGCGCAACAATGAACTTTCAACCGAACAAATAACCTCGTTCCCATCAACCTTATAATGCCAAGGCAGCGCCCAAATATCCCCATGGTCGGGCAGTTGAATGTTCGTATCCAATTCCCATGGACAAGCATTAATCGTTGGAAAACATTCATCCCAACCGCTCATATCCCATTCGACAAAGCTGGAGCCGTACTCGGGCTGTCTTAAAGGTCTTTCACCCGAATCCAGCATCCATTCCTTGCCGCTAGGCTTATAAAGGATTGAAACCAACTTCCCTCCGAGGTCAGGTACCAGCTCGATACGGATTTGTTCATTTTCCATGGTGATGGATGAGAAGCCTTTATAGGTGTCCGTTGTTACGATCATCTTAACCTCGTTCCTCAGATGCACATACCCCGGTGAATGCGCGCACCTGAATGATTAGCTTCTATATTTAATGCGTTATCGAATTGATCTCTAGCCATTTCCTTGTTACCAAGACCTAGGTGGCCCAGTCCCATCATATATAAACAATGAACTTTATTACGAACATCCAAATTGTCCTCGAATACCAAGAAGTCTGGCAAGGAAACGGCGAAGTAGTCAAATTTCACCTCGTCGAACAGATGCTTCTCAGCGTAATCAATTAGCTTATTGAAACGACGTTTCGCTTCCTTCTCGTTGCCCAAAGCTAGCCAAGCCATTCCTTGATAGAAGATCATATCCGGCGGCTGATCATTATAATACATGGCACTAGCTGGCTCCTCCAATCCCTGGGAAGCAATTTCGAAACACTCTTGCGCTAATTCAGTCTGAGCTAAACCTGCATGAGCGAGTCCAAGATAATAATACACATTATTTTCTTGTGCGCCAGACAGCTTACCTTCTCCTAAATTATCTGGATAAACAAGTGCTTGCCGTAAAAATGATACTGCCGCTTCAAACCGATTTTCAGCTAAAGCTGTCTTCGCAAGCTCGACATGGGCAAATACATGCTGACCCGTTACTTTACCCTCGCCGCCTTCCCATGGGTGGAAATTGCGCGCTTGTATAGCTTGAACAGCTTTATCGTGATAACCTTGCGCATTCAATAGGGTAACATACTCCACATAGAGATCGTCGCGTTTGTTAACTAAAGCTTGGTGTTCCTCTAGTTTCGCGCAACGATTCGCGGCCGTGTAACCTAGCTTCTTATACAATTGATCAAGTTCATAGAAAACACGTGCATCATCTTGTCTACAAGCAAAAGCTTTCTCCATGGCGATCAGCGCCGATGCTGAGTCTCCGCGTTTGTTGAAATATGCGAGAGACAGATTGCGATGTACTGTCGCGAAATCTTCGCGAATGGAACGTGATGCTTCCCAGTGTGTGATCGCATCTTCGTGCCTTTTTTTATCGTAGAACCAATTCCCTAGGTAATAATGTGCTTTATCGTCCTTATCATCCACAGCTATAACGCTTGTCAGTACATGAAGATCGAATAAGCTATTCGGGAAACAGTAATCCGAAGTTGCCGTATTTCCTGCATGCCTGTGAGTACGAGCCAGTTCCGATTGCCCAACATTCTCATAGAGATAGCTAAGCGTGTAATGAACCATCGGGTACACTTCTGAAGAATCGCGATCTTGCACAATGCGTCCTAGCAATTCAATCGCTTCCTCGAACAACCCGGAATTCGCATAATCGGATGCCAAGTTCAAGTAATTATGAGCATCTCCGCGCATAAGTCGCATAAGCTCCGCTTTCGCTTCGTCTGCAAGACCTTGCTCACCTTGGCTTGAAAGTGTAAGGTATCGTTCGTTGGCTGATCCACAATCAGCGATATCCAAAGCGAGTGTCTCCTGGGAGAAGACAAGTGCTTCCTGCAACTGCCCTAGCTTACGAAGTAGTGCAGCTTTCAAGTGACGGGCTTTGTAATTGCGGGAATTGCGGACCAGTGAACGCTCAACCAATTCCAACGCTTCACTGTAGGATCCCTTCTCACAAGCAATTTGTGCCAGTGTGAAGAAGCCAGCATCTTGCCAATTCGCGGACCATGTCGCTTTGTAGAGCGCAGCGAATGCTTCTTCCTTACGTCCCTGCCCTTTCAGCGCAACACCTAATTGATAGAGAGCTTCACTATCATACGGATTCGGATTCCGCCAAGTAAGAGACTTTATAGCCGTCCTGAAGTGTTCTTCTGCCTTGGTATACAGCCCGCGACGCAGCAAGAGTGTGCCGTAAGCGACATTAATACGGCTATCGCTTGGGTCGCGCTTTAAGCCTTCCAAGTAGTAATCTTCCGGCTCGAACGTTGCATGGCGATATTGCTCTAAATGCAGACCAGCTAAATACAGCTGCTCATTCGTTTTCAACTCCGCTGGCTCCAGAAGCGGCTTAGCGGCATCTGGTACTTGCTCAATGGAAGGCTTAGCAGGCTGATAAGCAATGAGTAACGTACCATTGGCATCTCTTACAGTCAGCTTCAAGTCGTGTGCTTGGTCGTTTGCATCCAGTGTAAGGACTGATTTGAATGTTTCCGTTGGAGACAGCTCCACTGTTTCCTTCAGATACGTCCGGCTGCGGCCTTGTAACTCGATAACAGCGCCAGCAAATACGGATGTAGCATAAGCAAATACAACAGCTTCACGCGTCTTCTCGTCAACTTCTAAGTTGACAGCAGCATCGATGGAAGCATTTTTAACGACACCGATATTTTTGTAAGGCATGAAATATTGCTTGAATGATTTTTCTTCATAAGGTTGCAGCCACGTGAAGTCCGGTTGGTTATCTGTGTAAACGCCAGTCATGAGCTCAATATACGGTCCGTCTTCATCCGTCAAATTGCGATCCCATGCTTGCCCGAATTCACCGTTCCCCCACGTCCATTGTTTCTTACCTGGTGAAACATGATGGTTCGCCACGTGCAGCAAACCTGCCCCAACACCATGATCATAACCGCCGACAAAGTTGTAATCGGATTTGTAGGCCATATACGAAGTAGGAACTGGAATGTTCTTGTAGCGTGAAATATCAACGCCAGCGGAATAATCCATCTTGTAGTACGTTCCTGTTGCAATTGGAAATCTAGAGACGTCACGTTTCCCATGGTCAAAGACAGCCGTTACATCTGGAGGAAATACGGATTGCGTATGATCATTTACCGCAACTGCGGGATTCGCCCACCACAAGAACGTTTGCGGTTCCGGTGTCCGATTATACAGCTGTGCAGAAATTTCTAGATAGGCTTTGCCTGGATACAAGGTGAAGCCTGCCGTCACTTTCGTCCCGTACATGCGGTCGATCTCACTCACCCAAACGGTAGCACTTCCATCTTCTTGTTCAGTGAGCTTGTATTCAACCGGACCGTACGTATTCGGACGGTGATGCTGCGGCCAGTTGAATTCGATGCCACCGGAAATCCATGGTCCAGCTAGGCCAACCAGTGCTGGTTTAATAACTTGGTTATAATAAACGAAATCGTAGTCATTCGTTTTGTCCAATGCACGGTAAATGCGTCCGCCAAGCTCAGGCATAATCTCGATACGAACATATTCATTTTCCAGAAACACCATTTGATAGGACTGGGGTTTCTTCTCATCTTCAATTTTATCGATAACTGGATGCGGATATACCTTACCAGAGCTTCCTTGATAAACACGTTTCTCTAAAAACATTGGATTGCGATCAGGCTCCCCAATGCCATAAGTTGGAATCGACGTTGCTTCTTCCCAAATGCGAACTTTCTGACTCACCCTCATCACTCCCTTATCTGATTGTCTCTACTTTACCTCAGAGGATTACAATATCCAATTGACAAAATGCTTAATGTGATGGATTATATTCTTATTATGGAGGGGGACGCACAATTGGAAATGAATAGAAAACCAGAAGGCTTTGAAGAAGAGAAATTGTTCATTCTTCCTGATTATATGCAGACCGAGCTTTCTCGCTCCGAGCTGACGCGTGATTTATTCATAAGTGATATTGGCTTCTTCCGGAATGCCCGTCATCACTATCGGGAACGTCCTGAAGGCAGTAACTCCCATATCTTTATTTTTTGCTCCGAAGGGGAAGGCTGGATCGAACTGGGGCAACAACATGCGATAACTTTGACCCCCAATCACCTAGCTGTCCTTCCTGCCCACACCCCACATCGGTATGGCGCATCTACCCATGCACCATGGAGTATTTACTGGTTTCACCTTCAGGGTGATCATACCGCGGCTTTTATACAAATGTACGGGATGGATAAGGGCCCGCTTCATTTACCCATCAGCGCAATGACCGAATACAAGGATGTTTTTGATAAATGTTATTATCTTCTATCCGATAAAACCTATTCCTTACCCATCCACACCCATGTTTCCCAATCGATCCGGCAACTGATTAGCAGCATCGGTATTAGCGCGGGCGGTACAGCCAAGGACAAAAAAAGGGAGCAATATCTAGAAGCGGCCATCCAATACATGAATGATCATTTAGAAGACGCCATTACACTCCCTGACTTGGCCAACCACATAGGTTTATCTAGACAGCATTTAATTTTATTATTTAACGAAGAAACAGGATTTCCGCCGATTGAATACTTTTTGCGCATGAAAATTCAAAAAGCAGCCCATATGCTCAGTTTAACGGCGCTATCCATCAAGGAAGTTGCCGCAAACATTGGTATGGCTGACCCCTATTATTTCTCGCGATTATTTAAAAAAATGACGGGTTCCGCCCCTAGCGCTTATCGGAATGTTCCGAAAGGGTGACGATTGGAGGAAATGATCATGAACATCGATGAATATTCCTTATTTGCTGGTCACTTTCTAGAAAATGACACGTATTTCATGAAGCGTCCACAAGGCAAAGATGACTGGCTGCTTACCTTCACCCTAGATGGCGAAGGTTATTTTAACATGCAAGGCCATGTACAGAAATGTAAAACCGGTGACTTTAACTTATTGCGCCCTGGAACTCCGCAGCACTATGGGACAAGCCCGAGTGCTACTTGGCAATTCTGCTGGGTTCATTTCCCTGATACCTTTATGGAAACGAATCTTCTTCCCAATCAACCCCTTTTGCACCTCTCTATTGATAGCGAATCCCTTCGCGATCGCATTTATCGTACCTTCATTCGTATCCTCGAGGATTCGCGAGAGCGCAGAGAATATTGGTTTGAACTTTGTAGTACCTCCGTCCAAGAACTTTTATACATCATCGCTCAGAAATCGCACAGACAAATGGATCCGCGCATTGAGGAGGCCCAATACCTACTCTCGAAGAATATGCATCAACCCATTCGGATTGACGAGCTGGCCGCCTCTGTAGGCCTCTCCTCTTCCCGTCTGTCTCATCTTTTTAAAGAAAGCACAGGCCACTCCATCATCGATACCTTGAACCAAATGCGGGTTAAACAAGCTGTCCTCCTTTTGAAACATACGGATCGCAGCGCGACAGATGTTTGCTATGACGTTGGCTTCCAAAACTACAACCATTTCACAAATCAATTTCGCAAATGGTACGGCGTTAATCCCAGCGCGTTAAAAAAAGAGAAAGACCGTTTATAGCCCTTCTCAGGCTACAAACGGTCTTCTTTCATTTAGGAGTTCCCTTATTATTGATCATGGGAAGCAGATTCAATTTCATTGTATGCCCAATGCGTAGCAGGTACGTCTGACCAAGTAGGTTGAGCTACTGTAGAAGTAAGCTCACGACCTAGATAATGATTGATCATCTTAACTGCTTCAGCACGGGTCAATGAGTTGGAAGGCTTGAAAGTTCCATCCTCGTAACCATTGATAATTCCTGCAGCGGCCACTTGATCGATAGCTGCTTTCGCCCAATGACCAGCAATGTCACTGAATTTGCTTGCTGCAGCTGTGTCTGAACTGCCTAACAAGCGAGCAATAATGCTTGTTAATTCTGCACGAGTAATCTCTTGATCGCCGCGGAACGTACTGTCGCTGTATCCGTCCATTAGCCCCATTTGAGTTACCGTTGTAATAGCATTCATTGCCCAGTAATCATTACTTACATCTGTAAATGTCATTGCCGTTCCATTCGCAGATTTAGTTGAAATTTGCGCAAGGATTGTAGCTGCTTCTGCACGCGTAATCTTGCCTGACGGCTTGAATGTGCCATCTGGGTATCCATGTACATAAGCTTTTTTCGTTTTGCCATTACCGCCATTTGCTGATACCTTCTCGCCCACTGACTTAAGTGTAGAATCTAACTGCGAATTCACCAGTTTCACGCTGTTCAGTACAATATCGGCTGCTTCTTCTTTCACTGCGCGAAAGGTTAATGTGGCTAATAGCGCATCTCCATTTTGACCTGGTGTATCTCCAATTTGCGTATGTGCGATTTGAATTTTGTTCCCGTCCACAATAGGATTTATAGCAAATCCGCCGCTTTGGCTGACACCGCTCACAAACTCTATCTTACTAGAATCGTAAGTTACATTAACCTCATACGCGTACAAGTCGCTTAGCTGTTTTCCATTCACCGTTACTTGAAAGCTGGCACCTGCCGTCGGGCTTTCGTTTGAGATGGTCAATAGAAACTGCGGGCCTGCGTCTGCATGTATGACATTTCCGGGAAATATAGTCACAATCAAAAGCAATGCCAGCATATAGGCGAGCAGTTTTTTTATCATCGGAGAAGTCACCCTTTCTTTACCACATAAGAAAGTATAAGTTTTCTTTTTCCGAAAACAGCTTTCTTATTGGCGATAAAATCTACCATATATAGGGATCTTTGGTCGGAGACCAAAGTCTCTCCACTTCTAAACGCGGTCGCTCATCATTGAATTGCATCGATAGAGGTTTTCTCATGCCCTTGCCATGCAAGCATATTTTGAAAAAGGGGGAGAAACTATGTTCTCCCCTCATTTTCAACGATCAGTTTAATGAATTATTGCTTTGGCTACGATCGCAAGGTCTACAATATCTACCTTACCGTCTTTATTGACATCCGCTTTGGCATTCCAACCGTTTTGACCAGATTGTTTGCCATAGCTTAAAGACACAATACCCAAGTCCCCAATAGAAACAACGCCATTTCCATTAACATCTGCTGTTATTTTGTTGTTTTCAAATGCCTGAACTGCCGCTGCAAGCGTAGCTTTGGCATTATCCACCTGAACCTGAGTAGCATTCGAGTCATTAGCTGCCAAAATCGCTGCACTGATGGCTGACTGAAGGATTGCCTTTGAACCCGTCAAATACTGACCGTCCTTATTTCCTTCTACTGCAGCATCATGCTTAGTTTGAGCGCTTGTAATTAAGGCATTCAGCGATGTCTTATCCACAGGTAAAATAATTTGTGTGCCGGAAGAGGCTCCGTTAATTTGCATTTCGTTACCTAGACCGTTAGCAATTGTAATACTACTTACACCAAAGGTTGTATTCGAAACTTCGGTAATAGCTTTGGCGGTAAAGCTAAATTTCAGTAAAGCTCCTTGCGGAACAAATCCATCAGGGTTTGTGCTTGCAAGAATAATCTGAACATGTCCTGGCACTGTCTCTTGATGGTCGATGACTTGCAATCCGTAAACAAGAGAGGTCACCGTATTGAACTGCATATTCACCGCATCATAGGTAAGGGTTAACTCTTGAGCATATATATGTTGGAACTCATTTTGTGTAACATTGCGGAGTCCCATCGTCAAATCAAATGCTCCCCCAGCTATCACCTGCTGTTGATTGGTTAGATAAGCCTGAGGCGATACAGATACTGGTAATACCGTCACGCTGATGCTTGTTGTCAGTGCCACATTGTTCGGGTTTGCAACTCCGTCAGGCAAAGTTACTGTACCGTTCACGGTGAACGTCTGAGCCGCTTGTAAGGAAGGATCATAGGATGAAGCATTAACATCCCATGCCACATTGGCATTCATGCTTCCCGCCTTTTCAGTTATCAGCTGGACTGTTGCTGGCAAGCCAAGAGCTGCTGCCGTCTTCGCCGTACCATTTGCAACTCCGGTGATGGATGCCGGTGCTGTTATACTCAGAAGTGTGTTAACTGAGTCGAGTGTCCACTTCGCATATAACATAGTATTTGCTGTTACTTTATCAGTTGCAAAGTTCCATGCAACTGTTCCCTCAGCATCCTTATACCAACCGCCAAACGTATAACCCGCTTTTGTTGGAGCTGTAGGAGCTGTGATTGTAGTGTTGTAATCTGCATAAACACTTTCTACAATGTTTCCATCTTGTCGATCGAAAATTACGGCAAATTTAGAAATTGACCAATTACCATAAAGTGTCTTATCCGAATAGACGGAGTTAGTGAATTCCCAAGCGTTTGTACGTGCCTCATCTGCAAACCAGTTTACATCATAACCTGTAACAACAGGTTGTGTGATTCTGCGTGCTACAATTTGGTCTTGTACTTGGAATGGAGCACCTACAAGGACAAAATGCACATTGTATCCATTAACAATATTTTGAATAACGTTTACATCCGCATAATCCGTTGCACTTATCGTGATATAGAAATCTCCTGCTTTTGTAAAGAGACTCTTATCTAACGTAATCGTGCCTAAAGCAAAATCTACGTTGTAGTAGGTTGCTGCACTTACAGTATTACCTGCAACTTTAATTTCAGTAATCGCATGTGCCCAATCGGAATCACTGAATTCAAGCGTCATATCATTACCGATAGCGTTATCTGTCGTATCCTCTACAACAAGTGAAGTTGCTAATGCATATTTAGCATAAAGTGTCGTTGGACCTGTAATAATGTTTGCAAAATTAAATGGTGTTGTTAAATCGCTAGTCGTGTACCAGCCAACAAACTTGGAGTCTACCTTAGCAGGATCCAAAGGTTTGGTAGCACGTGAATCAACGATTTGAGGCGCAACAGCATCACCGCCATTAGAAACGAATGTTACCTGATGGCCAATAACTTGGTCAGTAACGATAGCATCCGCATAGCCTTCTGATGAAATCACCACATTCACCTTTTGTCCCACTGTGAACAGGGCATGGTTAAGTGTGATTGCTCCGTCAGTAATCGTGTAATCCGTATCACGAACTAGTGCTTTGGAGCCAATACTAACTTTGTTAATATTTGTTTTCCAAAGTCCCTCATTTGTGAATGTTAACGTAATGTCACTTCCAACGATATTTTGGGCGATGTCTTTTTGTACAGTTGGAGGTGTTTTGATCCAGCTAATGAAGTACGTAGCATTATCTTTCAGCACAACAGGGCCATTCGAAATCGGCGCTTCTTTATCACTTGTGCCTGTATTATCTACATATAGTTTTTTACTAACAGAAAGACCACCATTTACTATATGACTTAGAGCATTTGTCATATCAGGTGCATTGGCTTTTCCATTCACTAGAATGTCGTAGAAATAGGTGTCAGTTGGCGTCTTCACCGTTCCGCCGTTTAAGTCAATATGACGTCTATAACCAAGCTTTACATCTGGAATCACTAGCGATACACCAGGGGTAGTCGATGTAACGGTTAACTTATACCCTTTATTTGGGCTTGCTGAATTTAAGCCTGGCGCTGCACTAAATGCGAACTTTTCAGTTGGATGAGCAGCAGCATAAGCTTCCGTTGCAGTTGTGAAAGAAAGGATTCCGTTACTACCGCTAGATTCCAATTTATATGTGCTAGGATCTAATGTGTAAGTTGTAGGTGTAGTTTCTTGAGTTCCATCACTCTTGATTTTATAGTAAGTTGCTTCAACTACGGAAATATCGTCCTTACTCGTCAACCAAGAAATATTCGTTGCAATATCCGGCAAGGTAACCTTCAGATCACCTTCACCAAGCACCCAGCCAGTTCCACTTACTGTTCCATTCGTTCCGTCGAACTTCAAACCGTTAGGTTTTGTTAAATCGACAGGCGAATAGTTTTGTGTAGCATTAAATTTCCATTTGGCAGCCACTTTAGTATCACCGGTTACGATTACAGCTGGATCCCAAAGCGTCGTTAACTGATTTGTATTCGGATCCACGTTATACCAACCATCAAAAACATATCCAGATCTTACCGGAAGAGGATTTTTAGAAGTAGAATTTGCAATTAAATCTCTACCATTTCTGCTTGATGCTGGTCTATAACCTACCGCTATTGGGTCAACAGCCTGGCCACCTTGGCTATCGAATGTAATGCCATACCCAACCGCTTGCATAGCTGTATAAACTGAATCTCCTCCAATCGTTACAAGCGGGTAAATCGTACCATCTGCTTGATTTGTTGAATTGATTTCAAATTTATATAGCTGAGGCAGATCGTTTGCTCCACCTGGATTTATTGCTGCGTTGGAATAGGTGGAATTTACAGCTGGATTAAGAGTTGCATCGGTCTTAAATAAATTAGCCTTGAATGTAATTTGCCCAGGGATGCTTATATCGTAATATGCACTACCGTTTGGCAATGTCGATAAATCTACACTTTTTGAACTATTTGTTTTAACCACAATTTTATTGATACCGTTACGCCAAGCCGCATCATCAGTAAATGTAAAAGTTAAATCATTTCCTAAATGTGCTTTTGTTGGGTCAGTTATCATTGGAATCGTTGGCGTTGGAATAGGTACAGCTGCAATTGTAAAGCTATTGCTTACAGGAGCATATCCATCAGCCGAAATTTTGACTGTGTAAGTACCAGTTGACTTGAATAATGAACCATGCATTGTAAGTTTTGAAGGAACAAATTGCATCCCTTTTATTGCATCGAAATACACATAACCTTCTGAGATTTTTAATGCTTTATCTGTTGTATTTGGAATCATCTCATTTGTTACATCTACTAAATTTCCGCCAATACCTAGCTCAACTTTAGTAATAGCTTTTCTCCAAACGACATCATCTTTAAATACAGTGTTATTTGGTTCTAAACTAATGCTCGCACCATTTTTCAAAGCATCGTATGTTGGCAGCGTAGATCCTGAAGTTATTTGTGGTGGGCCTGCAAAATTAAGTTTAGCCATTACTTTCTTAAGGTCGTCACCCGCGTTTAAAGTTATGGTACCTCCATACGGTTTTGTAATTGTAGTATCTTGATCCACCGTAAGCTGCGGGGTCGGAGCCGTTATTTTACCGGCATCTATTGCGTTTCGATTCACTTGACCAAAATTTTTGAAAATGTAATAGAAGTCATAATAATCAATTCCAAAACCAGTTGTTCCTGGTTTTTTCCAGTAAATATCAGCATTTCTATTGTCATTCAGGAAAGCCGTTTTAGATGCTAGATTTGCTTGTACAGGGTTATTAAACGCGATCAGGTCTTTGTAATTTAAATAAGCCTGGATTTCTGCAATCGCATCCTTCATATCAATCACATTATCGCCATTGACGTCTCCGCCTAATAGCGTAGGCGTTTGATAACCAGGGATATCCTTGTAACCACCCGTCATATAACCAAACCTATCTGTACCAATGACAGGGGAAGTTAAATATCCCTTAAAATGTCCTGGCATGTAAAGCTCAACGGAGTAAGGTTTATCGCTTACATCCACTGTAACGGCATAGGTACCAACAGTATTACCAAAGTATTCAAATGTGTTATTCTCGGATGTAGGATTATCAGTTATATACGTTTTTCCATCTTGCGAGGAAACCGTAGCCTTTGCACCTGAATCCTTCGTAATACCCTTGAATAATCCGCTAAGCGAATTCTCTCTGAACGCCTCTGCAAACATACCGCCTGTAAGCATAGATGTAGCTTGTCGCACATAAGGCACATTTGTTTCGAAAGCCGGAACAACGGTTTCTGTACCAGACATTGTCAAGGCTGTGTCTCTAACATAGAATTCCCATGGTCCAGAAATCGGGTCAGGATGTGAATAAGTGACATCTGCTTCTAAAATGTTCATATCCTTATCAAGAGCGCCAGCAGCACTAATTCCTGATATCGTAATATCAGTGGACTTACCAGCAGAATATATCGGATCTATATACGGCTGACCTACTGTTAGAACAGTCGTAGGGTCAATTCCTTTGTTGCTTAAATAGGTTTTATATTCTTCTGTAAGTCTGATATTTGCAAATGTATACAAATTACTATAGAGCGTAATTTTACCGCCTGTCATGCCGATGGCATTTTTCATAGCAAAGGTGGTTTTGAATGGTTTATTCGCATCCACTACAGTCTTATCTTGATTCGCAATACCTGCATCGATGCCTCCAGACGATGTATACGTTACATAAGGAGAGCCTTTTTTGATGAATTGATACCTTTGTTTGGTGGAATCCGTATCAGCTGCACCCGCATAGTCACTTGGATAGATCCAAAATTCACTGCCTTTTGAAGTGAGGTCCTCCGCGGTAATACCAAAATGGAACCGACCTTTCGCATCCGTTTTAAAGAGTGTAGTTGGAAAAATACTATCTTGGTAACCCCAAACCACATTCAAGGCTTGATCTAGAGGCACAGGTGTTTTCAGATCCTCAGGACTTGGCACTGAAATTTCACCGTTATTTTTCATGAAGTCGACATTAGAATCATAAACGGTACCATAAAATCCTTTAATTTCTTGTCCAGGTTGATAGCCAGTAGGGTCAATTTCATAAATTCCCGGCTTCGAATCACTGTCCATGTCGATGGTAGGCGCTTGATAGTCAACATATAATGTATCTTCTGCCTTGTAGTGTTTACCAGTTGAGTCAGTAGCAATCATCTCAACTGAATAAGCACCTTCTGTGATAACCGACGGGCTTGTTGCTATTCCGGACTGATCCAGTGACCCGTCATATGCTTTTGTAAATGGAAGATACATGCCTCCCAGAAGCATGGGATTAGGACCAAAAATGACACCTGGACCTGCCGCACGGATATACGCAATATTTTGAATGACACCTAAATAATTTCCATTCTTGTCTTTCAATAGAATGTACATGCTTTCCATTGCATTATTGACAGAGAAGGACATGTATGTTCCGCCAGACCCGGCTGTATCCGGGTTCCAGTTCCCGGTATTGGCATAGGGAAGTGTAAACGCCTTAATGATTATATTCATATCGATTCCTTTTACAGATACGGTAATTGTGAAAGGAATACGGTAAGACTCCGATGGGTCAGTAGAATTAACAAGGTTCATATACCCTTCGTAAGTGCCATCTAATGCATTGGAAGGAACAGTGATTTTCGCTGTTGCTTTAACGGTACTACCACCAGCGACAATAATTGATGTCGTTTGCGCACCAGCAACAGATAAATCTACTTTCACATCATTTCCTGTTCCAGGACCTACTAGATTGGATTTCGCAAATTTTGTCGAAATAAATTGCGTACTCACATTAAATGTTTTACTGCTAGATCCTTGATTGATTACGTTAAAGTCTTTGGACGCAATAACATCATCAGAACCGTTCGTTGAACCTTCGCCTCTGCCTTTAAATCCAAAGAACATGCTTCCTGTAATGTCATCGATTTGTGTTACTACGGGAATACCTGAACTGCTATCAACTGTCGTTGCTTTGTTCAAAACTTGGACTTTGATATTCGAGTGAATCGCACCTGCAGGGTTAACACGCCCCGCACCAACTTGGTAGATGCTGTATGTCTTGGATGGTGTATCCATACTCTTCGCGGTATTCATTATTGCCGTCTTGACATCTGCCGGAGTGTAATCAGGATGAGCAGCTAGAACCAATGCTGCAATCCCTGCGATGTGAGGACTTGCCATTGAAGTACCGGAAATAGACTGATACGCATATTGATAATTATGAGTTGGCGTGTCTTGAGCCTCCCACAGATCGTATGGTGCTGTAGACCAAATATCAACACCCGGTGCGACGATGTCTGGCTTGATATCCCAGTCTTTTACCGGACCTGTTGAGCTAAAGGATGCCAATTCGTCCCCTTTTTTCATATATGGCGCATCCAGTGTAGTTGGGAACGTAATCGTTGTATTCGGATTGATGCTAATTGCATTTGTTAACGATTGACCTTGAGCTTGTGTCATTACAAAGGAATAAAGATTATCCATCTTAACCCCTAAGATGCTTGATGGATATCCTTGGAATTCTTCATCCGCTGTATTATTCCAAATAATCAAGCCTTTAGCGCCCGCAGCTTTAGCATTCGCATTTTTTTTCGTCAATGTCTCTCCGCCGCGTTTCACAAGGGCAAATTTACCACGCATATCTACTGTATACTCTGCCTGTGTGCCTGATCCAACATTTACAATTGGAAAGGAGTTACCAGCAAATTCAGGATCTAAATCTGACTGCGTAAAGCTCCTACCTAATTGACGAACTGGATAAGACGTTGAACCACTTGTAATAGTCATTGCCGCAATTTCTTCAGGAATCGTGCTTGCTCCAACAGTAATCGCAAGCGGCGACGTGCCTGGGGAACCTACCGTTGCAACACCTGGACCACTATTACCAGCTGAAATCGCACATATAACACCTGCTAACGTGGCATTATTAATTGCGATACTTGTTGGGTACAATGGATCGTTTATCGTTGCACCAAGAGAAAGGTTGATAACGTCCATATGATCTTTAGTGGCTTGATCAATACCCTTTAATACAGAATCTGATGACCCGTGACCGCCTGGCCCCAAAACACGGTATCCATAAAGAGCAACATTCGGTGCAACACCATTTGCTGAAAACACGGTACTATTCGTTGATGTTCTGGCAGCAATGGTTCCTGCAACATGCGTTCCGTGTGAAGTGATATATTCCTTATAATCCGCTGGAGGTGCAGCTTCTAATGGATTTGGGTGTGCTTTCGCATATACATAATCCGGATAAATGGTTTCCATTGCATCATTGTCATCCGAATAATTCATATTACCATTAGCATCGACTGTACCATTGATAAAATCATGGTCGCCGTCTTGTACATACACATCTTTTAAATCCGGGTGGTTGTAGTCAAAGCCTGTATCCAGAACACCGACCTTAACTTTTTGGCCAGCACGCGGGCCAGATTTAATAATTCCTGTATGGCCTTCCGCATGAAGTTGATCAATTTCTAGTAAACTAAGACCTGCTGTCGGCTTACCGCCTTCATAAACGTCAGGAACTGTCGTCTGTGCTGAGACTCCCGCTTCAGATGCCTCGAAATCTACAACTGACCAAACAGAAGCAACTTCTGAATGCTCTGCAACAGCTGCAACTTGGTCTGCTGAAAGAGATAACGCAACACCATTAAATGCTTCTGTGTACTCTCTAGTAATTCGCATATTCGAATTAACAGTTTTGCCGCCAACAATTTGCGTTGAAGGCTTTGTATTTACAAAGCTTTTAAATTTCGCGTGAGAATCTGCCACTTTTTGTTGGGCTGCTTCATATTCGGTAGCAAAAGCTTGGCTATTCACTGTAGCTCCGCCATTAGCTAATGATTGTTTTATCATTTGTATTTTAGCTGGATCAACCTTAAATTGAACGATAACATTAACTTTACCGCCAGCACGCAAATCCTTTGGATCCACATGGTTTTTTTGCGCATTTTCTGCTCCAGTAAGCTTATTAATATTGGCTTTTTGCTCATCCGTTAGACCGTCAAGAATGCGCTTAACTTCTTCTGAATTAAAAGTCCCGCTTGATACACTTTGTTGAATCGGATTCGTAGCGACCTCTGCAAAGATTAGACTTTGAGGCAGTGCAGTAGTTAATAGCACACTACTTAACGCGAGGATCGATAACGCTCTTTTTGTTGTCTTCAATTTCTTCCGCATAGTGACCCTCCTACTAAAATATAAAAATAGTTCTTATGAATCCAATTTCATAGAATAGAAACCGGCGAAGAAAAAACAGATTTTTCAAATAATTATTCAGTGGTCAATTAATCCTTAAAAAAAAGCCCCAGAAATCCAGGATTTCACTTTACTAAACTAAAGTCTTACGACATACCTCCCCTAAATAGTTGAATGTGCTTGCCTTGAACGAGCAACTAATCATGCCACCAACATTTGGATTAAAAATTCCAGGTGGGGCATACTAGATACCGATTTGTTCTAACTTGAATTATAGTGAAGACCTTTAACAATGTATAATACATAAAACGATATATTACATAGACTTAAGTCTATATAAAGGGGTATTTCTTTGGAGCTATTACAGTTAAAATACTTTCTAACGACTGCCAAGCTCGAGCAAATAACGAATGCCGCGAAGATATTAAACATCGCTCAACCTTCATTGAGCAAAACCATCACTCGGTTGGAAGAACATATTGGCGTTCCGCTATTCGATCGGCAAGGCCGTAATATTCGTCTGAATGCTTATGGCGAAGTACTGCTTAAGCGCGTGGAGCGTGTCTTTCAGGAATTAGAAGAAGCACAGCATGAAATTAGAGATATGGCGGGGCTTGACCGGGGCAGCATAACGATTGCGGTCTCGTTTACAAGCCTATTATCGGACATGCTTGGAGCTTTTATTGAGCTTTATCCCGATGTGAATTTTCAACAAGTGGTTGAACATACAACTTTACTGAAACAACTGCTCGAAAACGGCGAAATTGATATGTGTATCACTTTTGCGCAGTTTGAAGGTCCTGATATCGAGTGGAGGCCGTTACTCACAGAAAAGATCCATTTGCTTGTACCGGATCATCACCCCTTAGCTGGACGTGAATGTGTCTCGTTAATAGAGATAAAGGATGAATCCTTCATTGGCCCACCTCAAGGATATTGGTTCCGTGATTTGACAGATAGCTTGTGTATGAAAGCCACAGGATTTAAACCTCAAACAAAAATTGAAGTAGAGGATCCGTATACGGCACTTTTGCTGTTAAAAAAAGGACTTGGCGTCACTTTCGCCCCGGATATGGTATGGAGGACAAGAATGAACCTAACCCCGAACAAAGTGAGAATTACCGATCTCGGAGACAACTTGACCTTAGGTCTAGCCTGGTCAACCAGGCATTATTTGTCGTTCGCAGCTCAGAAATTTCACGAGTTTGTTCTAGACTATTTCAGCGGTGAGGGAATGTACGAACAAGAAGATAGATAAATCAACGGATTGATTCATCTATCTTCTTTTCTTCGTACAGCTATAATCAACTTTACTTCTGTTCCTGGTACGAAAACGCTTGAAAAATCACTCGTCCCTCCGACTCCCCATAAACACCTTTCGCATACAGACCGATTCTTGGGGCGGTAAAACACAAGAAACGTGTATACATTTCCGGATAAAGAAACTCCGCTGCAAGTTCAACGCCTAAATCCGTGTACGTGATGCCGTCTAGTGAGTGAAAAAAAGTGAAGTTTTGTGATTGGGCATTCAACACAATTTTAAGCCAGAGCGGTTGCCCTTGCTCGATAGGAAGCTTAATCCTTGCAAGCATCTTCTTGTGAACAGCCACGTATTGATCGAGTTCAAGGTAAAGTCCGTCATGTTCTTGGTTCTCGTGAAGACGACTTACATCAAAGCCTTGTCCGGACGTTTGTCCAATACCGTTTCGAATGGAGAAGAAAAGAAAGGAATCGGAGTCCCGATAAAGCGCCAATCCCGCTTCTTCACCTCGACTTTTCGGCTCAAAAACCATCTTGGTTACTGCAGAAAAACCGAAATGACGCCAGCGTCGTGTTAGTATGAGCGTGGATCCAAGACCGTAGGGAATAAACGGTTTGCAAATCATTTGCAATCCCGCTTTCGACAATTGATGTCCGTCTTCTACCGGATGCCTTACCCATTCCCAATCAGGTGATAACGCAGCTCCTTCAAACAAATCTTCGACTGATGAATCTTCCGTTAATAGCCCGTCTTCTGTAAAAGGCATCGTCACTCGATCCATCGGCGCGCCATCCTCACCGACAGTAAACCAATCATCCTCCGTCCAACGCACAGGTGCCACGAATGTTTCCCGCCCCAGCGGGCACGCACCACCTGGTGTTAGTGGACGACCGCCAAGATGGTACATCCACCATTGTCCATTCGGGTCTTGAACCAACTTTCCGTGTCCAGGTTTCTGTATACGCTGTTCGGGATCGCGTTGCGTAAGCACCGGATTATGCGGGCACGGTTCGTAAGGCCCCCAGATGGAACGACTGCGCGCAAGCGTCTCCATATGTTCAAAGAAGGTGCCTCCTTCCGCCAGCATCAAATAGTACCAGCCGTTGCGTTTCACAATGTGCGGCGCTTCAGGAGCAGCTCCGCCGGTTCCCGGCCATACCTGCTTCGCCTCTCCAAGCAGACAAGAGCCATCCGCTGCCAACTCGTGAATCCATCCGCCACCGAATGCTAAATAGCGTTTACCGTTGTCATCATTGAAAATAGATGGATCAATAAAGTGATGATTGAGCATGATCGCTTCGCTATACGGTCCTTCCGGACGCTCTGCCACAAACAACAGATTCGTACAGCGCGGCTGACCATGGTAATAAGGAACGACAACCCAAAACTTCCCATCATAATAAGAAATATCTGGGGCAAATACACCGAATGAATCCGGCATCCCTGTTAAATCCAGCTGACTCTTGCGAGTAATGACATGTCCAATCGGACGCCAATGAGCCATATCACGAGAGTGTAAGACTTGAACGCCAGGGAAAAACTGAAACGTCGAAGTGACCATATAGTAATCCATTCCAACACGCACGATCGAAGGATCGGGGTGGTCTCCGGGTAAAACTGGATTGCAGACTGTTGTTTGCCGTTCGCTCATCCCTTAGAGCCCTCCTTATTAAACTGGTAGATCTCGCTAGCATCCTGCCATGTCTTCGAAAAGCATTCGCCCGTCAACCGATGCCACTCTTCTTCCAGCTGGGTATCAATGACCCGATCGGGAAGCGCCAAGGATGCATCGGATTCGACGATCATAAACAGGGTCAGCCCCTCGCGAAATATGCGCACAGACACGATGCCCGCCTCCCGCATATGCTTTTCGTTCCCTGCTGGAATATCATTGTGAAGCTGTTCGTACCTTTCAACTTGATCTGGATGAAGATGAGCTACTTTGATTTCTGTCAGCCTGTTTGCTGGCATGTCCCTACTCTCCTATCGCTGTTTACTCCTTACTTGTTACTCCCCGCGTCCACGGATGAATGCCGTCTTGTCCTCGCTCGGCCAAGGCATCTCATACGTTGGCGTGTGCACATAGCGCTCCATCGCAAGCTTCAAGCAAATGCCTGTTCCGGCAGGCAGCGACACGTACAGCCATTTCCCCTCAATCGTGATTGAATCCCCCGCTTCGCCGGAAGCAAGGAGGATCTCTCCCGATACAAAGCGGTGCTCCCCGAATACGCCAGCCTGCACGATCAATTCGCGATCATCAAACAGGCTTGTATTGATCAAATGAACGGTTGCCGAATCCGGCGTCAGCTTCTCCACCAATGCTGATACGCCTGGCGGCAGTCCCGGACGCTTGGCCGCAGCGTCAAAATAGCGGACGCGTCCATGTTGCAGCCCGCCGTGAGAGATATGCATCGGTCCGCCCAGCGTCAGTTGCACAAGCCCTTCAAAATACAGCGGACACATTTCCTGCCAGATGTGAATGGCGGAATACATCCCCTCGCTGTAGTGTTCGGTCCACTGATGCGGATCTCCTTCCGGCGCGCGCATTTTGGCAAGCTGGTTGCCAATCATTTCGTAATTGGCACTCAGAATGTCCTGCGGATAGTTCGGGTTGTACCCGCGAATATATTGATACCACGGCTGTGTATTGCCGATGTAGTGTTTGGTTTCCCGTCCGGTCTTCGGATCTCTGCCTGAGAACGCCGGCACGATGACCTCATTCCAGTCGTGGTCTTTCGGAATCCGCTCGACACGTTCCAAATCCTCATCCGCCATCGACATCGTCCACAGGTAGATCGGATATTTCGGCAACGCTTCGCGATAATCGGTCCAACCGCTGTCGAAGCGCTTATACGGCACGACCCATTTGCCGTCGTGCTCTTTACGCAGCTCCCAGTTGCGATCCAACTGCTCTCTAGCCAGCTGCAGTCCATGCATGTCTCCGGTAAGCAGTACCGTATTCATGCATGCGTTCGTCAGCGGCTCGATAATCGTCATAAAGCCGTGCGGCCACCGCCAGCCATAGTAACCGCCCCACCATTTGCCATCATTGTATTCGCCAATTTGACCCGAAAGCCCGATATTGTCAGGGATAATGCCGCCGTTCAGGCGTGTTCGCTCCTGCCATGCATTCACATAGTCGATCACCCAGTTCCGCAGAATCTCATCTCCCGTGTGAAGAAATGCATGTGCGATCAATCCTGTAGCATTCAAATTCAGCGGAACATCACCGCGATTCATTCGCTCGTTCATCATGGCAATGAGTCGCTTATAGACCTTATCGTCAGACCATGAACATTTGCCGCTAGCGAAATCCACGCCCTCAATATCCTCATAAGGAGCTAGATAATCGTCCAGAATACCTCGATGCGTGCTCCAATCCTCTTCCGACACTTCGAATCGAGGGCCCTGGCTGCCTGTTAACGGTGATCGAATCAGCCTCAATTCCGCATCATAGTTTGGTGCTTCTGCATCATCCCCCGTATACATCGCTGCAAATTTCATTGCCCGCTGTCGATCCTTCAGTGTTGCTGGTCCTGCTAGCCCAAGAAAATACAAATACAAGTAACCTTCGCCATGGTGCATCCAGTCATAATAAGCGTCAAATTCCCGATGTATTTGTCCGTATTCCGTCCACTGCCACGTTATGCCCTCCCAAATTTTGCGGGACATCTCATGCAGTTCGCTGCTCCCCCCAAGTACATAAAGGAGTGCCAGATTCATAAACCCTTCATAGGGATCGTCTGATCCGTCCATACCCGGCCAATGCTCAAACCAAATGAGCGTTCCGTCAGGATTCGTATACCGCTGCACGAACTCTTTCGCCGCCTTATTCAAGGTCTCAAACAGCAGCTGTTCCTGTAAAGCCCACTGCGGGGGAACGATTCGCTCTGTGGCACGGACGTATGCGAACGGCTCCTGACTATAAGATGAAATCATTACACATTTCTCCTTTCGATTTATGCCGTTAAATTAATCAAACAACGGTTGGCCTTGAAACAGCGCATATACTTTTTCCAGTTCTTCAGACTCCAAGCCTTTTCCATCACAAAATGACAAGTTCGTGCGCAGCGATTGAAGCGAAGCCGTCCCAGTAAGACTGACATGAATGTCAGGGTTACTCAAACTGAATCGCATAGCAGGCTCTACCAGCCCTTTCGGTTCCGTCTTACGTAGAAAAGCCAATTGCTCAATCCGATTTAAAGATTTCGTTCTAACATCCTCTTCCAAGAAGTGAGCAGGCGCATCCGCCAGCAAACCTAAACCAAGGACGCTACCGTTAATGACACCTATTTCCATCTCATTGGCAAGCGGCAATACCTCATCCTTAGCTGTGTGATCGATGAGCATATACCTCGCGTAAAATTGAATCGCATCGAATTTCCCAGTTCTCATATAGGTCATCATCAAAGGTAGAACTCTCGTCGATACGCCGAGAAAACGGATCTTCCCATCCTGCCGAAGTTTCTCCAAAGCTGGTATCGTCTCGTTCATAATTAGATCGTAAGACTGCGTTTCCACATCATGAATTTGCAAGATATCGATATAATCTGTCTCCAGCCTTTGCAGGCTCTCTTCTACAGAACGAATGGTCGTGTCATAATCGTAGCTCATGTCGAATCGCGTTGCCTTAGATGCTATGACAATTTGATCTCTGAGTCCTTTAAGCGCTTTGCCAATGCGTCGCTCTGATTCCCCGCTGCCGTATTTAGGCGCAGTATCAATAAAATTGACGCCAGAACCGATAGCCTCATGAATTAATCGCTGCACTTCACTTTCATCCGTTTTGCCGAAATCCCCTGCAAGCGGAGCTCCCCCCAGACCAAGCTTTGATACTTTGAGACCTGTTTTACCGAAAGTCGTATACTCCATGTTTCTCTCCTCTTTCATATTAAGGTTGACTGGTTATAATCTAATCCTATCAGACCTAAAAACGAATACAATTTCTTATATAATTGATCAGTACATTTTCAAGCAAAATAAAAGTTCTTAAATCAGATATCAGTTCTTAATTCAGCTTTTTATCAAATACAAGCTCCAAGGATGATTGAGGCTCAAGTTCTACTTGCCTGCACCCGTATAAAGCATTCTGACCTAAAATAGTATGCATAGACGAAGACTTCTCTTCGAAAACCTTTATTTTCGCTTTAAAAGAAGTCGAATTTATTACGTTTAGAACCCATCTATCCTCTGTGTTTTCTTTCATTTCATATTCAATATGATCCATAGCAGCAACAAAACCGCTATCCGTTTGCACATACAACCCCGGAACTTCTACATAGGTCAACATATTTGAAACCTCACACCAGCACGAACCATAGAAGATCTCTCCAACCGGCTCCAGCCAATCGCTCATTTCAACCCGTTCATTCATCCATCCTGCAGGCATAGCTTTACCGTCAGCGGCATGGATGGGTCTGTCTGATCTGGATAGATATTGCGTCAGGTTGTGCGCTATTTCCTTTATTAGCTCCAAATATTTCAAACTCCCTGTATAACGGTAAAGCTTGAATAGCGAATTCCCCGAAAGCGTGCATATGCCTGGTGAACTATGCTTATTTTGAACATTGGCATAAACAGAGCCTGTTGTACGCATATTCAATTTACCGAAGGTTGACTCCTCAGGAAATTTAAAATCATAAGAAACACACCATGTGAAACATTGGTTAGCCGTATCTACAGCTTTTGCAATCCACTGTTTTTCACCAGTAACCTCATATAAGACGACAAAAGACTCTAATAGCCCAAAAGCAGATTCACTGTCCGGACACTGCAGAATTTCCCCGGGACCGCCAGTTGTATATCCCTTTTGAACAAAATGATCGTAATAATAATTAGCAGATTCTGCTGCAATTACGAGATATTTCTTTTCCCCAAAGAATTGATAGGCTAACGCAAGACCAGCAGGAGCTATGCCAGCACTTGTTGAACCACCAATGATGATTTCACCTGTTTCGGAATCCACGAATTGCCCAAACTGCCCATACTTCGTCCACAGCTTCACAAAGGCATCTGCACATTTCTTGGTGCCATCCATCCATTTCTCGGGTATTGATCGAGAGAGCTCCCTATCGCTAATGAGCATGAATTGTTTGATGATATAATACAGAGCATCACTGCTCTTTCGAATCAAATGCCATTTATTTTCCAAATCCTTGAAGTTGTCTCCATACCATTCGCCTTTATATCCACAGCTTTTGAAAAATCCTGACTCGTCCTGTCCTTCGTTGAATACAAACTCAAAATTTCGAAGCGCCCTTTCTCTAGATAGGCTTGAACCTTCAAAAAGCATCGGGTATGTGGTCATGAGGCCCCCTACCCAACCGATCTGCCAATCTTGATGTACACCTTCCACCGTTCCAACCGAGTAATAGCCATATTTCTCTACCCAGTTCTGTGTATTATATTTATGCTCTTGAATCTCCCAAGCACCTGAAAACGTAAGATCATGAGTGAGCTTGACCTCACCGGTTAGATCCTTTCTAATTTCAGTAAAATAGTCGAATAAAGCTGGGACATCCTCGCAATCGAAAAAGAATAGTCTGAGATTTAGCTTGACAGTATCCCCTTCTATGAAGTCTACTCCCGTATCCTCGGAAGGGTAGTTTGTATCACAAATCGTATATCTAACATCTTCTCTAACACCGGGAGCAGCTACCGAAATTTTGCATGTCTGATTTTCAACATCTTCTTCCATGGTAATTCCGGAGTCGCCAACCCCCGTACCCTGCTCAGTCAGAAGCCAGAAACCCTGTTTCGTTTGAAGATCCGCAAAGCCCACTGCCGGTGTTGCCAGATCTCCTGTAAGCAGTTGAATTCTCGACCGTCCTTCACCGCCGATATTTAACCGTGGAACATCGGTGATTAACGTAGGTACATCTACTCCAAAATCCTTTTCTTCGCACAACTGCGGCGGGTACGCCATTTTTCTAACCTCAAAGCGATTTCCATTGTAAACCGCTGAAGGCATTAGGACATAATTGTTGGTAGACCATCTATCGAAATTTAAACGTATAGCCACATTGGTATTTTCAGAGATGCCTTTGCGAAGTCTGAATGACACCTCTAGGTCCATTGCATCTTTACTTTCTTGCACACGTGACACCTTCGAAGTTATTTCCCATTCAGCTCCGTTGAAATCAGCTTTGCAGCATTGTAAGTCCTGGTCTGAAAGACGAATAAAGTGTGAGTCCACGACATGAGAGCCTTTAAATGCCGATATGACAGCATCCAAGCGCAGATTGAATTGTTTGAAAAAATGTTCACGAAACTCCATGTAAACTACCATTCCTTTCACTGACTGAATCACATTGAATATAAGGGCAGGACATGAAGTCCCTGCCCTCTTGTCAATCCATTAATTTATCTCAATATAATCTAAATTACAGCAAGCCTTCGTTCCGTTTGCCGTTTTGTCGGCACTGTCGATTTGAAACTTGACGCTGCCACTGATCGAAAGATTCACGGTCATCGTGCTGTATGTCGCCCAGCTTCCCGTCGATGGGAACGTCAGCGTCTGGACCTTCGTCCCGTTCACATACAAGCTTCCCTGAGTCGATGTCGAGTTTCCGTTCGAGAAACGGATCGTAAGCGTATTGCCAGAGACAACCGATGAAAAATTCACATAATCGCCAGTATTGTCAAAATAACCGATGTTTTTGCCATTGGAAGCCGCAGCATTATTCTCGATAGTTACGCCGTTCAATGCTACGTTTTCCGCTTCGTATCGGGTAGGCACGGCATTGTACACGTTGAATTCGTACATCGCCCAGTAGTTTGTCGAGCTGCTGCCTGTTTGGACGACCTTGATATATCTAGCCGTTTGCGTAACAAAATTGATTTCCATTGTGCCCGCCGCACCGCTTCCGCTCGCGATTGCGCTTCCCCAATTCGTTCCGTCGTTCGAAGCGTAGATTTCGTACGCTAATGGATAATCGTTGTTGAAAATATTCATTTTAATCTTATTGAACGATTTCGAGGATCCCATATCGACCCTATACCACATACCGCTCGTTTGCAGTGCTCCGGTTGACCAATAGGAGCCTACACTTCCATCAAGCGCTAAACTCGCTGGCGTATTAGGGAAACTATGCGATGCAGTCGCCGTCCATCCGGTTCGATCCAATTGTGACGGCGCAACGATGTAATAGACCTCGAACTCGTTCATTGCCCAATAGTTTGTCGAACTGCTTCCTGTCTGCACAACCTTGATATATCTTGCCGTTAGCGTCCCGAAATTGATCTCCGTTGTTCCCGCAGCAGCGGTTCCGGTTGCAATGGCGCTTCCCCAATTCGTGCCATCGTTCGAAACGTAGATTTCGTAGGCTCTCGGATAATCGTTATTAAAATGATTCATTTTAATCTTATTAAACGTTTGCGTGGATCCCATATCGACCTTATACCACATCCCGTTCGTTTGCAGCGCACCGGTTGACCAATAGGAGCCAACACTTCCATCAAGCGCTAGATTGGCCGGCGTATTCGCCAAGCTATGCGACGCAGTCGCCGTCCAACCAGTACGATCCAATTGTCCAGGCGGAATCGGGAATGCCTTCGTCAGAGACACATCGTCAACGAAAGCCGCATTCGCAGTACCCGAATCCTTGTAAAGTTTAATCGTCGCGCTGGTGCTGCTCGGACCTGTGGTAAACGTAATAACAGGATGAGCCATAGGCCATGCGGTACCCGATTCGGCTTTGGGCGTTACCGCAGTCCCTCCAAAGTTTTCAACCGTCAGGCTGACTGAACTGCCTGCTACGACTTGATTCATGCGCATGTATGCCGCTACTTGATATCTCGTGTTAGGCTGGAGACCGGTAATGGTTTGTTGGATACTATCGCCGGTGTTCAGTTTGATGGAATAAAAGCCTGTTTCTACGAAGTGGCTCCAGCTTGGACTGGAGTAGTACACCTCTGCGGTATTATTTCCGCCCTTTGTCCAACCATTGAACGCATCATAGTTTAACGCGCCGCCCCATAATGCCGACTCGAATCCGGAATTGTACACGAGATTTTTTTGCGGCCAGCTGGCTGGTGTAAATGAAGGCTCAGCCGGTGGGCTCGCCAAGTTGCTCCCCGCAGTCCAATCCGTACCGTTATACTCGTATGCGCCTGCATCCGGAGCAGTCCCGACAAAACCATCTGTAATACCCGGTATTTCGACGCCATAATCTTTGGCGACAGATGTTGAAGTAAGACGGAAGTTTGCTGCCGACGCGTTTACGAAACCGGGACTGGCATTGCTTTCGATATTGTTGTTTTTCGTTGCGTCATTGGAAACCTTAAACGTTCCTTCCGACGTAATGTTGTTTACGCCCTGCGACATATAGGCATGATGCGGAGCGCTTCCTCCCCAGGATTGAATAAACATTTTACCCGAATTGTACCCCGTGTTATTGAACACCGAGACGAAATCATTCGGATCGTTGGACAAGATCGCGCCATTAGGAATATTATAAATGACGTTATTGAATAACGCGGCGTTTGAGGTGCCATTATCGAGATACCAACCATATGTAGATCCCGTGGAGCCGTGTAGAATATTATGATGAAATTCCGTGTTTCCTAAATCATTGTTGTAAGGGTGCGTGAACCCATTGTCATTATTGGAAACTTTATCGATATTGTATAAATCATTGTACTGAAAAATGCTCCCATATCCCGTGTAAATAATCGCTGCCGATGCACATTCGTAAACGGAGTTGTGGCTTATCAAGTGGTTCTTTCCGGTTACAACAAGACCGCCGTTATTTAAGCTATCGTGGATATGATTATTGAAAACCTTGCTTCCCTCTCCGCCCACGGAAACCAGTATCGAACTCGAATTGCCGATCGAACTATTTTTCAGCGTATTGAATTGGCCGGAATGATTCTTAACTGCACCCAGCATAACAGCTGTATTATAATGCTCACTTGCATAATAAAACGGATAAGTCAAAGGAGGGTTCGTATCGAATTTAAGTCTGTTGATATTACCGTATGTTGATGTAATGCTATCGATCACGACATGCTGCGCGTCAATTGCGTTAACCGCGCATGCTTTAAAGTTCAGCCCTTGGATCGTAATATACGTATGAGTTCCAAGATCGAATCCATTTTTTCTTGCTTTGATTTCGACTGTATGTGTAGCGGGTGAATCCCCATTCGGTGTCCACAAGTAAAGCGTGTTCGTGGTCGTATCGAGACTCCATTCTTTCGCGATATCTAATCCTACTCTCGCCCCTGCAAGGTAAAATTTGCTTCCGGAATTCGGAGCCCAAGTCGGATCAGGACGGAACCCAGGCAGCATCCATGAATATTCGTACCCAGTAGCAGGTAATCCCATCGGGTCGTAGGATACTTTATGCGTCGATGCATCGTATCCCGTTATTTTCCAACCTAGCGTATCCCAACCGCCGTAGGTATCGCCATGGATTACACCGCCATTCCATGCATTCGTCGAACCGGGAATCGAACTGGAGGTGATATAACCATATTGAACAGACCCAGGACTATCATAATGCGCCCACGAACCGACATTCGGCCACCTCGCAAGGTCCATATCGTTCCCGTCGACAAACACCTGCATGTCATAGATGCCTAACGGCGACGTAACGCCAGTTTTTTTATAAATATTGCCGCTATCCAACGTCCAGCCACTTGATTCGACAGCATCGGCTCCGCTGATCGTAACGGTCTCTCCATTGTAGCTCTTATAGGTAATTGGATTTCCGGATGTACCCGAGTTGGCAGGCGTCACCGTTTCTCGATAAGTTCCTCCTCTGATATTTACCGTATCACCGGCTTGTGCAACACTTGCGGCTTTTTGAATCGTTTTGTATGGTGTCTGTAAAGTAGTACCATCGTTTGTATCTGCACCGTTTGCAGCGTCAACATAATACGTAGTACTCGTAGCGTTCACTACGATTGGATTCACCAGCAAAAGAGAAACTAAGATTAAAGAAAGACTAAGAAGGAGAGGAACGCATTTTTTCATAATGCTTTTCGTACTTTTGTACATCATCATTATTACCTCCTCTAGCTTTTTTAAGTGCTTGGCGGAGCATTTTGAATATATTCTAAGGTTTTGATTTAAGTGTGATGTGTACATAGAAGGAATACCTGGCAAGAAATTACGATCAAATAAATCAAACTCAGTTTCACCACTTTCTCTCTCTGATTTTGATCACACGGCCAGCCTAATGCGGGTCATACACATAAATGCAAATACCATAAGAATCGACGCCGTTATTACACTGTATTGTAAGCTTCCTTATGTCTCCGTTGCCGTTGCACCGTTCCAAATGACAATATCTTCTCTACGCCAAGATGGCTCGACCTTCAAATATTCCAGCCTTTTCCCCCTGAGCTTCGCTTCCACGATCGTGTTCATCGGCGCATGAAGCTTGAATTCGACATCCCATTCCTCCGGCCATGCCGGAAACAGCACTATTTCGCGCCCATCTGCCTGCATCAGCATCGCTTGCAATGTTTGTTGGGCGACTCCTCCATTATCATGATCAGGAACCCAATCTCCTTCGACGTAAAAGGTAGGGAACCGATAACCGTCATGCAAGGTATAACGCATCGCGAGGTATTTCCTCGCTTCAGCCGTCAATCCGAGATAAGCGGCAAATATATTATCTGTGCCCCAGCATTTATACATGCCTTCAAAGGGCCTCATCCAGTATGTGTTCTGAACAATTTCCAACCCAGGCTTATTCACGCCGAACAACCGATAAGGAAATACGGAATAAAGGCCAATATTCTCGTAGTTATGGGATTCTCCGCGATTTTCTTCGCATGAATCGATATACGCGTTGCCATCTCTAATCTTCACTGGAATCGGAGGCAGTTCGGACAACAACTTCTGCCACATATCCCTTGTGCTCTGTGGGACGTGATCTGCCGATATGGCGAGCAAGCCATTCAGTGATTTCAGTAGTCCTGCGATCTCCGGCAGAGGATTCGTTACATCCCATAACGTCTCTAGAGCCTGTGCAGGTTCGATCAGGAGCTCACCCGCTGAATTTCTCGGATAATGCTCGTTGTAAAAACGAATGATTTCCGTCGCGATCGGCAGCAGCGTTTCTGATAAAAACTCCTCATTCATCGTGTGAGCATGATAATCAAGCATCATGCAGAGCAGTTCAAGCCCCCCCTGCCAGTATCTTCGAACATAACCGCTGTCTGTAAGCGATATCTCCGTTCTCTCGGATGCTGGTACTTGACCGTAATCTGTACGATTATATCCGCCCCAGAAATACATCGTCTCTGGAAAAAAGGCCCCTTCATGCTTAAACCATGTTTGGGTATGCGCTTTGGCAAAAGGCAGCGCATCCAGATACATCTTAAAAAAAGGCAGCATGCCATCGAAATCGCCAGCAGCGAGCATCGGCCAGTAGATATGTCGTTGATTTTGAAACCAGAAACATCCTCCCCAAGCTCTAAAGTCAGCATCATAGCCCTGATGGCAAAATTGGTTAAGGACTTCATGATTTCCATCCACATTGAAGATAGATCCATTAAATTTGACTGGGAAGTTTCCTCTTGCCGTGCAAGCAACCGTATACCGATGCAAATGCCAAGCAGATGATAAAACTCCCGTTTCACGATGATCGCCTTCGCTCACATGAATCCAGCTGCGATCCCAAAACGACTTCCACCATTGTCGATGCGCCTCTCTCGCATGTTCAATCGGAATCCGTGAAGCTTCTGCGGCTTCCGCATCAAGCTCACTCATCCAATCGCTCACTTCAGCCGCTTGCATCGTTAATAAACAAGCCGAGAAATGAATCTTTGTAGATGGCTGCCGGGTCTTTATGGCCGTGGAATTGACCGTAACAAAGTCTTGCCCCCAGATCATGCCGCCCGTTGTAAGATGCAATAGCGGATCGTTTGCCTCTCTGGCAAACGCCTCCATCCCCTGATGGGAGAGCTCCCCATACCAGATCGACGTTTCATTTCGGTGGTACCACGTCATGCTGCCTGCTCTATCTGATGATGCAGGAACGACAGTATCCGCAGTAATACATGGATTCAAACCTGCGCTAATCAGCCCTTGTTCACTATGCGAGCAATCCGATCCTCCTGATGTCCTGCCTTCACGCTTATCCTCCAAAACCATTGGTCTTGTTGCATGCCGCCAAAGCTCCAGCTCAACCTCACAACCCACCTCTTGCTTGCTTTCAATTTCAATATGAACAACAGGTGAGCAGGCATCTACCCAAATCCGGAGCCTTACACGATCTTCATGATTGCCTGAGCAAATGATAATCTCGCCATCAATGAGATGAAGCCTTTGCTCGAATTCCATGCCTATTTCAAACGGGTTAGGGTGCAGTCTCAAACGTACTCGACCTAGTTTCAGTAAGCGATGGGATTCATCCCATGCATCTGTTTTCCCTATATAGAAGTACAAATCGCCTTCTTCTTCGACCCAAACATTAAGTCCGATATCGCCGTTTCCGATCGGCATCGATCCCGCAGCATTTTGACTAGGGGACTTCCAAATCACATCATAGTTCTCTACAAGATGTTTCATAGCGAATAAATTCCTTTCTCATCTACCATTTTCTGCAAATGAAAACCGCGGTTTACTTGGAGGTGAGAGATTTCCAAATATAACCGCGGTCCATTAACCTTTTCTATGACCTAAAACAATTACTTAACTCTGTACTCCTTGTACTTAGCTGCTTTTTGTGCAGCAGCAGCAAATTCTGTTTTCGCCCAAGTAAAGTTCTTATCGGCACCCAATTTCGATGCTTTGTCCATCAAGTCTTGTTTGAGCGTATTGTATTCATTATCACTCGCAGCGTATACCATCTTCCATGATGCCGTCTTAAGCAGCTCTCCCAGCTTTTGTTGAATGACCTTAATATCATCAGTAGGAGCGCCCGCTAGAGCAGTGACGCCATCGTCTTGAACGACTTTCAGATTTTTCTTGGCGTATTCATACACGTTCGTAACATTGTTAGCTTTCGTCCACTCCTGTTCAGCGGCCGTCAGGTTCTGCTTCACAAACTGTGACCAACCTTCGTGTGTAATAGGCTCGTTCGTTCTTGGGTCGATGTTCCACTTGTTAAGCATTGTGAAGCTTTCATACCCAGCAGTAGAAGGGTCGTTCTTCATCACTTTGTCTAAATACTCCGGAGCATATTCAGCTTTGCCGTTGTTGATCTTGAACGCTTTGCCTTCTACGCCGTTCATTAGCTCAGTCGAGCCTTGTGCGGATGAAGCGTAGTTAAGCAGTTTAATAATGCGATCCGCATACTTGGAGTTTTTGCCGATTCCGAATACGTATCCACCACCTACAGGAAGCTCCGCTTGTACGAGGAATTTGGCCTCATCTTTCGGGAACAACGGAATCAAACCAGCTTGTGGATTGCTTTTCACGTAATCGCTACCATTAAAAATTTGAGATTGCCATCCCCATAGTGCAGTAAACGTGCGGCCTTCCTTCGTTTTCGTTTCCGCGTTCGGCCATTTTTGGGAAATGGAGTCTGGATCCAGAAGCCCCATCTTTTTCGCTTTATAATAGAAATCTACACCTTGAAAGTACTTGCTATCGGCATCAAATACGCTCTTGATCTGCTTGGAAGCCGGATCGTACTCCGTAAACTGTAAAGTACCAGCGTTCGCATTGACACCCATATAACCAGGCACAGTGAAGTCGACAAGGCTCATACTAATGGAATCCCAATCACTCCATAACTGCATCGGATAGACTTTCTGTCCCGTGGCAGTAGCAGGATATTCTGCTTGCATTTTCTTCATCGCCTGCAACAGATCATCATACGTTTTTAATTCTGGCGTTCCGATTTTCTTATATAAATCCCATCTCGAATAGAGCGCCATATGCAGTAAATTGGTCGGTTGTCCAGCACCGATTTGGGAAGCCAAGCCAAATAGTTTCCCCGTACCGTTACTATAGTTATCTCGCATATACTGAAGCATAGAAGGTAGGTTATTCGTAATATTAGGACCGTATTGAGCGACTAAATCATCCAGAGACATTAGCACGCCCGCTTTGACGGCGCTCTCAAACTGCTTCTTATCTTTAAATTCGATCAAATCCGGCATATCTCCGCTAGCCATAATAGCGGACAACCTTTCGTCAAACTTATCTCCAGCGAAAATGTAATCCATTTTCAACCCGAATTTCTTTTCGAAAATTTCTTTGGAAATTTCATCGCTTTGTATGCCTGACAGTGAACTAGGTCCAATCAGGGCTTGAATCTTTACAGGCTCCAATGCCGTATTCGCTGCTGTGGAAGGCGATACTGCTGCTGCCGAAGGTTGGGTGGATTCAGATGGCGATTTCGTCTCTGTACTTCCACACCCTGTCAAACTAATTGCCATCGTACCAACAATAACCAAGCCTGCAATACTCGAGAAGTTCTTTTTCATTTGGTGCTTCCCCCTCAATCAATTTGGTTTACCTATTTATTGAATTCTAACCTTTTACTGCACCTAACATAATCCCTTTTGTAAAATAGCGTTGCATGAAGGGATAAATGCAGACAATCGGCAGAATAACAACCATTGCAATCGTCATGCTGACAGCCGTCGGCGTTAGCTTAAAGCTCGATGCCGACAAACTCGCTCCGCCGTCAACCATGATCTTTCTTGCCAATGCATCGGCTTCGGACATGAATTTATACAAAACAAACTGCAGCGTATTCAGTCTCGAATCCGTAATCAAAAACAAATTGTCCCGCAGATTATTCCACTGATTGACACATTCGAAGACAGCTACAGTAGCTAATATAGGCTTAGATAATGGTACTAGTATGCTCCAGAAAATCCGGAATACCCCTGCACCATCGATCTGCGCTGACTCTTCCAATGCCTTAGGAATACTTTCTATAAATGTTTTGATAAGTATGACATAGAACGGAGCAATAATATAAGGAATGATGTATACAGCAAACGTATTCATCAGATGTAGATTTTTCATATTGATATACCATGGAATCAGACCAGCATTAAAATACATGGTTACGATAACAAAACGGTACAGAAACTTTTTCATGAACATGTTCGGCTTCGTAAACAAATAGGCCAAGAAAGATGAGCCAGCCAGTGTCAAAGCCGTACCGATAACGGTTTTCAATACGGAAACCCCTAACGCCATTCCAATTCCACTCAGCTTCAACACCTGCACGTAGTTTTCAATATGAAAACCTTTTGGATACAGGACGAGGGCACCTGATGCAGCCCACTGGTTGTTGCTTAAGGTAAGTACGAAAATATAGTACAGCGGGAAAATACATATGAATGCAAATAGGATAAATACCAAACTGTTGATAACACTGAAACTTAGATTTCCGATTGTCACTTTTTGTTTCATGGGTGTACAATCCCCTTCTTAAATAATGCCTTCTCCACGAACCTTCTTCGATGCGTAGTTGACTGAGAATAAAAGCGCAACGCTGACGACTGATTTCAAGATGCCAACGGCAGTAGCGAAAGAATAATTGTATCCGGACATCCCATTGCGTATGCCGATGTTGTAGACATAGAGATCAAGCACTTCGATCGAATCTTTGTTCAATGCGTTTTGGAATATCAAGTATTGCTCGAGACCGTTATTTAGAAAGTTGGCAACGCTTAACAGCATGAGAACGAAAAAGGTTGGCATCAGATGAGGGATTGTAATATATCTCATGATACGGAACCTGCCGGCCCCGTCGATTCGTGCCGCCTCGTAGAGCTCATTGTCTATGGATGTCACCGCTGCGATATAAATAATGGCCGTCCAACCAATCGTCTTCCACGCCAAGTAGGCTGTTTGCGTTAACCAAACATGGTCAGAACTAACTAGCAAACTAATTGGTTCTTCAATGATATGGAGATGCATGAGAAATTTGTTTATAAAACCGTCTGATTCCGAAAACATAGAGAATGCAAACGCATACACAAGTGGCCAACTTAGAAAATTCGGAAGTGTAGTTAGCGTCTGGACGGCTTTCTTGAGCGGTTCAAATTTAATCTCCACAAGGAAGACCGCAAATATAAGAGGTAAAATTTGAACTAATAAACTTAATAAACTCATTCCAAGCGTATTTGACATGACTCTTTTCACTTCATCAACCGTCATTGGATCGCTCAAAAGCATCTTGAAGAAGAAGAAGCCTTTAAATTCCGTATCAAAAAGTTTATAACCTGGTTTGTAGTCAAAAAAAGCGTAAATCCAACCGTAGAGCGGTAAGTACGAAAAGACGAATACGAGTAAAATGAAAGGCATCGACAGGTAAAAAAGCTTTTTCCCTTCCTTTTGGGAAACGGTTACAACGCGTTTTCTTGCTTGACTGCTCATGTTCTGTGTATCCCCTCCTTCATATCCAATGTTAATACGGAGCGGTTTCGGACTCAATTGTTTAAACTCTAGATGCATCTGTCAAAATTATAGAGCGTTTTCATTTTCACTTTGTATTTGTTATGATAGGAATCAAGTGGAGGGATTCTATTATGTATCAAGTACTGATTGTAGAAGACGAGCCGATCGTAGCAGAAGCACTCATTAAATCATCCGTCTGGGATGACCTAGGTCTCGAAGTTGTTGGCAACGCTTTCAATGGTTTAGATGCCATCGACTGGATGGATAAGTACCATGTCGATATCATGATAACAGACATTAAGATGCCCCAGATGGATGGAATTGAGCTGATCCGAAACATACGCGAACGAGGTTCAAAGGTAAAAATTGTTATTTTGAGTGGACATGACGACTTTAACTACGTGAAAGAAGCTATCAAATTAGGCGTGGAAAACTATCTGTTAAAACCACTTGATAAATCGGAATTAGCCTCTACACTGAGCAGTATCGTAGACAAAATGCAAGCAGACTTCGATCGTCAAATCAATCTCAACGAGCAGATAAATGCTTTTCGGGAAAGCTTTCTCCTTCGATGGGTAACCAACTCTGTAACCAAAGCAGAATTTCGAGAGAAAGCCCACATGGCTCAATTTGACACCAGCCTTGCCCAATATCGTATAGCATTATTCAAAATACTTAATCGCAATGGTAATTCAGACAAGCATGCGGCAACTTTAATCATTCAACATTTTCTATTGCAACAGTTCGGGCAAGATCTGAAAAACTTGTCTTTTTGCGATCCATCTTATGATCTTGTGGTAGTTTTCCCAGAGCATTTATTTAACAAGGGCAGCTTATCTTTACACGATCAACTACAGTCCATATTAACGGCCCTAACCGTTCATACTGAACTGCAATTGCTCCTCACCATTGGTAATGACGAATCGGACTTATTTACTGCCCATAGAAGTTACCATACGGCAAAGGAATTACAAGGGTACACGTTTCTACTGCCGCCTAACAGCCTTGTCACATCCGATGACATCGAAAAAAATAGAAGCGATGGTGAATGGTATCTCGATTTGCCACTTGAACAAATAAATAATTTCATCCTGTCAAACAAAAAAGAGGAATGCCTTGAAATCACCCGAATCACATTCACCAAAATCCATGGAAATAGCCAGATTACACCTGTCATGTTCAAAAATGCAATCTTGGAACTCTTATTTCAAGTCTCCAATACTGTAAAAAATACGATCATTCATCCTGAAAGTATCCCTTTATCATTTAGAAATCTGTATCACCACTTTGCAGTTTCGGATAGATACGAGGACCTGATCGGGCTTGTATATGATACCATCAGTACTGCATGCGATTTGCTTTCCGAGAGAGACAACGCGACAAATGCAACAATCAAGCAAATTTTGGATTACGTCAAAGAAAATTCGGAACAAGATCTTTCATTAAAGACACTCTCTTTTCAGTTCAACGTCAATGCTTCCTACCTAGGACAGCTATTTCGCAAGGAAACTGGCATCCTATTTAGCAACTACATCAATCATTTGCGAATTGAGAAAGCGAAAGAACTGCTTCTCCAAACAGACATGAAGGTAACAGATATATCCGCCAAGGTCGGATATTTGGAGCCTAGTCATTTTTATAAAATTTTCAAAAAGGCGACTGGTGTTTCCCCAGCACAATTCAAATGAAAAAATTTATTCAGATCAAATTATTCACAAAAATCTTGTTGCTATATATCCTAATACTTTCATTTGCGCTTTATGGTTTTACTCGATATGTTGCTGACAATTCCATGGAACTATTAAAAAAGGGCCAAATAGGGATTCACCAACAAATGATCGCCGCCATGCAGAATATCATGGATAATCGTTCAAAAACGATACGAGATATTTTATTGAAAATTTATAATGATCAGGATTTGAACACCTACATCATGAGCATGATGGGCGATACGGAACCTAGCGAATTTTACGTCGATCATTCGTTCGATAAGCAATCAATGGTTAATAAACTGGACGATCTTGTAAGTGTTGACAAGAATATCAGCCATCTCATCTTGTATAATAGCACTACTAAAAAAGCTTACTTGTATTTATATGATTTAAATTATACTTTTTCTGATTTTACAGAGCCTATTACTAAAAACATACCTCAGTTACAGAATCCATCCCAGGTCAGTTTTATTTTGCCAGCGCATTTAGATTCCTACAACACGCGCCAAAGTTCCAACTATTATTTTGGAATGGCCAGTAATTTTTACTACCCTCGATCCAGCTTATTTATGGGAAGATTCATCATCGAGTTTGGCATGGAAGACCTTCAGAACACCGTCATTCAATTTGGTAAAGATATGAATGGCTATCTATTGATTTTAACCAAAGAAGGAGAGGTCGTATTCGATTCATCTTCCACCTATTACGGTAAGAAGTATCCTTATTTCGATAAAATATCCCAATCTTCTGATTCTGTAGAATTAGCGGAGGAAAGTATTGTACATGTTGTCAATTCGGATGAGAGTAAATTCATTTTTGCTTCAGTTTTACCTAAATCGACCTTGAATAAGCAATTGAATATTTTTAATAACTCAACTTATCTTGCTGCGATTATCCTTCTCTTATTGATCTTCTCCGTTTACTTTTTTGTAACGGGGATCATATCGAAAAGAGTCAATCGAATCGTTAATGCGATGGGAAAAACGGTTAAAAGCAATTTACTTCATAGAATTCCCTTGACCCATAAAGACAATGAATTTGAACAAATCGCCATACACTTTAACAAAATGTGCGACAATCTGCAGGACTATATTAATAAATCTTATGTCTATGAATTGCAGCAGAAGGTTGCCGAAATGAAAATTCTTGAAAATCAAATTAACCCGCATTTTCTTTACAATTCTTTAGAGGCGATCCGAGCAAGGCTGGAAATCGACGGGAATGATGAAGGCGGGCAAATGATTCATTCCCTCGCAACGTTGTTTAGAGCTTCCCTGAAAGCGGATTCGGTCGTCACGATCGCTGAAGAAATCGAATTCTGCCAAATGTATTTGAACATTTTTGAGGTTAGGTATCAAAACTTATTTCAGTTCCATATCGACATCCAAGATAAAATAAAGCACTGTGGGATCATTAAATTAATTCTTCAGCCCATTGTAGAAAACTACCTTATTCATGGATTTGATCGCAGGAGACAAGACAATGTATTGTCCATTCTCGGTTACCAAGAAGGCAATACGATCTTCATAACCGTCTCAGATAATGGCATCGGTATCCCATCTGACAAACTTAGTGAACTTAAACGAAAACTAAACATAGCTTCACCATCGACGATAGGAAGCATCGGCCTTCATAACGCGAATGAGCGGATAAATCTTCTGTTCGGTTCTTCCTATGGTCTGGATATCGAAAGCGATGGTTCCAATGGAAGCCACGTTACGCTGCGAATTCCTTGCATGAAGCCGGAAGAAATCAAGGAGCAAAACATAACAATGCTGAAAAGCCTGCCCTCCAATCATCGTTGAGGGCAGGCTTTTCACTATAAGCTTATTGTCCAAGAATTTTTCTAGCCAAAGCTGCCAGATCGACAATATCCAACTTGTTGTCCTGATTAAAGTCATACATTTGGAGATTAGACCAATTTGGACCGCTGCTAGTTGCTCCATAATGACCTGCCAATAAAGCCAAGTCTCCTATGCTTGCGGTCGTATTTATGGCTGCCGCAAAAGTAACCAGCGCTGTGTTCAGATCAATAACAGCCTGATTCGCTTGCGCCTGCGTGGCATTCGCATCATTGACAACTGTACGCGCGCTGCTAAGCGCTGCTTTCAACGCATTGACTGCACTCTGTGGATAATGTCCCCATAGTATCGGGCTGATCTTGGCTGTATCGACTGTCGTCTGTGCAGCTGCAATCCCCGCATTCAGCACTGTTTTGTCCACATTCGAAATCGTAAGCAGAACATTGTAGTCAGAGAGGCTATGTAAGGATGTTTCAACACCATTAACGTTTGCGACGACAGATTGCGTCACGTAAACGGAACTGCTCACTGTTTGGTTCATTTGCTGAGCCTGGAAGTTCAGCTTCAGAACGTCTACTGTTCCCGTAACGGCGCCATTCGATCCTGTTGCTGCTGCAAGCAATCTTACAATCCCATTAGAGTCTGAATCACCCACAACTGAAAATCCGTTAACGATTGACTCCGCAGATATAAATCGCAATTGTCCTGGATCAAAGCTAATCGTCAGATCCTGGGCGTAAACACTCGTAGTGACATTCACCAAGCTGTACGTCAAAGTAATAGGCTGCCCGACTAGTACGGTTGCCGGACCGGTTAACTGAACACCAATTCCGGCAGTGACAAGCGTAAATTGAGCAGTTAAGATAACATCGTGATTTGGCATGGTAAAGCTGTTATTGATAATCGGAGTTGCATCCCCGTTTGAAGGATCTACATACATAAGTGAGTCAGGGATCAACTGATATCCCGAAGCAGGCATTACGCTCACGCTTACCTGATCATTGTAATTTGCCTTTGGGTTAGCTAAGACTGCTCCGTTAACTAAGTTCGGATCGCTCATAATATTATAATTCGTAAGTGCAAAAGAGGCATATACCGACTGATCCGCTGTAGGAGTAAAGCCATTCAAATTAACAGGCGTTCCGTTATTGTCAACCCAACCTTGGAACGTATACCCGGCTTTTGAAGGCATATCAAGCGGCATAATCATCGTCCCGCCATTTTTAATCTGAAGCTTACGCCAAGTAGAACCGTTAGAGTTTAAAGTAATGGTATGATAATCAGTGGCAACCTTGGAATACAGCCTTACGTGTTCTACATAACCTTGAAACAAATTCGATGAGAAGCCGATTCCTCCGTTAGTAAACAAATTGGTTTTCGTTGCTGCAGAAAATTGAAGTGATCCATCAACATACCAGTTTAAAGTAGAACCGATATGCTGAATTTTAACATGACGCTTCGTATTCAACTTATAGTAATCGGTCAAATTGTATGGAATCGGGTTAGTTCTGTAATTTTTGCCACTATCGTCATTGTAAGGAACACCACCCCAGATATCCTTTGTAACTGTATCCCACTCTAGCACGTTCGAAGCATTTCTCGGCAAGAAAGCATACGAATTTTTCCCGCCCGAAACAGGCGTGTATCTTGTGTAAATGCCAAGTGCCTGCCAGGGCGCTCCTCCAGACCAACCTGTCGTTGTCTGATCAAATTCAAGGACATAGTCCTGCCATGTCTGACCGCTTGGAGGGGTAATGATATACTCCGGATAGCCGTCTGTGCCCGTAGCATTAATATTCAGTCTCATATTTGTCGAATCAAAATCTGACGTAGATGCACCGCTCATTAAGGTCCAACGCGCTGCATTGGCAGGTATATCCTGCGAAGTGAAATCTTCGCTAAATAGCACGGATTTACCATTTGCAACAATCGTATCCGTATACGCCATTGGACTTATACGGCCTGTTGAATCGCGGCCTTGAATCACATAACTGTATGAAGCACCTTGGATAAGCCTTCCGCCCGGAAGATCTGTTCCCTCATCGTCCAAGAATGTACGATCTACATTCGCGGCAATTTGTTTCAGCTCTGTACCGTCATATCTCCAAACGGTGTACGTTTCGTTTGACGCAGTGCTATCTGCCGTCCAATTAATCGTATTATTGCTGTAAGCTGCTGTTACAACCGGATTCAGAGGAGCCAGAGGAGCCTGCCCTGTAGAAGTAGTAAAAGGCATAACATTGCTGACAGCGGTTCGATTCGTCATTCCGTATGATAGGACATGCCAATAATACGTAGTTCCTGGAGTCAGATCTGAGGCTGTGACATTAGCGCTTGTACTTGCCAACGTATTGCTGTAAACGACATTGCTAAATTCTTTATTGGTAGAAATCTCTACCTTGTAATTAATGGCGCCGGTGGCCTGACTCCAAGAAAGTGTAAAAGGAAGCTGCAAGGAATTAGGCGTGTTTAAAATCGGTGCATTGGGCATAAGTCCCGGCGTATTATTTGCAGTCAACAAGCTAAGATTAGCGTTTCTTAATGAGTTATACCCCGCAGGAGCATCAGGCCAACCAAAAGCAGATCCGGCCGTTGTGTTGCCTCCGGTCAGACCTATTCCGGAAGTTCCGTAATGGGACATAACCGACTGCTGATGCGCCCAGATCTGGTTGTTTGACATGCTTGTATAACTGCTGGAATTATCAAAATACAATACATATAGCGGCCATGCAATAGCATCACGGCTCTTGTAAATCGTATTGTTATCATACGAATTATAACGTCCGCCGTACCACTGGTACAAGCATCCTCCGTCGGCCATGTACAGCATGTACTCATCAATTACATTATTACTATATACATTATAATCATTATTGGAAAAATCACGCGTCAATTCTGAGCCGGGAGATCCACGGCCTTCGTCACCGATACGAGTTGTATCCGTGGTAAAATCTATATTCGCGCCTCCCGCACCTTTCAATTCATTAAATCTCACATGATACTGTGCAGTCTTGTCTCCGTACGAATCTATTGCTGCTCTCGTATTGGGAGTAGTCGAAGTCATACTGTTTTGGTCAGTTCCGGCATTGTTAAACGCTGTGTACGGAATATTTCCAATGTAGTTATAGTTCGCAGTATTGTAAGACGTTCCGTTTGTAGTTACTGCCGATGAATGCAAGTAGGGTGCCTTACCAATATATTGAATGTTATTGTAGTTAACTGTGTTTGATTTGTTCAAATCTTTCGTTCCAGCACCGTAACCTATGATTTCAACGCCTCCGGCACCCAAATCAGTTAATTGATTGGCAAGAACTTTATTGTTTTGAGAATAAAAATTTAACGCCACTGCATACGAACCTGTGTGCTGAATGATATTATTTTGAATTGTAATATTGTTGCCACCCTCAACAAGTACAGCTGCATCCGGATTTTCGGAATTTCTTAACATCCACTGATCGGCCGGCCACTGATTTTCAGGCATACGGTCGGTGTATTGTAAAGTTATTCCTTTAAGCGTAATATCAGAAACTGCTGACTTCCAATCTGCGTCTTGAAGGGTTTTTCCATGCGATTGGTTGTAGTCACCTGTAAATTTAATAAGCTCATAAGGTTTAGGAGCGACAATGTTTTTTCCGGACATCGTTCCATCGCTTGGCCAAAAGTACACCTTGCTGTTGACCGAATCAACACACCACTCTCCGGCAACATCAATAAACTGTGGTGCATTCAATATATTGTAAGGCGTATTGCCTACATCACGGTTGAAAATATTTGGATTTTTGGACTGCATGTAAGCCTGATTGGTTGTGCCGTTGATTTCACTTAAAGTAACAAGGGAGTTCCAGTATATTTCCGGCATAAAATTCACTTCAATGTCAGGATTTCCGGTAAGTCCCGATAAATCGGTACCCGAAAACTGATAAGGAAGTCCCTTGGTCGAATTGGGATGCGGAAATCCACTTGTGGAACCGCCCAAACTTGTCAAATAACTACCATGAGGCCACTGATGCCAGTCCGTGGTATTTGATTCTTGAGACACTTGTTGGCGAATGTTATCAATGTACAGGTCGTGGAAACGGAAATTGGCAAGTGAAGTGCCTGCAGTGCTTGCGACAAAAATATGTGATTGTGCCGCTGTCGGAAATTTACTGAAATTGATATCGCTTGATGTCAATTGTGACCATCCTGAAATTGGAACTCCGCCAGAGATAACTGGGGTTTCACCAGGGTAGTTTTGGTAAACAATCGGCTTACCGGGAGTGCCCGAGTCAGCTGGCGTAAATGTTATAGGCGAGGTTTGCGGGTATTCGCCACCGCGAAGATAAACCGTCACGCCTCCTACAGGTAAGCTTGCTGTTGTCGGATATGCTGTACGAATCGCATTCTGAGCCGCCTGCACCGTTTTAAAAGGTTGAGATTGTGTTCCTGGATTGCTGTCGCTTCCAGTCGGGGAAACGTAATAGAAAGTGGTAGATGCTGATGGTGCGTTATAAACAGTCAGTATACAGGTCGTAGAACTCCCTGTAGTAATATTGGTTGCGGTAATCGTCACCGTTCCTGCCGCAACACCCGTAACAACCACCGTTCCCCGTGAACCATAAGCACCGGCAACTGGTTGAGTAGGGGTTCCAAGACTTGCTATCGAAATATCATCTGTACTTGTTGTCCATGTAATATTTCGGTTGGAAGCATTGAAAGGCAATGCGATGGCGGATAAGGTAATGGTGCTTCCTACTTGAACCGAGGCTATATCGTTGGAAATCCTCATACGCGGGTTTTCAGTTTGAGTTAGCCCTGAAATAGCCGCTGATACCGTTATTACGTTTGCAAACATGCTTAAAATTACTGCAAACGACAAGAACATTGCTATAACCTTCTTGTTAACACTTTTCTTCATCTAAAACCCTCCTAAACTTTGCAGCGATTCAGAATTGAAACCGATTGTTTAAAACCGTTTGCAAAGCGCATTATCATTGTAAAACTCCCTTTAGTTCTTAAATCCACTTCATTTAAACGTGCATATGTTTACGGTAAAATGCGCTTTAAAACCGTCGCCGCTTCGGCCCGTGTTGATTGACCTTTCGGCTCAAATTTGCCCTCTTCGCGACCGCTGATCAGCTGCAGAGAAGCAGCCTCCCGCACGTACGGCAGAGCCCATGAATCCACATCCGCTTCGTCACTGAACGATGAAGACTTAATAATGTCTGCTGGTGCGCCATGGCTGATCGTGTATGCGCGCATCACCATAGTGACCATTTCTTCACGGGTGATCTGCTCGTTCGGAGCGAATGAATCGGCGGTCTTGCCGGTAACGATTCCTGCCTTCACCGCAATCGAAATCGGCTGTGCATACCAGTCACCAGAAGCTACGTCAGCAAACGTCTGACTGCCTACTTGCGTTAAATGTAGCCCGCGTACAAGCATTGCCGTAAATTCGGCGCGCGTTACCGAACGATCAGGCTCGAACGTATTCGCGCTCGTGCCGTTAATGATTTGTTTAGCTATCAATTCTTCAATCGATGCCCATGCCCAGTGACTGGACGGAACGTCGGTGAACGATTTTTTATATTCTAGCAATGCATACTTACTGAAGTGATGGATTTGCGCAACCATCTCACCATTCACGTACTTTCCGCCTATGTATTCCAGCGTACCATCGTCAGCGATGTAGTAGATCGCAGTCAGCTTCGGATCAAAACCTTCAGCTGGTTTCAAGTGGATTGTCAACGGCTTATTGAAGTTAGACAACTTCAATGATGTGCCGTCTTTTTGGACCACGGATAAGCTGAATTCGAATACTTGTCCGGACAACTGCAGCTGAGCCGCACTTGAGGTTTGTCCTTTATCCAACAAATGTTTCGCATCTGCATCAGCCATCGGCATAATGTTCAGTTCGATGGTGCTATCCTTCAATATATCCGCCGATACTATGCTCGCCAATTGACCGAGAACTTCCGGAGGAAGATCCAGCGTTAGTTTGTCCGTGTGAATTGCCAGCATATGATTGCCGAGCAGATTGCCGCTATTGGCTGGAAGCACGATCGACTTCACCTCACCGCTGATGGTAAGGTTCACTATACCGTTAACTGCTGGCTCTTTGATGTCTTCAACCGTTACCACCTTTGTCGTTTGACTGTTTGCTGGAACAGTAGGCGGTATTAATGTATCCGGTGGTGCCTGTACAGGCGGCGGAGCTGTATTGTCAACACTTTTCCTTGGGACAACCACTTGAATGTTACTTGTTAATGCTGTTGTATAGTCTGATATTTTGGTCACTTCCAAGACAAGTGTCACGGTTGTATCGGCAGTGGGAGGAATAATCGAGCCGTCCGTTCCAATGACATTGGTGTTGTCCGAGCTCTTGATCGCAACCGTAAAACCATCTGGTACAGTTGGAAGCGCCAGCGAAACTGCATTCATTGAAGGCGTCGGAATTGAGCTTATAGCTGCTGCTACATCCGCTGCACTTATTCTGTTGTCGCCATTCCCTGGGACAACCACTTGAATGCTACTTGTTATCGCTGTTGTATGGTCTGATATTTTGGTCACTTCCAAGACAAGCGTCACGGTTGTGTCGGCAGTTGGAGGAATAATCGAGCCGTCCGTTCCAATGACATTGGTGTTGTCCGAGCTCTTGATCGCAACCGTAAAACCATCTGGGACAGCTGGAAGCGCCAGCGAAACTGCATTCATTGAAGGCGTCGGAATTGAGCTTATAGCTGCTGCTACATCCGCTGCACTTGCGCTATTATCACCCTGAACCGATATCATCACAGAAACTTGTACATCGGATGTTTCCACCGTAAGTGAAGCAAGCTTTGAATCTATCAATTTTACACGCTTAAGAGTTATGTCCGCGGGGGCGTCGCCATTCGTCTTAAAAGTGATCGTCCCCAGATCCAGATTCCCGTGAATCCCCTGAGCGTTACCTATTTTCGTATACGCAAAGGTAAGTTGGTTCCCCTTAACAATCGGAGCTACCTGAAAACCTGATGTCGGAGCCGTCCAGCTGTCGTAAGTCAAATGTACGGAGTCAAACTCCAAGCTGGCTTCGTAAGCAAATACATCGTTTAAACCTTGTCCCGACAATGTAACCTGTATCCTATCCCCAGATCCAGGATTACTATTGTTAAGTGCTAGCTTAAAGTTAGGACTATGGTCCGTAGCTGACGCAGTCTGCGGCAAGACATAAACCAGGCAAAACAACAGCAATAAGTTAAGCAATTTATACTTCATGAGAATCCTACCTTCCAAGTTAGAATGCGCGGAGGTTTAGTCTTAAATGTTACTGATTCTGGACCTACAGATTCACTTGGATAATTGATGTTTGCAGCAGTAATCACTATTGTACCTACACTGATCGGCTTTACTAATTCGAGATCTGTGTAGTTCAACTGGACATTAGAGCTTGTCGTTCTTCTCATTAGCATGAAACATTCCCTTCCAAAATGTTAACTTTGAACATTTGAGGTAACATGCAAGTCATGATGATCGCCATCAAGCGTGAGCTGAATGCCAATTGCCCGTATTGCTTTCGTTGAGCGTCACTATGATCGGACTTAGAACGTTCGGAAGTGTTGTTATTTTCTGCATGGTTTTCTTGTGAGGTAGAATTAAATCTCATGAGGAAAGTTACGAATATTAGCTGTATTAATTAATTGAAAACGCTTTCTACAATTTCATCGTTCACCTCCCGTCTCTTAAATGTAAATATTTAGGGTGTGAAAATAAACTTCTTATCTCATTAATAAGTTCTATTTTCGAGAAAACAAGCAGTTCTCTTTTCATGCATTTGTTCTGTAATTACCAAAATAAGCCCTGGTTTAGTTAAATCCGCTTCTGCCCCACCTATGGATTGAGAAAACCTCTATCGAGGCCATTCAAAGATGTGCGACCGCGTTTGAAGTGGAGAGACTTTGGTCTCCGACCAAAGATCCCTATATATGGTTTTATCGCCAAATAGAAAGACGTTTTCGGGACCCGAAAACTTATACTTTCTATTGTGGTAATAAAAAACCGGACAGCGGCTATATGCCAACTGTCCAGTTTTTCATTACAAGCTTATTATCCAAGAATTATTCTAGCCAAAGCTGCCAAATCGCTAATATCCAACTTGTTGTCCTGGTTAAGATCATACATCTGGAGATCAGACCAATCCGAACGGCTGCTGGTTGCTCCATAATGAGCTGCCAATCTGGCCAAGTCTCCTATGCTTGCAGTCGTATTCACGGCTCCCGCAAATGCAACCAGCGCTGTGTTCAAATCAATAACAGCCTGATCCGCTTGCGCCTGCGTAGCCGTCACATCATTGGCAACTGTACGCGCACTGCTAATCGCCACGTTTAACGCATCGACTGCACTCTGTGAATAATGGCCCCATCGTGTCGAGCTAATCTTGGCTGTATCGACCTTCGTCTGTACAGCTGCAATCTCCGCATTCAGCGCTGTTTTGTCCACAACTGAAGCAGTAATCTGTACGTTGTAGACAGAAAGGCTATTTAATGGGGTTAGAATGCCATTTACATCAGCGACGACAGATTGCGTCACGTAAACGGCACTGCTCACGTCTTGGTTCAACTGCAGAGCCTGGAAGTTCAGCTTCAGAACGTCCATTGTTCCCGTAACGACGCCAGTCGGTCCTGCTGCTGCTGCAAGTAGTCTTACAATCCCATTAGAGTCTGATTCACCCACAACTGAAAAACCGTTAACGATTGACTCCGCAGACACATATCGCAATTGTCCCGGATCAAAGCTAATCGTCAGATCTTGGGCATATACACTTGCGATTACATTCGCAAAGCTATAAGTCAAACTTAGAGGAGCCCCGACTACTACGGAAGCTGGACCCGTCAATTGCGCCCCTTGATTGATTTGCAGCCCTGAAATAGCAATCTGCAAATTACTAGCCGCCGTATCGACCTGTGCTTGCGTCGCATTCGCGTCACCATTTACATTCACTGCAGTCATCAATGCAACTTGAAACAAAGACCATGTTGTTAGTGTATAAGTATTGCTATTCAGTGCTTGGGCTGCTGTAATCCCCGCACTAAGCATCGATTTGTCAGCAGTCACATGCTCGACCGTAACATTGACTTGAATTGCTGCACCTGATGTCGCAAAGCGGTTTCCATCGAAACCATTCCATGTAAACACATCTGCTCCTACATAATCAGTAGCTGGCGTATAGGTCAAGTTGGCAATATCGCTTGCGAGGAACACTTGATCTGCCACTACAGCTGCTCCACTTAACTTCAGTGTTCCATGGGCTGGCAGTGTAAGAATCTTGACACTGGTCAAAGCATCACCATCGAGATCACTGAAGCCAAAGTTTGTAACAGTAAGATTAACTACAGTGTTTTGCTGGGTCGCAAGCGTTGTGTCAGAAACTATTGGTAACTTATTCAATGAAATAGCAATAGTTTTGGTAACTGCATTCCCCAGATTGATACCATCATAGCCTACAATACTCAGGCCACGAGATCCAACACTTGGGGTTGTTAAATTGTTTTTGTACTGCACAGCTTGCAAAGCAGCCTGCCATTGAGCAGCAGTTGCACCACTTGCAGAAGAAAGAGTAAGAATACCTGCAGTTGCATCGTAGCTGCCTGCAATATCCCCCATAGTGCTAGGAGCATTGGTTAATTGTAATACATCTTCTGCACTCTTGAAGCCATCCACGATACTTACCATTACTTTTGCAGTATTGGGTATAGTGGCGGAATCCAAATCTTTAAAGGTAATACCACTGTCAACAGCTACACCATTTGTATCCGCATAGTATGTGGTCGCGTTGGTTGATGGTGTGATCGTAGGACCCATGGTGTTTAAAGAGGTGGTTACCGCTACATTGTCCCAGTACGTGGTTAAAGCTTTTGAAATTGCATTCTCCCACAAGTCACCTAGGGCAATGTAATTAGGAACTTCTGTCGTCCTTGGTTCTTGACGTACCCGCGTACCATCAATATACATATCTGTCGTAGTAGCTGGGGTAAAGTCAATCTTTAATTGATGCCATCCTGCTGATCTTGAAATTCCGGACGGAATAAATGAATTACTTGAAGTTGTAAGTGCACGAACACTATACTGTGTTGCTGACCCTTGCGCCGGAGATGTCCTATTGAACTGTCCTAGGAACCAAGAGTTCGCAGGAGCAGTACTACTTTTCACTTGTAAAACCTGATTAACAATAGCAGCGGTAGGATCAGCGTCGTAATACCAAGCAGTAACAACCTTGTTACGGAAATCCCATCCAGCTTGAGTCTGGTTAATCGCATTTAAGTTTCTGCCATCGTTACTTGGGGTAACAGCAGCAGTGCCAAAACTACTATAGCCATCAAAATTAAATTGATTAGTCGTAGCAGGTGTTGCTGCTACAATTCCAGCTGTTCCGGAAGTATTCGCCTTCCAAGGTCCCATTAAAGTAGGATTTGCACTGTTAGTTGTGTTAGCTTTTCCGCCAGACGTGTCTACTGGATCATTCTCGAAGTTGTCAAAGTAGTATGTCTTAATGACATTCACAAAAAAAGTCTTTGTGATGACTGTAGCACCATCCGTTACCTTAACGGTCACCGTGGACAAACCAACAGGAAGCGAACCACCAGTTGTAAAAGGCTGATTTGTACCAAGGGCATTTGTCACAGTCAAGGATACTTGCGGATTATTTCCGCCTCTGACTTTAGGAGCAAAGCTCACTACAGCACTGGTGTCTGTCGTTAGTGCCGTTCCCACTGTCAAGTTGTTTGGTACAATGAGGTCCAGCGGTGGTTTGAGAGTGGTTGTATCCACAACATTCACATTATCAAAGTTACCTGTACTGTTTTCCCCTGTGAAAAAGTCTCCCAACGCAACGGTGTTAAAAGAAGAAGCCTTGTTGGAATACCCTATCCAAGTTTGATCAATATATATATCCACGCCAGTACCAGATGAATAATTAAATGTAAGCGTATGCCAACCTGGCGTACGAGGAACGGTTGACGTTTGCCACACACCTGTGCCAAGTGTAATCGAGTAGTTCGTTGCAGAATTTGCAGTGTGGATACCTGCGCCATACATATAAGCAATCTTATCAAAGTTTGTTGCACCACTGCTGTCAACATGTGCAATAAGGCTCTTATTGCCTGCCGCCATGTCGTCATAGAAATCTACTGTTGCAACCTTTGCATAAGATGAGCTTAATACTCTATAGACTGCATTTTTGTCTACAGAGCCATCCAGTTTATAGCTATAGTTACCCTCTGACTTCATCGTTGAATCGAGAAGAGGCGTACCCAAGCCCCAAGTCCAGTTAGCAGGATGCCATGAATCTTCAAAGCCATTAAAGTATGTGCTGCCCGCTGGATTGACAGGAGTGTAAGCTGAATTCTCTGATAATCCCAACTCGTCAATGTAGCCTCTTAACGTGTTGGTACCACCTTTTTTCACATAGTAAGTCAAACTGGTATCATTCGGTCCAGTTGTAAAACTAATACTATGTGTAGGGCGGGCTGTCGAACCAGCGACACCAAAGGTTGAAGCCGTTGCTTGCTTTACAGGAGGATTCGTTGCAAGCCCCGTAATGCCCAATTCAAGATAGTCTGAGGCTGCAACTGGCGCTTGTTTGAATACGACGAAGTCCATAAACATACAAGTACGTGCCAAAGCCGCTGGGTTTGTGTTTGTAAACTTCAAGTAAATATCCGCTGATGCACCGGCTGCAGGTACGTTTGACAGCGTATTTATGGCCCTATAACCCCAACCCACATTACTACCCAGTGTCTGCGAAGCCATTAACACGCCACCTGCCGCTGGGTCACCCTTATACATCTCTATCTTACCAGCAGGGTTTTCAGAAGCAGTACCAAACATTACTTTGTCTACACCAGTTGCAAACTCAACATCTGGGAATTTTAGTGTAACAGATGAGCCTGCAATAAATGCGCCTTCTGAATTACGGAAAGGAAAAGAATCAGGAGCGGTTGCTGGTGTGACTGGAATTGCATCTGAATAGTATCTACGTTCACCCATTACCTTACCCCAAAGCGAGGCCGTGTACGTGGTGTTTGGCTTTACATTAACTGTTTGGGAAATCTGTTCGTTATTTTTTAGGACTGCACCTGTGTAGCCATCTTTTATAAGCATACCTTGGGCTTTTTGTCCACCGTTTCTAAAATCCCATGCGTTATGTGTAATAATAGATGGAGAACCTACGGTAGTCCAATTAGCCAATCCGTCCACAAAACCGCCGTTCTTTAGCAACTGTTGATAAGGTAAATTCTTCAACTGGAACGTTGGGTTAATGTTTGAAGCATTCGCCATATCATAGCCAGCAGTCCAAACTACTCCCGGCTGAACTGCGCCTTGTACAGCAAAACCAGTCGTGTGTCCATCTGTTACACCTGGAATTTCTATGCTTCGATACTGCTCAGGTGTTTTCAGTCTGAAATCGCCATTGGCTGGGTCTACAAAAATTGCGCCAACAACAGCATTCGTACCCGTAGTATTATACTGCTCAACTGCTCCACCAGCCGTTTGGGATTCTAATGTGCCACCCAAGATGTTACCCATGAGTACCGTTCCAAAAGATTCAAGTTGGTCAGCAGGGTCGCCCCAAGTGCCAAAACTATTTTGATTAGAGTTGTGAACTGTATTGTTTACAACAGTCATACGCTCGTTAGGCGTACTAAAAAGCATAGCAACTTTCGTGTTGTAGATAATGTTGTTATAGACTTTTAAGTTTCCAGACACGTTATCAGGATAGATCCCCTCTACGTTTGCCGAGTTAGGCACATCATAAAGAATATTGTGGTGAATTTCTGAACGGTCAAAGTCATGGTTGACAAGGTAAATGATACCGCCATCGTAGGAAATCTTCATCGTATCATGCATTTTGTTGTACTGAATGACGGAGCTTTGGAACTTACCGCCAATAGCTGCACGACCCACGTTATAGATCTCGTTGTGGCTAACCAGTTGATTGTAACCAAAGATACCTACACCATCTTGATAATAACCAAAAAGGTCAACATCGTGAATGTTGTTGTTGATTACCTTGTTGTCATGCCCCAACATTTTGATGCCGTAACCATACATGTCTTTGATTTCACAATCACGTACCATGTTGTTGTAGCCATCTAACTCAAACGATTTTGTAAGGCCATCTGTAAGCACACTCATTGTAAAAAGTTTGTTATAGGAATCTACTTTTTCGATAACAGCACCTTTGAATGTGTTGTCATGAGAGTTTTTAAAGTTCACTCCCGCAGAACGAATGTTAATACCTTGAATGGTAATATGTGAACGCCCGTCTAAGTTAAAAACATTCTCTCTGTTTTTGAACTCAACTTGACCGCTGCTTGGGTTAATAACCGTAGCGGAAGCATCTGTGAAGTACACATACAACTTACCGGCAGCAACATCTTTATACCACACTGCTGCGTTCGATGGTTTTGTAGCTGCGCCAGCAATAAGCTTAAGCGCTTGATAGCTGTTAGAAAGATACATACCAACGGCTACACCAAATGATTTTGGTGTGTATCCAGATAGCGGCCACTTAAAGGTGATTTGATTGGCCGTATTGCTAATAACTTCACCAGTCCCTGCAGAGTATCCATTGTTTGACGATGCATAAACGAGTGCACCTGTCCAAGCATTCGCTGTCATGCCAGTAAATCCACGTACATACTCGTTGTCATACGTTAAAAATTGTCCATCTGCATTCACAGTACCCGATGGGTCAACATCTGCATTTGCAGCAGTTACAAATTTTCCATACTTTGACTTGATTAAGAGTTCACTGTCTTTTATATATGGAAATCGTGCTGGGCTCATGGATACAGGGTTACCAGTCGAATCCGTGAAAAATGCAATGTTGCCGTTACCGCTATCAAAATTCCAAGACACATTAGCCTCAAAAATACCAGCATCTGCGGTTTCGGTCCATCCTGTCACCAAGTCGCCGCCGGACATGATAACTTTTTCACCGTTGTAGTTCTTAAATGTTACGTTGTTACTTGCAGGGGTAACCGTCTCGCGGTAAACACCAGCCTTAATCTCGACAGTGTCACCGCTAGTTGCCACAGTTGCGGCCTTTTGGATGGTTTTGAAAGCTGCTCCGGTTGTCAAACCATCGTTAGCATCACTACCATTTATACCATCAACGTAGTAGCTTGTTGCAGCTGCTGCTATTGTTGTTACCGGCATGGATAGAATGGGTGAACAAATCATTAGCAACGCTAACAATAGGGCAATCGTTTTGCGCGTTTTTATTGCAATTCCTTTCAGCATAAACTTACCTCCAAATAGAAAATAATGTTCACTTTGAAAAAAGGGGCAAGTCGAATGTACGCTTTCCTCACCCTTTTTTTGTCGTTCAACAAGCCCTACGTATTATTAAGATGTTAATTTAGCCAAAATTCGTGTCAAAATTGTTGCTGCTTCAGCACGTGACGGTGCCTGTACAGGAGGCGGAGCTGTATTGTCCACATTTTTCCTGGGACAACCACTTGCATGTTACTGACTTAGAACGTTCGGAAGTGTTGTTATTTTCTGGATGGTTTTCTTGTGAGGTAGAATTAAATCTCATGAGGAAAGTTACGAATATTAGCGGTATTAATTAATTGAAAACGCTTTCTAAAATTTCATCATTCACCTCCTGTCTCTTGATTGTAAATATTTAGGATGTGAAAATAAACTTCTTATCTCATTAAAAAGTTCTATTTTCGAGAAAACAAGCAGTTCTCTTTTCATGCATTTGTTCTGTAATTACCAAAATAAGCCACCCACCTCTAGATTAATAAAAAACTGGACAGCGGCTATATGCCAACTGTCCAGTTTCTCATTACAAGCTTATTATCCAAGAATTATTCTAGCCAAAGCTGCCAAATCGCTAATATCCAACTTGTTGTCCTGGTTAAGATCATACATCTGGATATCAGACCAATCCGAACGGCTGTTGGTTGCTCCATAATGAGCTGCCAATCTGGCCAAGTCGCCTACACTTGCAGACGTATTCACGGCTCCCGCAAATGCAACCAGCGCTGTGTTCAAATCAATAACAGCCTGATCCGCTTGCGCCTGCGTAGCGGTCACATCATTGGCAACTGTACGCGCGCTGCTAAGCGCCGCTTTTAACGCATCGACTGCACTCTGTGGATAATGTCTCCATAGTGTCGAGCTAACTTTTGCAGTATCGACTGCCGTCTGTGCTTCTGTAATTTTCAAATTTAATGCTGTCCTATCCACTTTTATTACAAGTCCCGCTATTGCTGCCTGCACATTTCCAACTGCCTCATCCACCTGAACCTGAGAAGCATTAGCGTCATCTCTTACGTTGACTGCTGCGGTCAAAAGTGTTTGCAGCGAAGTCCAGGATGCCGCTGTATAGTTGCTGCTATTAAGCGCCTGTGCAGCTGCAATCTGCGCATTCAGCACTGTTTTGTCTGCAGGCTGAACAGTAACCTGAACATTATAGACTGAAAAGCTGTTTAATGGCGTTTCAACGCCATTCAGATCAGCGACGACAGATTGCGTCACATAAACGGCACTGCTCACTGACTGGTTTACCTGCTGAGCCTGAAAGTTCAGCTGGAACATGTCCTTTGTTCCTGTAACAGTGCCATTCGATCCGGTTGCTGCTGCAAGCAGCCTTATTGTCCCGTTAACAACTGAGTCACCCACAATTGAGAATCCGTTAAGGAGTGAATCCGCAGACTCAAATCGCAATTGTCCCGGATCATAGTTAATGGTCAGATCCTGGGCATAAACACTCGTAGTGACATTCATCAAAGTATACGTCAAGCTTATAGGCTGCCCGCTTTGTACGGATGCCGGACCGGTTAATTGGACTCCCATTCCGGCTTTGACAGTTACTTGGATGCTGGTTGTCAATGGTACACTATTTGGATTTGCCACTCCTACTGGCAAAGTCACCGTTCCATTCACAGTGAAAGTTTGCGAAACTTTCTTCGCAGGATCGTAACTTGCAGCGTCTACATCCCAGGCCACGTTGGCGTTTATATTTCCGTTATTGGTTACCAAAGCGACTGTGGTTGGCAATGCGAGGGCTGCTGCCGTCTTCGCCGTTCCGTTCGCTGCATCAGTAATGGCAGGTGGCGTTGTTATGCTCACAAGATCTTTAGCAGCTTCGAATTCCGCCGTTACAATTAGATCGGCCTGCACATTGGCTGCCAAGTACTTGCCATTGGCCAACCCGACTTCATTGCCATTGACGAACGCTTTCTTGACCTTGTAGCCGTTGGCAGGGGCAAACGTAAACTCTACGTTTTGACCTGCTGTCACTTTGCCTGCTGTCGCTGTCGAAGAAATCGATCCGTTCGCTGATTGGTTAAGCGTTACGGAGTAATCCTTCAGTTTGAGAACACGGACATTATCGATCTTAATGTTATCTTTGCCGTAACCAAACCCGATCCCGCCGCTAGGAATCGAACTGTCCGTCGCCTCAGCGATCAGCACGCCATTCAAGTAGGTGCGAACAAGGTTCCCTTCATTCTCGAATCTCATTTTAAACAACGTACCTGCAGCAGGTTTGCCTGCATTGTTTACAGTAAAATATGTCGTCCAAACATCAGCGTTAGTTTTAACGAATTCGTACTTTTTATCATTTGAACGTACGATAAATTGGTAGAATTGTTTCTTCGTTCCGATTTTATTTGCTCTAGTAATCAGACCAAATCCGGAATAGGCTTCCGCCCCTGCTTGAAGCCCGCTGAAGGTAATGTCGGCTTCAACCGCATAATTTTTCCATTGTGAGTTACCTACCCCCACATAATACTCTCTCCAGTTGCCCGCCGGAATCCACTGTCCGTCCGTAACTACCGCATTTTCCGGTGTATTCTTCACTTTGGTTCCGTTAAGATCTGTCCAGAGATCACTAATCGAAGTGTCGAACGTATCACTAAACAGGATCTCCTGCGCTAATGTGGAATAGGTAATCGGATCGCTCATAGGGCCCTCGCCAGCCGTGGTGACGGCAGCAATCTTATAGGAATACGTTTTTTTCTCTACGACATTGCTGTCTAAATAGCCGTTTCCTGCAATATTTCCTGCTATCTTTACAAAATCAGCATCATTCTCGCCTTTTCTGTATACATTGACCGACGTATTCGGCATTGGATTCCACTTCGTGAGAACAGCACCGAAACTATTGATGACGGAGAACCCTTGCGGAACAACCGTCGGTGGCTGCTGAACATCGGTTGTGAAGGTTGTGACGCTACTCGTTTGCGGAGGCGCTAAATACTCACGAGTAGTGACTCGGCTATAATATTTCGTATTAAAATTAAGATCATTAATGGTAACGATCGATGATGATGTATCAATCGTTTTCACAATATTTGTGAAACTGGCATCGGTTGCAATTTCGAGCTTATACGCCGACGCGTTGTGAACCGTATTCCAATGAATGGTCGTTGGCATCGGAGCTTTGGTATCCCCGTCGACAGGTTGAATAATTGTCGGAGTTTCCGACCCCGGGAGGGCATACCCGCCGACCATTCGCTGAACGTCGTTCAATATTTTTTGACGTTGTGCATCGTAACCTGCCGGTACGGCTGGATAAGCTGCATAGGTGTTGTTGATCCATTTATTCGTGTAAGGTGCAAAGGATTTATCAATGGTTGCATTAAAATTCCCACTAGTAAGGTTGCTGTCAAGAGTAAACCCTAAGGCGCGATCATCCATATAGAGTCTAAACACCCAAGTTCTGGAGCCTTGCAGCTGTTCCTTCAAAATATTGTAAGCATACACATTTCCAAGACCGCTATACCAGGAATACAGAGCGCCGCCATCATCCATTGACTGAGAATAGTCATCCAGAATGTTGTACTCCGCTACGTTGCGCTCAGAGTGCTGATATTTTTGAGCAAGCCTGCCAATTGAAAAATATTCGCCGTTCACGCCGTCTTTCTCAGAAGCTGGAAGTTGATTCAACTCATTGAATCGAATGCCGTATTGATTTTTCCGTTCACCGAACAGATCGTATGCCGCGCGAGTGTTCGGTTTGGTTGCGCTGACGGAGTTTTCGTCAGTTCCTACAATTGAAATTCCGGCGTAAGGAGCACCTGCAATATAATTGTAGGCCAACGTGTTTTTACCGCTGCCGAACACGCTAATAGCCGGTGAATGCTGATAAGGGCCGACACCCATTTTGAAAACGGAGTTAAACATCACGGTATTGTTTTTGTTAACATCCGTTGTTCCCACGCCGTAACCCATGAACTGAACGCCACCGCTGCCAAGATCACTCAGTTGATTGTGAATGATCTCGTTGCGTTGCCCGTAGTGATTAACCGTGATGCCGTAAGATCCGGAATGCTTAACGCTGGAGTTGATGATTTTAATGTTTCTAGTTCCATCCAGGTAGATGGCCGCATCCGGATTTTCAGCATTTCGAATAATCCAGTCATCAGGAAACTCCGTCTCTGGAAGTCTATCCGTGTATTCGAAGCTGATCCCATCGAAAGTGAGATATTGGACAAGATTGGCGAACCCCTGTTCAACAGTATCCCCTTGAAGCTTCAGTAGTTCATAAGGTTTCGGTGCAACGATCTGATCTGTATTTATGGAGTTCGCATCTTTAGGCCAGTAATAAACCTTGCCTGCCTGACTGTCGATGCTCCACTCGCCCGGCTCATCCAAATATTTGAGAGCGTTCAGAATATTGTAGTAGCCTTCGTTTGTTCCAAAATGATCCGGCCAGAAGTTGGAAGGCACTTTGGATTGCAAATAACCGGTTTTAGTTGCCGGGTCTATATATTTGAGAAGAGGGATCGAGTTCCAGTACATGACGGGCAACAGCGCGACCTCAATATCCTGCTTCCCTTCAAGACCGTTCAACTCGCCGTTCCCGAATACGACTTTCGTCCCTTTTACAGGATCATACGAAATTGGAGCTCTGCCATAGAATATAGGCCAAGAACGCCAGTTACTCGTATTAAAAGATCTGGATACCTGCTGACGTTCACCGTTTACGTAGAGATCATGAAATCTCCATCCCGTTCCTACGTTGGCAACATATATTTTGCCCTGGGCAAGAGAGGACATCTCGCTCGAGTCCGCCGCTTTGCTCCACCCCGTAATCGGAACTTCACCTGTGATAATCGCTTTTCCGGCATTTCGCGCTTTATAAATAATCGGATTATCCCGGGTTCCGCTGTCTTCAGGCGTGAACGTGATCGTTTCTGGCGCGAAGTATTTGCCATCTTCTAAAATAACTGTAATTCCCCCATTTGGAATAACAGGAAGTGCTCTAATCGTATCTCTTGCTTTTTGAATCGTCTTAAATGGTGCTGCTTCTGTCCCTGCAGCTGTATCAGAACCATTTGGCGACACATAATAAAAGCTATTGCTGGTAGTTGAATAAACGGTAACATCACATGTTACAGGTTCACTAGGAAAACTTACGTGTGTAGCCGTAATGACTGTTGAACCTACACTGACCGGCTTTACTCTGCCGTTTGAGTCAACTGTAGCCACTGCTGGATTGCTGCTTGACCAAGTAACCTTACCATTTGCGCTTGGCTCAGTAAAAGAACCTACAGTAGCATATAATGGCGTTTCATAAGTATTACTAAGGTTTAATTCGAGGTCTGTGTAGTTTAATTGGACGTTAGCGCTTGTTGCTGCCGATACAGAAGCTGTAAACGAAACCATTGAGAAAAGTAGGCAGAACGCTAAAAGTGCAGACATTGTTCTTCTCATAAGAATGAACATACCCCTTCCGAAATACTAACTTTTGGACATAAACGTTAATATACGAGTCACGACTATCGCTGCTTCTGCGAGAAGATTTACCTGGGTGAAGAGAAATCCCCCCGATTGAAAACGCATCCATTACTAATAGCGGCCACTTAAAGGTGATTTGATTAGCCGTATTGCTAATAACTTCACCAGTCCCTGCAGTGAATCCATTGTTTGACGATGCATAAACGAGTGCATTGTAAATTCGGCGCGCGTTACCGAACAATCAGGCTAAAACGTATTCGCGCTCGTGCCGTTAATGATTTGCTTAGCTGTCAATTCTTCAATCGTGCCCATGCCCAGTGACTGGACGGAACGTCGGCGAACGATTTTTTAAATTCTAACAATGCATACTTACTGAAGTAACGGATTTGCGCAACCATCTCACCATTCACATACTTTTCGCCAATGTATTCCAGCGTACCATCGTCAAAGCGATGCTATCCTTCAATACATCCGCCGATATTAGGGGTATTAATTAATTGAAAACGCTTTCTACAATTTCATCGTTCACCTCCCGTCTCTTAAATGTAAATATTTAGGGTGTGAAAATAAACTTCTTATCTCATTAAAAAGTTCTATTTTCGAGAAAACAAGCAGTTCTCTTTTCATGCATTTGTTCTGTAATTACCAAAATAAGCCCCACCTATGGATTAATAAAAAACTGAACAGCGGCTATATGCCAGCTGTCCAGTTTTTCGTTACAAGTTTATTGTCCAAGAATTTTTCTGGCCATAGCTGCCAGGTCGACAATATCCAACGTGTTGTCGTTATTAAAGTCATACATTTGGAGCGAAGACCAATCCGGACGGCTGCTAGTTGCTCCATAATTACCTGCCAATATAGCCAAGTCACCTACCCTTGCAGTAGTATTTACGGCTGCCGCAAATGTAACCAGCGCTGTGTTCAAATCAATAACAGCCTGATTTGCTTGCGCCTGCGTGGCATTCGCATCATTGACAACTGTACGCGCGCTGCTAAGCGCTGCTTTCAACGCATTGACTGCACTCTGTGGATAATGTCCCCATAGTGTCGGGCTGACCTTGGCTGTATCGACTGCCGTCTGTGCTTCTGCAGTTTTTACATTTAGTGCAGTCATATCCGCTTTCAATACAAGTCCAGCTATGGCTGCATGCACATTTCCAGCTGCCGCATCCACCTGAACCTGCGAAGCATTCGCGTCATTTCTTACATTGACGGCTGCGGTCAAAACGGTTTGCAGTGAAGACCAGGATGCCGCTGTGTAGCTGCTGCTATTTAGCGCCTGTGCGGCAGCAATCCCCGCATTCAGCGCTGTTTTGTCCACATTCTGAACATTAATCTGAACATTGTAGACAGAAAGACTATTTAATGGCGTTAATATACCATAAACGTCAGCAACGACAGATTGAGTCACGTAAACAGCACTGCTCACTGATTGGTTCAGCTGCTGAGCCTGAAAGTTCAGCTTCAAAACGTCCATTGTTCCCGTAACAATGCCATTCGATCCTGCTGCTGCCGCAAGCAATCTTACAGTCCCAATAGAGTCAGATTCACCCACAACTGAAAAACCATTCACGACCGACTCCGCAGATATAAATCGCAATTGTCCCGGCTCAAAGCTAATCGTCAGATCCTGGGCGTAAACACTCGTAGTGACATTCACCAAGCTGTACGTTAAGCTAATAGATTGCCCGGTTACTACCGATACCGGACCGGTTAGTTGAACTCCTTTTCCAGCAGCGACAGTTACACTGATGCTGGTTGTCAATGGTACACTGTTTGGATTTGCCACTCCTGCCGGCAAAGTCACTGTTCCATTTACAGTAAATGTCTGCTCAATCCTCTTGGATGGGTCATAGCTTGAAGCACCTACATCCCATGTCACATTGGCGCTCACACTTCCTGAATCAGTAATTAGTCCTACAACAGAAGGTAAACCAAGCGCAACTGCCGTCTTAGCTGTTCCGTCCACTACGCCTGTGATTGCTGCGGGTGTTGTTATACTCATAAGTGTCTTGCTATTAGGTTCAAATTCTGCTGTTACTGATAAATCTCCCTGCACATTTGTTACCGTGAAACTGTTATTTGTCAAACTAACTACATTTCCGTTTACAATGGCATTTTTTACCTTGTAGCCATTAGCAGGTGTAAATGTTAACCCAACATTTCCTCCTGCTGTTACTTTTCCATTTACCGCATTTGAAGTTATGGTTCCATTCGTTGCTTGATTGATGGTTACGGCATAATCCTTAAGCTTAACGACTCGAACATTATCAACTCGAATCAATTCTTTGCCGTATCCAATGCCAATCCCGCCGCTTGTAAAAACAGAATCTGACGTTTCGCTAATCAAAACACCATTCAGATAGCCGCGTTGAATGTTGCCCACGTTCTCCACTCTCATTTTGAACGTCGTTCCTGCAACCGGTTTAGCGGCGTTGTTGACAGCACTAAGCATGACCCAATTACTGTCTTTTCTATGGTATTCATACTGGTAATTATTTCCGCGAATAATGAATTGGTAAAAATTATTAGTGGAACCGTTTTTCTTGGCTCTAGTAATCAGACCAAAACCGGAATAAGCTTCCGCCCCTGCCTGAAGCCCGTTGAAGATAAAGTCTGCTTCAACCGCATAATCTTTCCACTGGGTGTTGCCCAACTGCACATAGTACTCCTTCCAATTGCCACTCGACCAAGTGCCCGCTGGTACCCACTGACCATTCGTGACCCCCGCATTGGCCGCCGGCACAGCAGCACCGTTAAGATCTTTCCAGAGACTGCTAATCGAGGTGTCGAAAGTATCACTGAACATGATTTCCTGTCCTAGAATCGTAACACTGATTGGATCACTTAGAGGACTCTCGCCAAGTGTATTCACTGCTGAAACTTTATAAGTATAGGATTTATTCGCTTCAACACTGTTGTCGAGATATCCATTCCCAACAATATTTTGAGCTATTAACACAAAGTCCTGATCCGTCTCACCCTTACGATACACATTAACTTTTGTGTTTGTAAGCGGATTAATCGGATCCCATTTCATTAGAGCGGCACCAATACTATTGGTTACCGTAAAGCCTTGCGGAGTTTCGAGTGTTATAATCGATGGGTCTGTTACCTTCGCAGTAATCTGTTTCGTGAGTGTCTCACCCGAAACATTGGCCGTAATTACGATTGCAGTAGTACCATTTTTCTTCGCTTCTACTCTTCCGCTTGCATCAACAGTAGCAATGGAAGGATCAACTGCACTATAAACGAAGTTTACATCGCCTAACATCTTACCGCCTGCCGTTTTTATCATTGGATTAACGAGAGCAGCTTCATTCTTTGTAATCTTAAGCGCAATATTATCTGCTTCAATCGCATTTGGCGTATCCCCAGCATAAACGGTGTAACTGTCTGTCTTTCCTCCGTAGCTTGCAGTAATGATTGCCGCACCGTTACCGATGGCCGTTGCAAGACCCGTATTAGAAACAGTAACTGCCCCTGGATTGCTGCTTGAGAATGTTACACCCGTCAGATTATCAAGTGCATAGTTCTTTACAGTTCTTGCGTAAACCGCAAGCTGAACAGTTCTCCCAACAGGAAGTGCTGTCGCTGACTGCGTGTTATTGGTTGCAGTTATAAACAATGTTTTAACATTATCGTTGCTTGCAAACTTATAATCAGGAAGAAGTCCGATCTTGCTTGACTCAATAGAACGAATTCCCTGTGCAAATGCAGGAGAATTAGCATTCAATCGGTAGTCTCTGTTTGCCGTATCTTTGAAGTTCGGATCTGCAAGTACGCTATCCTTATCATATTTACCTGTATTGTTGGCAGCTGACTTCCATTGGTCCAGACTCAGGTTTTGGCCAATAATCTGGAAGATTGGTGCACCCAACTTATTGAAATATACATTTTTATTCATAGTTCCCATAGATTCAAGAGCTTTCGTTCCGGATACATTATAAGAACCATCATCAAACTTCAGCATGACTCTATCGCCATTTCCTGTATTGCTCCATGTACCGTTTGAATTCAGAGTTCCTGGAGCATCGGAATAGACAATATTCTTCTCAAATACCATGCCGCCAGACGGTTCAATGTATGGGCCAACGTTTACCGCGCCGTTATATTCGTAACCTATATCAAATACGTTGTTCGATACATAGTTGGATATACTCTTCATCATCGTTCCCGCATTTACAGCAACAGCATTTTCATCATATACGATGTTATTGGTCACCATGGTATGATGCGTTGCATCATCCGTGAAAATACTGTGACCTCTCCATCCCGTGGTTGCCACACCTCGATATGCATTATAAATGATGTTGTGATCAATGCGGTTATCTCTGCCGATGCCCCATCCTTCGACACCGCCGCCATCACCAGAGCGCATACCTGTGTTGTAGATCGTATTGTAGCCGATATAATTTCTTGTTGTCTGATTGTACTTATAGTGATCCTCAAACGGAACACCAGTAACGCCATTTGCTGCAAAAACGCCGTAACGGATACCTTTCATGGAGATGCCATAACGCGGAACGCCCGAAATGTTGTTATGGGTGATCTGATTCTCTCCGCTGTTCATTAAATAGATGCCTGAGCCGTGCCCAACAAATTTGCCTACATTTTTAATTTCATTGTTGGATATCACATTGTTTTTATTAAAATATTTCAAACTTCCCGGATTCTCACCAATAAGAAACATTCCTGCATAGCCAGTATCCTCAATGTAGTTGCCATATATCGTGTTGTTCTGACCATAATGATTGATGACAACTCCCATGTAACCGGCATTTGTCAATTTAGAATCACGAACCTCAATATTCTCCGTATAATCAAGATCAACAAGTCCTTTGAGATTATCAGGATATTCGGCTGTCTGATCGCCATTATGACCAGCATGTGCAATTAGATTTGCGCCAAAATCATTCATTGTAAGATTCATGCCTTGAATAATAATGTTCTTTACACGGTTTGCCTCTGTACCCTTAAGGTAGAAGATCCTGTCGGTTGTAGGCGCAATGATTTCGTGACCGGTCAAATCGGAAGCGTCAAGAGGCTTATAGTAAAGTGTATTGGCCGAAATAGCCCATTCTCCGGGTTGATCAATATATTCCTTTGCACCCTGTAAATACTCTAGATTACCACTGTATGCGCCCTTTGCAATATCTGTTGTAACAGACGAGCCACTAAGGGTATTTACTTTTAACACTTCACCAAACCAACTGGTGGCATTACCGTAGCTTGCCTGTAAATGACTTTTATCAGCCACTGCAATACTCTGCCAGTTCGTTGCCTTTGCATTGGTAAGACGCACACTATTGTCAAATAGAGCCCAGAAATTGTTTCTTCCTGTGATATCAGCTTCGTAGATGCCGTTGCTGTCGGTATCTGTCCATCCTGTTATCGGTTTGCCTCCGACTATACTTACATTTTCATTATTATAGCTTGAATAAATAACCTTAAATCCATTGTTGCCAGAATCTGTTTCATCAAGCTTTATTGCATCAGTTAAATAATAGGTTCCACCTCTTACGTAGACATGCACATCCTTAGTTAACCCTGCTGCAAGGTTGGTTTTTACTGCGTTTTTAGCCTTTTCAATGGATGCAAAAGGATTTTCAATTGAACCATCGCCTGTAATATCGCTTCCTGAGGTAGAAACATAGTAATTACCAGTGGGTGTTTCTGCAGCCGAAACTGGAATTGTACAAGTAAACGCTGAAAATATCATGCTAAATGCAAGAGATGCAGAAACTGCTTTGCTCTTTATCATCCCATTACCATTCCTTCCCAAAGCCGATCCTTTGATACCGTTTGTAAAAAAAATTGTCATTGTATAGCTCCCTTCGTTGCTAAATCTACTTCATTTAAACGTTTATTTGCTTACGGTAAAATGCGCATCAAAACCGTCGCCGCTTCGGCCCGTGTTGTTTGACCTTTTGGCTCGAATTTGCCCTCTTCGCGACCGCTGATCAGCTGCAGAGAAGCAGCCTCCCGCACGTACGGCAGTGCCCATGAATCCACATCTGCTTCGTCATTGAACGAGGAAACCTTCGTAATGTCTGCTTGTGCGCCATGGCTGATCGCGTATGCACGCATCACCATTGTAACCATTTCTTCACGCGTGATCAGCGCGTTCGGAACGAATGAATCGGCGGTCTTGCCGGTAACGATACCTGCCTTTACCGCAATCGAGATCGGCTGTTCGTACCACTCACCTGGAACTACATCGGCAAACGTCTGACTGCCTGCTTGCGTTAAATTTAGCCCGCGCACGAGCATTGCCGTAAATTCGGCGCGCGTTACCGAACGATCAGGCTCAAACGTATTCGCGCTCGTGCCGTTAATGATTTGTTTAGCTGTCAATTCTTCAATCGATGCCCATGCCCAGTGACTGGAAGGAACGTCGGTGAACGATTTTTTAAATTCTAACAATGCATACTTACTGAAGTGATGGATTTGCGCAACCATCTCACCATTCACATACTTTCCGCCAATGTATTCCAGCGTACCATCGTCAGCGATGTAATAGATCGCAGTCAGCTTCGGGTCAAAACCCTCAGCTAGTTTCAAGTAGATCGTCAAAGGCGTATCGAAGTTGGACAATTTCAACACTGTTCCGTCTTTTTTGACCATGGATAAGCTGAATTCGAGAACTTGTCCGGACAACTGCAGCTGAGCCGAACTTGAGGTTTGTCCTTTATTCAACAAAAGTTTCGCATCTGCATCGGACATTGGTGTAACATTCAGTTCGATTGTGCTATCCTGCAATTCATCCCCAGATACTTTGCTCGCCAATTGCTCGAGAACCTCCGGAGGAAGATCCAGCGTAAGTTTGTCTGTTTGAATCGAGAGCTTATTATTGCCGAGCAGATTGCCGCTATTAGCTGGAAGGACGATCGAATTCACATCGCCGCTGACGGAAATGTTCACTTTGCCGTTTTCCGCTGGCTTGCTGATGTCGTTAACTAACACGACATGCTTCGTTGGACTGTAGTCTGTTGATGCAGGTGGCGGTGTTACCGGTGGGGTAACCGGTGGTGCAACTGCCGAAATCATCGCAGAAGCTTGTACATTCGATGTCTGCACCGTAGTGGAGCCAAGCTGTGAATCTACCACTTTTACGCTCTTTAGCGTTATGTTCGCAAGGCCGTTGCCTTTCGTCTTAAAAGGTATCGTACCCAACTCCAGATTCCCATTAACTCCCGGGCTGCTTCCAGTTTTCGTAAACGCAAAAATAAGTTGGTTACCCGAAACCATCGGCTCTACCGAATAACCTGATGTCGAAGCTATCCAGCTGGCTTTGTCGTATGTCAAATGTGCGGAGTCAAACTCCAAAGTGACTTCGTAAGCATATAAATCGGTTACATCTTTCCCCGACACCGTAACCTGTATCAAATCCCCAGATTTAGGATTGCTGTTGTTAAGCGCTAGCATAAAGTTAGGGCTATGATCCGCAGCTGACGCAGTCTGCGGCAAGACATAAACCAAGCATAACAACAGCATCAAGTTAAGCAATTTGTATTTCAAGAGAATCCATCCTTCCAAGTTAGAATACGAGGAAGGAATGGCTTCCTCCCTCACATTCTCCCGTTCAAGAAATTACTGTCCAAGAATTTTTCTGGCCAAAGCTGCCAGGTCAATAATATCCAACTTGTTGTCGTGATTTAAGTCATACATTTGCAGCAAACGCCAATCTGGACGGCTGCTAGTTGCTCCGTAACTACCCGCCAATCGGGCCAAGTCGCCTACGTTTGCGGTCGTGTTTACCGCTCCAGCAAATGTAACGATCGCTGTGTTTAGATCAGCTACAGCCTGATCCGTTTGTGCCTGCGTAGCAGTCACATCATTGGCAACTATACGCGCGTTGCTGAGCACCGCATTTAACGCATTGACTGCACTCTGTGGATAATGTCCCCATAGTGTCGAGCTAACTATCGCGTTATCGACCGTCGTCTGTGCGGTTGCAATCACCGTATTCAGCGCTGTTTTGTCTACAACCTGTTTTGTAACCTGAACATTATAGACTGAAAAGCTGTTTAATGGCGTTTCAACGCCATTCAGATCAGCAACGACAGATTGCGTCACATAAACGGCACTGCTCACTGACTGGTTCACCTGCTGAGCCTGGAAGTTCAGCTTGAACATGTCCTTTGTTCCTGTAACAGTGCCATTCGATCCTGCTGCTGCTGCAAGCAGCCTTACTGTCCCGTTAACAACTGAGTCACCCACAATTGAAAATCCGTTAACGAGTGAATCCGCAGATACAAAGCGCAATTGTGCCGGATCATAGTTAATGGTCAGATCCTGGGCGTAAACACTCGTAGTGACATTCATCAAAGTGTACGTCAAACTGATAGGCTGCCCGCTTTGTACGGATGCCGGACCGGTTAATTGGACTCCCATTCCGGCTTTGACAGTTACTCGGATGCTGGTTGTCAATGGTACACTGTTTGGATTTGCCACTCCTACTGGCAAAGTCACCGTTCCATTGACAGTGAAAGTTTGCGAAACTTTCTTCGCAGGATCGTAACTTGCTGCGTCTACATCCCAGGCCACGTTGGCGTTTATATTTCCGTTATTGGTTACCAAAGCGACTGTGGTTGGCAATGCGAGGGCTGCTGCCGTCTTCGCCGTTCCGTTCGCTGCATCAGTAATGTCTAATGGCGTTGTTATGCTCACAAGATCATTAGCAGCTTCGAATTCCGCCGTTACGATTAGATCGGCCTGCACATTGGCTGCCAAGTACTTGCCATTGGCCAACCCGACTTCATTACCATTGACGAACGCTTTCTTGACCTTGTAGCCGTTGGCAGGGGCAAACGTAAACTCTACGTTTTGACCTGCTGTCACTTTGCCTGCTGTCGCCGTCGAAGAAATCGATCCGTTCGGTGATTGGCTCAGCGTTACGGCGTAATCCTTTAGTTTGAGAACACGAACATTATCGATCTTAATGTTATCCCTGCCGTATCCAATTCCAATCCCGCCGCTTGCAAACGAACTATCCGTCGTTTCACCGATCAGAACACCATTCAAATAGATACGGACAATGGTCCCTTCGTTCTCGAATCTCATTTTGAACAACGTACCTGCAGCAGGTTTGCTAGTATTGTTTACAGAAAGAAATGTCGTCCAATTACCGGCGTTACTTTTAAGGAATTCGTACTGCGTATTATTGGAACGAACGATGAATTGGTAAAATAATTTACCGCTAGATCCGGTTTTACTCGCTCTAGTAATTAGACCAAATCCGGAATAAGCTTCCGCCCCTGCCTGAAGCCCGCTGAAGGTAATGTCGGCTTCAACCGCATAGTTTTTCCATTGGGAGTTACCTACCCCCACATAATACTCCCTCCAGTTGCCCGCCGGAATCCACTGTCCGTCCGTAACTACCGCATTGGCCGGCGTATTCTTCACAGGAGTTCCATTAAGATCTGTCCAGAGATCGCTAATCGAAGTATCGAACGTATCACTAAATAGGATCTCCTGCGCTAACGTGGAATAAGTGATCGGATCGCTCATAGGGCCCTCGCCAGCCGTGGTGACGGCAGCAATCTTATAGGAATACGTTTTTTTCTCTGTGACATTGCTGTCTAAATAGCCGTTTCCTGCAATATTTGCTGCTATCTTTACAAAATCAGCGTCATTCTCGCCTTTTCTGTATACATTGACCGACGTATTTGGTATCGGATTCCACTTCGTGAGAACAGCACCGAAACTATTGATGACAGAGAACCCTTGCGGAACAACCGTCGGCGCTTTCTGGACATCGGTTGTGAAGGTTGTGACGCTACTCGTTTGCGGAGGCGCTAAATACTCACGAGTAGTGACGCGACTATAATATTTCGTATTAAAATTAAGATCATTAATGGTAACAATCGATGATGATGTATCAATCGTTTTCACAATATTTGTGAAACTGGCATCCGTTGCAATTTCGAGCTTATACGCCGACGCGTTGTGAACCGTATTCCAATGAATGGTGGTTGGCATCGGAGCTTTGGTGTCCCCATCGACAGGTTGAATAATTGTCGGCGTTTCCGACCCAGGGAGGGCATACCCGCCGACCATTCGCTGAACGTCGTTCAATATTTTTTGACGTTGCGCATCGTAACCTGCCGGTACGGCTGGATAAGCTGCATAGGTGTTATTGATTCTCCGATTCGAGTATGGTGCAAAAGATTTATCGATCGTTGCGTTAAAATTACCGCTGGTAAGGTTGTTTTCTAGCGTATATCCGATCGCGCGATCATCCATATACAACCAGAATACCCACGTTCTTGCTCCCTGTAGCTGTTCCTTCAAAATATTATAAGCGTACACATTTCCAAGACCGCTATACCAGGAATATAGTGCACCGCCATCATCCATCGACTGAGAATAGTCTTCTAGAATGTTGTACTCCGCTACGTTGCGCTCGGAGTGTTGATATTTTTGAGCGAGCTTGGCAATAGAAAAATATTCGCCGTTCACGCCGTCTTTCTCAGAAGCTGGAAGTTGATCCAACTCATTAAATCGAATGCCGTATTGATTTTTCGTTTCTCCGAACAGATCGTATGCCGCCCGTTTGTTCGGGTTGGTTGCGCTGACGGAGTTCTCGTCTGTACCTACAATTGAAATCGCCGCATAAGGAGCGCCTGCAATATAATTGTAGGCCAAGGTGTTTTTACCGCTGCCGAACACGCTAATAGCTGGAGAATGCTGATAAGGGCCGACGCCCATTTTGAAAACGGAGTTAAACATCACTGTATTGTTCTTGTTGACATCCGTTGTTCCTACGCCGTAACCCATGAACTGAACGCCGCCGCTGCCAAGATCGCTCAGTTGATTGTGAATGATCTCGTTGCGTTGCCCGTAGTGGTTAACCGTAATGCCGTAAGATCCGGAATGCTTAACGCTTGAGTTGATGATTTTAATGTTTTTAGTTCCATCCAGGTAAATAGCCGCATCCGGATTTTCGGCATTTCGAATAATCCAGTCACTAGGAAATTCGTTCTCAGGAAGTCTGTCCGTATATTCGAAGCTGATCCCGTCGAAGGTAAGGTATTGGACCAGATTGGCGAAATTTTGTTCCACTTTGTCCCCTTGAAGCTTCAATAGCTCATAGGGTTTCGGCGCAACGATCTGATCTGTATTTATGGAGTTCTCATCTTTAGGCCAGTAATAAACCTTGCCTGTCTGGCTGTCGACGCTCCACTCGCCCGGCTGATCCAAATATTTCAGCGTGTTCAGAATATTATAGTAGCCATATTCAAAATGATCTGTCCAGAAGTTGGAAGGCACTTTGGATTGCAAATAACCGGTTTTCGTTGCCGGATCTATAGATTTGAGAACAGGGATACTGTTCCAGTAAATCACTGGCAGCAGCGCAACCTCTACATCTTGCTTTCCATTCAGCCCGTCCAGTTCACCATTTCCGAATACGACTTTCGTCCCTTTGACAGGATCATAAGAAATAGGAGCCCTGCCTTTGAAAAGAGGCCAAGAACGCCATTCACTCGAGTTATAGGATCTGGACACCTGCTGACGCTCGCCGTTTACGTAGAGATCATGAAATCTCCATCCCGTTCCTACGTCGGCAACATATACTTTGCCCTGGGCAAGAGAGGACATCTCGCTCGAGTCCGCCGCTTTGCTCCACCCTGTAATCGGAACTTCACCTGTGATAATCGCTTTTCCGGCATTTCGCGCTTTATATATAATCGGATTATCCCGGGTTCCGCTGTCTTCAGGCGTGAACGTGATCGTTTCTGGCGCGAAGTATTTTCCATCTTCTAGAATAACTGTAATTCCCCCATTTGGAATGACAGGAAGCGCTCTAATCGTATCTCTTGCTTTTTGAATGGTCTTAAATGGTGCAGCTTCTGTACCTGCAGCTGCATCTGAACCATTTGACGACACATAATAAAAGGTATTGCTGGTAGTTGAATAAACGGTAACATCGCATGTTACGGGTTCACTAGGAAAACTTACGTGTGTAGCCGTAATGACTGTTGAACCTACACCGATCGGCTTTACTCTGCCGTTTGAGTCAACTGTAGCCACTGCTGGATTACTGCTTGACCAAGTAACCTTTCCATTTGCGCTTGGCTCGGTGTAAGCACCTACAGTAGCATATAATGGCGTTTCATAAGTATTACTAAGGTTTAATTCGAGGTCTGTGTAGTTTAATTGGACATTAGAGCTTACTGTTGCCGATACAGAAGCTGTAAACGTAACCATTGAAAAAAGTAGGCAGAACGCCAAAAATGCAGACATTGTTCTTCTCATAAGAATGAACATACCCCTTCCGAATGCTAACTTTGGACATACGTAATATACGAATCACGACAATCGGCGCTTCGGCGAGAAGATTTACCTGACTGAAGAGAAATCTCCCTCTATTGAAAACGCCTCCATTATTAATTCAACAACTGCTTCGTTCACCTCCTATCTCCTAACTGTAAGCAATTAGGCTGCATAAATGAACTTCTTATCTCATTAAAAAGTTCATTTTCGAGTGAACAAGCAGTTCTCTTTTCATACATTTGTTCACTAATTACTAAAACAGAGAAGAAGAACATGCGGTTATTCCGCATGTTCTTCTTCTCTGTTACGCACCTTCGCATTACTTCGATACTGATTAGGCGTCACGCCATATGCCTTTTTAAATAAAGTAAAAAAATGGCTGCGGCTGACAAACCCTGATTTTTCCATAATATCGTTAATCGTTTCCTCTGAGTTAGCGATCAGTTCACTTGCATATCCAAGCCGAACATGATTGATATAATCGGTGACAGAAATGAGCCGATGCTTCTTGTATAATTTACCTAGATATGGAGATGATAAATCCACCTTTTCAGCAATTTCTTCTAAAGATAACGCTGGATTTGCGAATTCTGCATGAACGATCTGATTTACGTCCTCAATCAGTTTGATGTATTTATTGTCTTTTTTAGTTTCAAGCTCTGACGCTAAATGGTCAAACAACTCATGAAAGTCGGCCTGGATCTGTTCTAACGTTTCCATTTTTTGAAGAGCTGCCAGGTAGGTATTGAAATTGAAATTCACTTTAATCGCGTAATTAGCTTCAACGATTTCAATCGCATGACGAATCGATAACAATAGTCGGATGAGCACTGAATTTAGCACTGTATAACTATAACGCGAAGCCTCCTGGATCACGCTTGACAACACTTGTTTTGCTTCAGCAAATTGGCCCTGAATTAAGGCATCTGCCAGTTCCTTGTCCTGGTCCTGCGGATATTTAAACTCATCCGTCTGAATGTCTATACGGTCGTAAGAAATTAATGCTTTATGCCCAAGAATTAATCTGTAATTGGATAAATCAAGTGTTTTCAAGTAATGAAAGTTGATGGTATCCAACATTTGAAATGGTTCGCTGAAGGTAAACGAAATCGATACATTCAAATATTTTTGTGTATTTTCTTGAATCCCATTGACAAGTGAAACTAGACTGTCATCCATAGATGGCAAATCCAAACCATTGTAGTTCATCCAAATTAAGATCTGATCCTCTTCGATTTCAACACATTCATGTTTATATGTGCTAGACATCAGCTCAGAAATAATGTTAATCATGCCGAATTTCAATAAGCCTCGATCCTTTAAGCTAAACGCCGAACAAAAATCCGCAAAACGATCAATTTTCACTAGTAAAAGCAAAAACGAATCTGCCGGCTCAAGCTTAATGTGATAGGTATGGAAGCGCTTCTTGAGAGCTTCAACAGACATCCTCTCATTAGAACGTACCATTCTTCGCAGGAAATTTTGTTTTCGATTGTAAAACTCATTTCTCTTCTCGGATTCCAACTCGATGTAGTTCTGAATGACGACGTTCATAGGCTTATATAGTCTTCGCGATAAATAAAACGATAGTAAGATACTTCCGACAATGAAACAAATAACAAGTAGATAGGTTTTTTGCTTCATACTTTCGACATCTTGGACGATGCTATGATAGGGAGTAATGCTAATTACTTTCCAGCCAAAGGCATCGGTGACTGCATATGTAATAAATGAATCCACACCATCTACATTCAAGCGCAGGTTTCCGCTGGATTCCTTTGATGATTGAATTTTTTGAATATAGTCCTCTTCATTTAGATCACTGAGCAAAGGATGCTTGCCATCTCCCGACATTAACCTTCCATCACGATCAATGATAAAGATGCGATTGTCATTTTTATGGTCGGACGAGCTGATCGTTTGTTTGATCGACTCTTCCGAGATATTAAGAATAATGGCTTCGCTGACTTTACCGCTCTGAACTTGCGAATCGAAAAAAAGATAAGAATACACATAAATATCTTTCTCTGCGTTTGATGAAATTCCATACATAATATTAGGTATTTGTCTTAGAACAATACTATGAGATCGATTATGCAGAATGTCGTACAAAATCGAAAAAATCCCCATGTCTTCAAAGTTTGAACGGTCATAAACAAATTTCTGGCTTGGCAACGCATGAATTTGACTTCCATTATAAATATAGATCGATTGTAAAAAAGGATAGATGTTTTTATAAGATGCTAACTTGTCCTTATATTTAATGTAGTCTCCGGGATTTACATCCGAATACAGCAAGTCCTTAATTGTATCATCAAAAAAAGCTGTCGTTGCAACCGACCGAGCTGCTTGTGCCATTACGCTTACATTTCGACTTGTATTCTGCAAGTCGTTTTTTTGTTGATTATAAACCATTTGAAGAGCAAAGCTTTCAAAGTTCTGGGTTAAAAACGAAGATTGTACGAAAAGAAGCAATACTGTACTTAGAAGAAATGGCAGTAAAATTGTAAGAAACAGTTGATAGGGGTTTTTCATGCTGAATTTTTTGAACACAAGTAACAACTCCTTCTTCAAAAAGATTATCACAAAAACAATTTTTAATGAACCCTCTGCAAAACAATCGAGGTTATTTCCCTAATTTAAGAACTTACTAATCAATTCAGAACTCGCATTTTGACTCCGAATTGAACTTTTCCGTGATATCAGAAATTGTTTTTTGAAAGAGGCACAGGCTAAGATAAAGCCAGAGGTCAGCCACCAAGCATTTCGACAAAATCTAGTTAAAGGAGCAAGGATCACATTGATAAAAACCATACTTAAGTCTCAGAATACGAAAAAGAATGTTCAGCTAACTATGTTAGCGTTTCCAGCCATCCTCATTATATTCGTGTTTTCTTATATCCCTATGGGCGGGATATTCATCGCTTTTAAAAACATCAACTATACAGATGGCATCTTTCACAGCCCCTGGGTCGGTTTCGACAATTTCAAGTTTTTTTTCACATCTAGCGATGCATGGATCGTGGTGAGAAATACCTTAGCCTACAACTCCATTTTTATCGCAGTCGGTACGTTTCTCTCCGTGTTGTTTGCCATCCTTTTGAATGAAATTGTGAGCAGAAGGCTTCTAAAAGCGTATCAAACCATATTTTTCTTTCCGTATTTCTTTTCGTGGGTCATCGTCGCTTATATGGCTTATTCTTTTCTAGGCCCGCATGGCATTATTACTTCTTATATGGAACGGTTAGGTAATTTTTCGTTTGATTTTTACACAGAGACTTGGATCTGGCCTATTTTATTAACGTTAATTAACATTTGGAAAGGTCTAGGCTATGTAAGCATCATCTTTTATGCGGGCATCCTAGGTATCTCACAAGAGTATTACGAAGCTGCGGCTATTGACGGCGCATCTAAATTTCAAATGGTTCGAACCATTACTATTCCGTTGCTCATGCCGCTAATCACAATTATGACTTTATTATCTGTAGGAAAAATCTTTTACTCCGATTTCGGCTTGTTCTTCTTCGTACCGAGAGAGATCGGCCAGTTGTACCCTGTAACGCAAGTTATTGATACGTATGTGTATCGTATGCTGAAAGTTTCCGGAGATATTGGTATGTCATCAGCAGTAGGTCTATTTCAATCTACAATGGGATTCATCATTGTGTTGATTAGCAATTATATCGTGAGGAAAGTAGACGAAGAGAACAAATTATTCTAGAACAACAAAGAGGTGAGCACATGCTGGCAAGAAAAACGTGGCCTCAGGTCATGATTAACCTACTATTCATCCTGTTCAGTCTCACATGTATTATTCCGCTTATTTCCATTATTTCCGTTTCATTCAGCAACGAAGTCGATATTGTTAAGAATGGATATCAATTATTCCCACAAATATTTGATACTACGGCATATGCTTACATTTTGTATCAACCTGTACAGCTATTAAACGCATTCAAGGTTTCTCTATTTGTTAGTTTTTTCGGTACATTCGTTTCAGTTACAGTCATGGCAGGCATTGCCTATGCGCTGTCTCGTGAAGACTATAAATTAAAAAACTCTCTAAGTTTTTATGTCTTTTTCACAATGCTGTTTAACGGTGGACTCGTTCCGACCTACATCTTAATTACGAATTATCTGCATTTGAAAAATACGATCTTTGCGCTTATTCTTCCCTATTTGGCTATTCCTTGGTTTATCTTGATTTTGAGATCCTTCATGCAAAAGATTCCGCTCAGTATCATTGAATCCTGCATGATTGACGGAGCAAGCGAATTCAGAATCTTTTTTCAAATCATTCTACCGTTAGCTAAGCCTGGGCTTGCAACAGTTGCGTTATTTATGCTTTTACATTATTGGAATGATTGGTGGCTAAGCTTGCTGTATGTTGAGAAAGAAAGCCTCGTTCCTCTCCAATATATGCTATATAGAATGATGAATAATATTCAATATCTAACCAGTGCAAGCAACATGATGCCGCCTAGTATGAAAAATGCCGATCTTCCCTCGGAATCCGCCCGTATGGCTATGGCCATACTTGCCGCTGGTCCGATGTTAATTGTGTTTCCATTTTTCCAAAAATACTTCGTCAGAGGCCTTACAGTAGGTGCAGTAAAAGGGTAACTTAAACATGGTTAAATCCATTTTAAGAATATAATGTTTACAAACAAAAGGGAGGATTTTGTATATGTACAAAAATTTAAAGCTAGTAAAACCAGGTCTAGTAGCAGGTAGTATGCTTCTCGCAATCAGCATGATGCTTTCCGCTTGCGGAAGCAACGGGGCACAAGAAACAGCAAGCCCATCTGCCAAACCAGCTGAATCTGCCCAAGCCGCTGTCACACCGACGACTCTTCCAGAAGTTAAACTGACTTGGTACTTCCCAGGAAACTTCCCGCAGCCTGAGCAAGATAAAGTATTTGCCGAAGTGAATAAAATCTTGAAAGCAAAAATTAATGCAACCGTGGAATTCAAACCGTTCGCATTCGGTGAGTATGATCAGAAGATGCAAGTCGTCGTTGCCTCAGGCGAACCGTATGACATTGCCTTTACTGCAAGCTGGATTAACAACTACAGCCAGGGTGTTGCAAAAGGCGCCTTAATGCCGCTTGATGATTTACTTGCTAAATATGCTCCTAAATCATTTGCTTCTGTGCCAAAATCAATGTGGGACGCTACGAAAGTGAAAGGCAAAATTTATGGATTTATCAACCAACAAATCTCTGCCAGAACACCAGCTCTAATGTTCCCGAAAGATCTGACTGAGAAGTACAAGCTAGATGTCAAATCTGTAAGCGGCAAAATCAATGCAGACACGCTAAACCTGCTGGAGCCTTATGTAACGAGCGTGCATAAAGACGATCCAAAGAAAGCATTCATCACTTCCTTTAATTCATTTGGCGATTTGTTTAATCTTGATTACATTTCCGGCTTTAACGTTCCGGGTGCGGTTGATTATTCTGATGGATCACTAAAAGTCGTTAACCAGTATGAAACTCCGCAAGCTAAGAAATTCGCAGCTACAATGAGAGATTGGAACGCCAAAGGATTATTGAATTCCAAAGACCGTATTTCTCAGAAAACGGATGATTGGACAGATGCGAAGGCTGGCAAATGGGCAATGAATATCGGCGGCGCTTACAAACCAGGCGGTGATATCGGTGAAACAGCTCAAGCTGGTTATCCGATGGTCGATGCTCCTGCCGGTACAGCAGCTCTTACAACAGGCGGTATTACTGCAACAATGCAAGGTATCAACAAAAACTCGAAAAATCCTGAAAGAGCTATGATGGTTCTTGAGCTTCTGAATACAGACAAAGATCTTTACAATCTGTTGAACTTCGGTATGAAAGATAACCATTTCAAGATCGATGCAGATGGATTCATGATTCCTGGCGACAATCAAAAAGCTTACAATCCACAAGTTGCATGGATGTTTGCTTCCAACTTCCTTGCTAACGTTGAAAAAGGTATGCCTAAAACGGTTTGGGACGACACGAAGAAACTGAACGAAACGGCAACACCTTCTAAATTACTAGGCTTTAACTTTGATGCAGAGCCAGTAAAATCCGAGATCGCGAAATCGAGCGCAGTTTATGACGAATACTCCAGATCCATTGAACTTGGTACTGCTTCCGAAGAGAAGTACAATGAGTTCTTGGCTAAACTAAAAACAGCCGGTTCCGATAAGATTATTGCTGAAATGCAAAAACAAATTGATGCTTGGAAAGCTTCAAAATAATACGATAACATGACAAACCCTGTCCACAGATCACATCTGATGGGCAGGGTTTTTATTATACTTTAAAGGTATACATCGATTCGTTCTGCCTAATTTAAGAACTCACTATGCAATTAAGAACTCGTATTTTAACTCCGAATTGAACTTATTCATGAGATTAGAAATTGTTATATGGATGAGATTCAGGCTACGATAAAACTAGAGGTTAGTTAGGTAGCTTAAACATGGATTTAAATCCATTTTAAGAATATAATGTTCACAATAAAGGGAGGATATTGTACATGTTCAATACTTTAAAACTAGGGAAACCAGTTCTCATAGCAGGCAGTATGCTTCTCGTAGTCAGCATGATGCTTTCCGCATGCGGCAGCAAAACAACGCAAGAAACAGCAAGCCCGGCTGCCAAAGTCGTTGAAACACCTGCGGCTCTTCCGGAAGTCAAACTGACTTGGTACTTCCCTGGCAACTTCCCGCAGCCTGAACAAGATAAAGTATTTACAGAAGTGAACAAGGTGTTGAAAGCAAAACTTAATGCAACCGTAGATTTTAAACCGTTCGCATTTGGTGACTATGATCAAAAGATGCAAGTCGTCATTGCCTCAGGCGAACCGTATGACATTGCCTTTACGGCAAGTTGGATTGCCAACTTCAGCCAAAATGTTGCAAAAGGCGCCTTTCTTCCTCTTGATGATTTGCTCGTAACCTATGCTCCTAAAACCTATGCTACCGTGCCAAAAGTGATGTGGGACGCTGCGAGAATAAAGGGTAATATTTATGGATTTGTCAACCAACAAATCTCTGCCAGAACCCCTGCCTTGATGTTCCCTAAAGAGTTGGTAGACAAGTACAAGTTCGATCTCCGTTCTGTAAGCGGAAAAATAAATATGGACACCTTAAAACTGTTGGAGCCGTATGTAACGAGCGTTCATAATGACGATCCAAAGAAAGCGTTTATTACTTCATTTGATCAAGTTGGCAGTGATTTATTTAACCTTGATTCCATTTCTGGCTTTAATGTTCCGGGTGCGGTCAATTACTCCGATGCATCTCTTAAAGTCATTAACCAGTTCGAAACTCCACAAGCCAAAAAATTTGCAGCTATGATGAGAGATTGGAACGACAAAGGTTTATTGAATTCCAAAGAACGCATTTCTCAGAAAAAGGATGAATGGACAGATGCGAAGGCTGGTAAATGGGCAGTGAATCTCGGCGGCGCTTTCAAACCAGGCGGCGATATCAGTGAAACGGCTCAAGCCGGTTATCCTATGGTAGATGCTCCTGCTGGAACAGCACATCTTACAACAAGCGGTATTACCGCTACGATGCAAGGTATCAACAGAAACTCGAAAAATCCTGAAAGAGCTATGATGGTGCTCGAGCTTCTGAATACGGATAAAGACCTTTACAATCTGTTAAACTTCGGTATCAAGGATAACCATTTCAAACTCGACGCAGATGGGTTTATGGTTCCTGGCGATAATCAAAAAGCGTACAACCCGCAAGTTCCATGGATGTTTGCTACCAACTTCCTTGCTAATGTTGAAAAAGGTATGCCTAAAACGGTTTGGGAAGACACGAAGAAAATGAATGAATCGGCAACACCTTCTAAATTACTAGGATTTAACTTCGATGCAGAGCCGGTAAAATCCGAGATCGCGAAAACGAGCGCTGTTTATGACGAATACTCCAGATCCATTGAACTTGGAATTGCTTCGGAAGATAAGTACAATGAATTTTTGGCTAAACTGAAGACAGCCGGTTCCGATAAAATCATTGCTGAAATGCAAAAACAAGTTGACGCTTGGAAAACTTCCAAATAATGGTATTTTATATCAAAAACCCTGTCCTCAGTTAAATGCTGAGGACAGGGTTTTTATCATTAATAGCTTACCTTATTTGAAATTGATATCTTTCGCATGCCAATGGTCGTGACGTATTTCGGTCGGCGTCCGATTCGTCCACTTTTTGATTGTACGAGCAAAATGATAGGAGGTCTTAAATCCGCATTGATTTGCGATTTCTGTAACAGTAAGGCCCGTGTTGATCAATAAATCCACACCTTGTTTAGAACGGTACTGCCATACATATTGCATCGGTGTTATTCCCAAATGACGGTGAAACAAACGGATTAAATGTTCCTGCGTAATGTTACCCGCCTTCGCGAGATCCGCAAGTGTCAACTCATCGCTAAAACTGCGATGCGCCAACGACCTAGCTAGGAAAATCGCAGGATGCTCGGCTTCAACCAAGTCCACGTTTTTTGCCTCGGCCGCATACAAATAAAGGGCGGACATTCCTAAAGATTGAATGACCTTTTCATATTCTGGCGAAGATCTATGTTTAAAAAGAATTAACTGATTGACCATGCGACTCATCTCTTGGCTAATCGGGATCATGAAAGGCAATTGAGCAAGAAATTCTCGAATCTCAATGGACCATGAGTCTACACTTACCGTTAACCAACGATGCCAGGTTTCCTCTTCCTTGGAGAATTCAAACTTTTCCCGATGTCCGGGTTGTAATAATACCAGATATCCTGGAAGTACTGTGTGGCATTTATCATCGATCCATAATCGCAGTGAGCCGGAATCCAATAAAAACAGCTGTAAATCTTGTTGAATCCGCGGTCCGAATTGACTGCTTGGCGGGTAAACAATCGTCCCTGGTGAAACTTTTACTATACGAAAAGGGGGGAAGATGGGATCAACTGTAGGTAGCAACGATGTAACCACTCCTTTGTCGAGACTGAATCTTTTATAGTAAGAAGATACCAGTCAAAAGGTTCTATGAGTATGAAGGACAATTATCGCACACATTGGCACATCGAAACAATTGTATTAGTTAAAGAACAGTCCCGCCCTTTTGAATGAAGGTGAGACTGTTCTTTTTAACTCTCTAGATATTACGCAGCTGCCATCAATAAGTCATCCAGCAACCGTACGGCTTCCCCATTTATGACAAAAACGTCCAAAATTCGACCTATTTGACTAGGCCATGAGGGTCAATAACAAACTTCCGAGAAACACCGCGATCAAACTCTTGATACGCATTCGGTGCTTCTGCAAGCGAAATTTTCGTTGCATTAACAGCTTTCGCAATTTGCGCTCTGCCGCTAAGAATCGCCATCATCAAATCACGGTGATATTTCATTACCGGGGTTTGTCCAGTAACGAACGTATGGGATTTCGCCCAGCCAAGTCCAAAACGGATTTTGAGCGTTCCGATTTTTGAATCCTCATCTACAGCACCCGGATCGCCAGTCACATAAAGTCCTGGAATACCTAAGCTTCCGCCTGCGCGAGTGACTTCCATAATCGAGTTAAGCACAGTAGCCGGCGCTTCTCCGTGTTGCTTCCCATGACCGTGGGCTTCAAAACCTACACAATCGATTGCGCAATCGACTTCTGGTGAGCCCAAAATTCGATCGATTTGCTCAGCTAAATTACTATTCTCACGCAGATTCACCGTTTCGCAGCCAAAGCTCTTTGCTTGCGCAAGACGTTCCGCATTCAAATCACCGACAATAACAACGGCTGCGCCCAACAACTGAGCGGAATGTGCTGCTGCCAAGCCGACAGGACCTGCACCCGCCACGTATACCGTGGAGCCCGGACGAACGCCCGCACTTACTGCGCCATGATAACCAGTAGGGAAAATATCCGAAAGCATCGTTAAGTCGAGGATTTTTTCCATCGCTTGCGCTTTATCCGGAAATTTCAAAAGTTGAAAGTCCGCGTAAGGAACCATCACGTATTCAGATTGTCCGCCTACCCAACCGCCCATATCTACGTAGCCATAAGCAGAACCAGGACGATCCGGATTCACATTCAGACATACATTGGTATTGCGCTCTTTACAGCTACGGCAGCGTCCGCATGCGATATTGAAAGGAACAGAGACCAAATCTCCCTTTTTGATAAATTCCACATCGCGTCCAACCTCAATCACTTCACCTGTAATTTCATGTCCTAAAATGAGTCCTGACGGCGCCGTTGTTCTTCCTCTCACCATGTGCTGGTCGCTTCCGCAAATATTCGTCGTTACGACTTTCAGAATAACGCCATGTTCGCACTTGCGACCTACGTTTAAAGGATTGACACCAGGACCATCGTGCAAAATAAGATCTGGATAGTCTGTATCTCGAATCTCTACGCTACCTGGTTTGTTATATACCACTGCTCTGTTTCCTGCCATATCCATATTCCTCCCAATTTGAACTATATTTCTCTCCAATTCCGCTATTTCACTACGATCGTCTGATTTAGCACCGGCGCAGTTACAGGGAACTGTAATCTTTCATCATCTTCTAAAATGGCTTCGATGTAATACTCGAAATCCTCGGCAGATTCCGGCAGGTGTGAAACATGATAGACGCTTCGATTGACATGTGCACATTCGACTTTCTGATAGGTTGTACTACCAAGAGTTCTCCAGTAAAAAGTTAATTGGAGAGGTTTCTGGCCTTTCTGGCCCAGTACAATCACTTTCAAATTCAACCTCTCGCCGCTGTTCAGACTTGTGCGGACAGTTGGAACGATTAAGCGTGTCTTGCCTGTATACTTCATGGAAGGAAGCGCATCTTGCGGCAGCGGTTCGCCTAGCCAATCTTCCAATTCTCTACCAGGTTTATGCAGTTGCAGCTGCATCGTTTGCTGCTGTATGTTGGCGAAAGTGCCTAGTTCTCCGGGCGTGTAGACACAATCTAGTAAATATTGATTGAGTTCGGCATATTGATGGATGAGCTTTTTGCGAATAGGCAGCAGCCGTTCACGGGCTACTATCCGTCTCTGTGTATCCGAAGCATCTGGCTGCAGGCCTTCCAGTTCAGCTTCGTACAATCCAAGTGTGCATCCGATTTGGGCCGTACTACGCAGATATCGGAATTGATTGAGCCAGTAATCGAATCGCTCCAAATACCCAGCGCCACGGATGTTGCTTCGTAATGCCTCAAATCGATTTATAAAGTCATATTGTGGTGATACATCTGCCCAAGACGCTCGATTGGCCACAATAGTGCTGCCAGGTCCTGTGACCCAGGTGATCGGACGTGGAAGTTTTCCGTCAAGTTCAGTAAACAACGCTGCTGCTTCAGCTGCAACATCAGGACCAAACTGAGCGTAAGCCCAATCCTGATAAAAGTCGGCAATCGGCAAGTCACGATCACGGATCTTCAACTCTGGAAGGTCGGCCTCATAGGAGCCAATCGCAGGACCCCCGCAGTTTATTTTTCGCGAATACGCATAGCCCTTGAATTGGTTAATATCGTCAGTCTGCCCATCAACCTCTATGGCACTTAGACAAGCTTCACCATTATGACTTTTGAACGTCAAATCGATGATGCCGTCAGACACTTTGAATTGTTCGATCACTCGCTCCAAAGGACGCATGTGACCACTTCCGGCAAAGATGTCCAGCTGATAAATCCTTTTGCCAATGTCACCATTTGTGAATACATCAAATATGCGCTTCCCGGACTCCGTCACGTCGCACTCCACAAATTTCAGCTTCAACGTATAGATTCCGTTTGGCACTTGAAGGCGGTACCCCTTCATCCCTGCTCGCATCGTTTGATAGACAGCTTCCTGTGTGCTTTCCGACTCCTCTACGGTCAACGATCTCCCGCCAATGGCACCTTCCGTCGTATAAGAATCCATCTCTTCCTGTTTGCCTAGGTTTGGATTCCAGTCTGACTGCTCCCAGCCTGCGTAGGCAAGTGTTGCTAGTGTCGGATCGATTACCTTCGTCCGCCAGTGAATGCCCATCAACCCATCGCATCCATAAGCCGCTGCATCCGCCGCATCCCGTCTTACACGTCCTGCCCATAATTGCGGCAAGTTCATCGCAGGATCGTCCTCGACCCATGGAATCGCCCACGTTGGACGGTCTTGGATCGTTTGGAATCCGGGCTCCACGAATTCATTTCCAAGATTCCGATTGATACAGCTGAATGGCACAGACTTAGGCAGATGGCGGTCAAATAATGTCCGATCCGTTTGAGGTCCAAGCACCCAGCCGCTAGTGGCTACTTGAATCGATGGGTTCACCTTCTCTGCCGCTCCAATGGCCAATTGAATATCACGCAAGGTGGTTTGCGTTTGTTCTTCGGTGTTTCCGCCCCATGTCCAATGCTCTGGCGTCCATAACCAGAAATAGTCCAGCGGATGGGTATTATTGATTCGAGTGAAAATCCCCTCATATAGCTGCTGAACAACTTTGGGGTCCTCGGGGTTCAACCCCTTCTCGATCAAATGCGATTTGACATCCTGCGGTATGGTTAGAGGTCCCTCCATCCCTAAGCAAGTCGAGATGCTGAGCTCTTGTGCATAATGAAACACTGACTCCAACAATCGTCCGAAACGATTGAAAAGCTCATTATTGGCCTCCATCGAGTCCGGCCAGGGAGCCATGCCTTGCATATAATCGGCTCCGTAATCATCTTTTTCGAACAGCTGATCACCACCATCGGTAAAACTTCCGGTTTTTTGCGAAGTATATCCCCACGCACCATTGATCGTCGTGTAGTGCCTGGATGGATAGCTGTGCGTTACATCACCGTTGTTTTTGGTGTCCTCCGGCAGCCCAATCCAAGTAGCTGGTTCTGCACTGGCGTATAGATTCGTACGAGGTCTCTCCGGGTAAGTATGCAGCCCAATAAAATTCATCCGAAGCTTAGGCAGTTGGGATAGCACGCTCTTATAGTCGTCTTCGTTCCACCAATCCGGTCCTTCTGGAAAATCGTGAAACGGAAGAATGCCTCGCAAATTAAAGATGGGGGTGCTTGTCTCATCAAGGTTGGGTAAGGATAGGGGAATCTGCCCATCAGGAACAATATCTCCGTGAAGAGAGAAGCGGATACCGAAATGTTCTATTGCACGATAAGCCGCAAAGAGTAATCCTCCTTTTCGTCCTCCCGCTACGACAAGCCAGTTCCCATTTGCAATTGTGAGCGTTTTCAACTTATAGCTTTGTTCACGTAATACTACATCTTGGATCTCTGGAAAAGCGATCGTATTCTTTATTAAATCATGATCAGGATACGCGATAATAAACCCACTGCTCCCTTCGGGAACACTGTCTGTAGATACCAAAGGAAGAAGGACAGATGTACGCAAATATATGTACCTGCGTATTTCTTTGGCAGCAAACACTTCTTCCTTGGATGCACTGCGCGAGTACACAATAATCGATGAATTAGGCATGTAAAGTCACTCCAATGTTAGATATGATGATTTCTCGTATTACAATCATCATACTTTGTATCTCAGTTCTAGGACAATGGCTGTGAATTGCTTTTTGTGTCTATAATTGATATCCAAAAAAAATATAACGCTGCATAATATCCGCCGCGTTATATTTCTATGTACTTCTATTAGCCTCGTCTTGCGATCATCCAATACTAAACGCTCTTTTGCCAATCCCCTGCTCCAATGGCAAGCTCCAGATACCACTCACATGAATTGTGTGCCGGTATCGTTTGCGCCGTTCCATTCCCCATCGCCTTTTCAAGGGAATCGTAATACCCGATACTTGGCTCTAAAGCACAAGTTACTCGGTCATTATACTTGCCCTCATCGATCCAAACGCCAAGGAATGGTACTTTGTCTGGCGGAACAGTTACGATCAAATAGTTGCCGCTCTCTTCGCCATACAGCCCTGACCATCCGGCAGGTACTTCCCCGTCGTAATAGAACTTTCTGGCATCCCCCGTAAGTTCCGGGGAAAGCAAGGATACGTCTTGCCAAGGGTAAGATGCACCCGCCGTAAGCTTACAACCTGCATCTACACAAAGCATTTGTTTGACGGCCTCCGGAAGCAGGATACGCGTCGGTTCTGTAACTGCAAACTGAGGATGAGGTACCCATAAAAAAGGAATCGGCAGCTCTCCCACATTTTCAACAAAGTAATCCATCCGAACCCGATCCGCATCTGGGAATGAAATCCGCCTTGTGAAACAGTACGGCAGCTTAGGACTTCGTATCGAACAAACAACCGCGTTATTCTCGATGGTATGCGTCCATGGGAGTGACCAAAGCTCACCGTGGTCAGGCAAACGAATGTCAGGATCCACCCCCGAAGGGCAAGCTATGATGGTCGGGAAGCATTCATCCCAGCCACTCATATCCCACTCGGTAAAAGATGACCCATAATCCGGCTGACGTAAAGACCTTTTGCCCGAATCGAGCATCCACTCCTTACCAGTCGGCTTGTAAACCATCGAAACCAGTTTCCCACCCAATTCAGGCAACAATTCGATCCTTATCTGTTCGCTCTCGATAATAATGGAGCTACAGCCCTTATATTTCCATCGATAAACCTCAATTGCTCCGTTCTTCTCCACCCTGCTCCTCCTCCCTTGCTCCTGGTCAAGACAGTCCTACGCATGAAGAAGTGTCTTCAATTTTACGTTTGGATTAGCCAGAGCCTCAGGATCCGGCTTCGCCTGCTGCTCAATCAGCATTTCACCGACACGGATATCCTTAGCGATGCTTGCAGCCGTACCGATGCCACTAACCGCAACCAAACGCCCTTCTTCCGTCAGATGGAAATTAAGAATGGCGGATTCCCCTATATTACGCCGCACAATACGACTTCCATAATCAGTCATGCCCGTTACTTGAAGTGTTAAATCATATTGATCCGACCAGAACCAAGGTATGCATGCATACGGCTTTACTTGTCCCAACATACTTTGGGCCGCATGCGTCCCTTGATCCTGTGCATTTCGCCAAGCTTCAAGCCGGATCGTATTCCCGCCGTAGAATGGATGATGGAAAGAACAACAATCTCCCGCTGCGAAAATATTCGGATCACTCGTTGCTAGGCTCTCATCAACGCGGATACCGTTCTCCACAGCAAGTCCGCAGGCTGCCGCCAGCTTTGTCTCGGGAATAGCCCCAATGCCAGCAACAATATGATCGCATACGATTGACGTACCGTCCGCAAGAATAACGACACTTTCTGAATCTGAGCTTGTGATGCTACTTATTCCGACGCCAAGCTTAAATGTAACACCAGCCTCACGATGCCGCTCTTCGACAATGCAGGCGATCTCCTCTGGAACCCCTCGCATGAGAATACGAGGACCGACCTCAATGACGGTTACAGAACAACCGCGTTCTATAGCACTTGCCGCAACCTCAAGACCAATAAAACCTGCGCCGATAATAGCGATGCGCCCACCAGGTTGAAGCTTATCTCTCAGTTTAAGAGCGTCATCGTAAGTTCGAAGATAAATCAACCCTAACGGCTCAATGCCCTCAATAGATAACCTACGTGGCCGTGCCCCTGTAGCAAGCAACAGCTTCACATAACGAATTCGCTTCCCATCCGCCAATTCAACATGCTGAGCATCTCTGTCAATCCAGATCACTACGCTGTCGGAAATAAAGTCAATCTGATGATGCTGTAATTTCGCCAAATCCATAATAAATACTGGCGAGGGCACATTCTCTCCCTTCAGAGTATCCTTCGAAAGCGGCGGCCGTTCATATGGGGCCCATTTCTCCTCCCCGATAAGTGTTATGCTGCCTTCCCAGCCTTGCGTTCGAAGCTCGATAGCCGCACGCACGCCAGCTTCCCCTGCACCAACAATGACCATACCTGAATCAGCCATGTTTCATCCTCCTCTAGTCGACCCTGATGTAAACCTTGCCTGCTTCAACCATAACGGGGTACATCTTTAAATCTACACATACCGGTGCTCGCTTCGCCTGACCAGTCGTAATATCGAATCGACCATTATGCTTGGGACATTCAATTGTATTGCCCATAACCAATCCGTTCGATAGATGAAATTTTTCATGCGTGCAATAACCATCTGATGCGAAGTAACTGTTGGTATCCGTACGATAAATAGCAAATGTTCGGTCGTTATAGTCAAAGCGGATGACGTCCTCTTCCTCGATCTCATCTGCAGAACATGCCTCAATCCATTCGTTAAGCTCCATGTGTCATTCCTCCTGTTGTCACTTTGCTTGCACGAGTTCCTTGTGCTGCGGATGTGCTTCCCAGCGGACTATGCATATAAGGCCGTGCGGTACTTGGTAAAGGCTTAATGATGGTATAAGACGGGTCTTTTCCCTGTTTAATTAGTGCAATAATAACCTCTTTAAGCGCTGCACCCAAGCTTCGGCAAGGCTCCGGACAGTCTGGTTGCATCTCTTTATGCAGAGCCGGCAGTGCGTGATAAGGAACCATCGGAAACATATGGTGCTCGATATGATAGTTCATATTCCAATATAAAAATCTGAAAAAAGGATTTAAATACATCGTTCTCGAGTTCAAGCGATGATCCAATACATCCTCATACATGCCCAAATGCTGTGACATTCCGAAAAGCAGCATCAAGAGCGTTCCGTAAAATGTTGGCAGACCCACAAACATGAGGGGGAGAAAGCTGTGCAGATACACAGACAACCCGATAACCGACAGTAAAATGAGTAAGTAAATACGAGCCTCCAAATAGGACTTTGGACGTTCTGATTGCGGAATGTACTCATTTTCCGTTGCATCCACTTTCCCGACGCAATGCAATAGAAATCTTTTGATTTCTATTGGCCCACCGTACAGATGGAGAATTTCCATGAAAAGGACCTTCCAGATCGGAGGTCTCTCAGTCAGAATTTCAGGGTCGCGACCAACGATATACGTATCGCTATGATGACGCGAATGGCTCCAGCGCCAAGGCGTAGCCGATCGCAGAACCATGAAGGAAGCAATTTGATAAATGACTTCGTTCATCCATGGTGTCTTAAACGCGGTACCATGCCCGCATTCATGCCAACGTGAGTCACCAGGCGAGGCATATAGCGTCCCATATAAGAAAAATGCAGGGATTGCCCACCATGTGCCCCATGAGTAATACGCCAGCACGCCAGTGCCAATCAGCAGCGCAAACCAGATGATCGTATCTCGAATCGCGGGACCGTCCTTTCGCTTCATGAGCTCCTTCATCCTCTGTCGCGGGATGGGCGATTGGTACCATTCCGATGTTACCAGCCCTCTCTCTTGAGCCCTCTTATTTTCAGGTCCGGTGAGACTATAATCTCTTTTGATTTTAGTAGATGCCATCGTTCTCTCCTCCTTATTCACATGGGAAAAGCTCCCTATCCCATCGTTTCTTCCACATACTCAAAAGGCTTCCAGGGTGAATCCGTAGGTACACGGTTTTGTTCTAGATGTGGCTGAGTCGTTGTCCATTGACCTTGTTTAACCAATTGACGCCATATGTCTTCCACGATTTCGTATGAAAGTAGTGATGTTGGTTCACTTGCGTCCATAGGGCTATGAAAGCTCACTTTCATTTGATCAGCTTGTTTACACAACTCATTCAGACAAGCATGCATAATGCGCTCGCCATGCTCGGCGCTTGCTTCCAGGGCATCCTCACCTAGCGCAAGTCTCCCCCCTGAACCGTCCTGCAATTGCAGATGTAATCGTGTAAAATCTACAAGATCCGGACGAAGAAATTGAAGCTGAGAAATTTCGTATTTTCCTGCATGATCTCCTGCATACATGCCCTCAACTAACTCAGGATCGCTTACCACTCGGATAACTACACCCGTTTGGGCTGAAAATGCTTCCGCAACCTTGCGAAGATCATATTGGTTTCCACCGCTATGTCCGCTGACCACGAATATCGATCGGAATCCCGCATTGACGAATGCGCGAAGCTGATACAAGAAGAAAGGAAGCATAATATGAGGAGGCATCCCCGTCATATGTGGATTTTCTCGCCCCACTGTATCCTCCAACCAGCGCGCGTGATAGCCGGACTCATGAATGTGATAGCCAAGAGCGGGTGCCACGATACCCCCGCATCTTCTTGCCGCCTCGATGCATAACCATTCTGCTTTGATGGTATCCAGCCCGAATGCGGATATTTGGCCGTGAGGCTCGCAAATGCCTAGCGGAAGGAAGACAAGCGGATTATGGGCCAAACGTCTTTTAAATTCATATGGCAATAGCTCCGACCATAGCACTTTTTCCGAGCTACCAAAATTTAGTGTCATAGAAATTACGCACCCATCGGTGATATTTACGAATTTCTTCAAATACGTCATCCGGTAGCGGTTCCTTATCGACAGCTGCAATGTTTTGGTCGGCATACTCAGGCACATGCATCGAGACTAGAGCGGTGGTAACCGCTGGATGCTTCAATACGAATTTAATCGCAAGCTCCGCCAAATTGTTTGCATACTGCGGAATAAATTGACGCAGACGCTCTACCCGTTCGATATACATCTCACGCGGTACATAGTCGAAATACGTCTTCCGGTAATCACCGTCTTCAAATTGGGTTTCTTTGGTCAGAAATCCCGTCAAACCGCCTTCATCCATAACACAGCGCGCAAGAAAGGCAACACCGTGCTCCTCGCAAAATGGAATTAAACAGTCCAGCGGCAGCGGATCGAAAATATTGAACACGGTCTGGACGGCGTCAATTTTGCCGCTTTGCACAAGGGCGAGCGCAATGTCATGACGTTGATCGGGAATTGAAATACCGATATACCGGATTTTCCCCTCTTCCTTCAATCGCAGCAATTCTTCCATCCAATAATCCTTCTTATCCCACTGCGGCCAGTATTGGTGAAGCTGCATAAGGTCAATTGTCTCTACGCCAAGTGTCTCCAGTGAAATTTCTGTACAACGGCGCAGCCAGCCTTGCGGGTAAGCGGTTTCAACAGGAATGTGCGTCCCCCATCCGATTGAACCAGGACCGAGGGATTGTACCTTAGAGGTAATAAACGGGCGTTCGCCACGCCATTCTTTGAGAGCAAGACCCACAATCCGTTCCGATTCGCCGTAAGCGCGTGCGGTATCAATCAACGTCACACCTTGATCCAAACTGTGCAGGACAGAATTTATTAAATACTTTTCATCATACGTACCAAAAGAGCCTCCTAAGCCCATAGCTCCAAACCCGATGCGAGATACCAGTTCGCCTGATCCAGCAAAATTAGAAAATTTCATACACGGTTAAACCTCCATTTTATGATTTTGTGAATTCCCCTGCTTCCATGCTTATATTTTACTTAGCTTTGAGGCTTTCGTATTTAGTCGAAAGCAACAGAGTTGTAACCAAAATCACACTTTTCATAAATGGAGAAGCCCATGTATACTAATAACAGCAATCTTCACCCGTTAGGAGGTATACCAAGTGTCAAAGAAGCTTTATTTTATGGAGCCGCATGATACCCTTGAACAATTAAAGCAATACTATTTTCCTCCGTATATTACGCTGGCTCACATCTTCAACGCCCCCAATGGTTGGAAGCTCAAACCGCGTATACTTAAGCAATTTCAGTTGCAATATGTGATCGAAGGGATCGCAGACTATCAGATCAACGGCCGTGATTATGTGACTAGGCGCGGCGACCTATTGTTTCACAGACCCAACGAGCTTCATCATGTCAGCACCCGTCCAGACCAACCCTATGTTTGTATTTCGATTGTGTTCCATTTTGGTGATTCGGGTTTTCCAATTCAGCAGCTTGTAGATCTAGATGACGAAACCAGAACACATAATCTAGGAAATTACCATAATCACACTCTTGAACATAAGCTCACCGAACTTGTCCATCATTACCGAATGCCAGATGTAAAGGATCATTTCCATTGTCAAAGTCTGCTCATCCAAATCTTGTATCAACTATCTACACACAAAAAAGAGCTTGCCGTCCGATCTTCAAATAAAGAAGATGCAAACAGAGCTAAGCTCATCGTTATACGTAATTATATGACCAGCCATCTACAGGATGGCTTTAAGCATCAAGACCTGGAGAAGCTTTCCGGATGGAGCCGCAACTACATCATCACACAGTTCCGCAATGCCTTCGGCATGTCACCTATGCAATATCTGGTCTGGATTCGACTGGAAAAAGCCAAAGAACTAGCCTTACAATCAGGACTTTCTTTCGGTGAGATCGCAAATAGGGTCGGCTACACCAATATTCATGCTTTTGCAAAAATCTTTAAGCGCAAGACAGGCATGAGCTTAAGTCAGTTCTGCAGCACAGTTTTTACCGATACGCCGGATCTTTGATTTGAGTAACGGTTATATTTGAGACTGGAAAGCACCCGAATGGGTGCTTTTTACTTGTAGATTGTAATATCAATAACACAAACAGACCTGAGGTGTCCCTCTGGCCTATTTCGTGCTCGTTCACTTAATTATCAATGCGCCCATGAATTAGCTGTTTGTCATTATCCGGCCAGGGCATAGCATATGTCGGAACGAATCGTATTCTCATATGTATAAGGCACTCCCCGCATGACCGCTTTGCTAGCAAGGACTACTTGATCCCTTTTCCCTTTAAGCGCTTTCCCAATACGTCGCTCGCTTTCTCCATGACCATATAACGGTGCTGTATCGGATATCCAAAAAAAGAAGCTACATCTTAATCCAGCTTCTTTTTACTGGCGTTTTAGGCACATTTTCAAGTAATCTCAAAACGGAACTGACATGTAATGGATTCGCTCATTTCTTTACGAGTCAGCAGTAATCGATAAAACGTCCTTTCGATGTCAGGATGCGCAACCGTCAATTGTGCTTCCACTTCAACCTGCCACTCGTTGGCTTCAAACGTCATCCATACGGCACCAATCGAAATTTGGCCCGGTCCTTTCTGCCGCGGCTCAACACCGCAAATGAACACTTCTTGGAAAGAGGCAGTAGGTTCATCCAACCTCACTTGATCTATCAGCATAAGCTGCGCGTTTTCGTTCACCGGACGGCGCCACAGGAATTGGCGATTAAATTGCTGTAATGATGGGCACTCGTAAGCTTTCGTTAAATCCAGCTCAAACAACATCTCGTCTTCTGTGATGTCTTGATTTATGATTTCCGACTTGTACATTGGACCAAAGCCTTGTCTGCAGCCGTTAATAATCGGCACAGAATGTCCATGAGAACCTGGTTGAATCATTTCATACCGATATTCCGGTTGGAAATACTGCCTGGTATACACGCCTATTCCAATATCAGCGAGCACATTAACTCCGCCAGCATGCAGTATGAAATGCCCCAAATCGTTATGGTTGTGCGGTTCCTGGTTATGTCCACCCTTCGCTGCGAATGCCGCCACACTTCCATCTGTCTGCAGCACCTTCGAGGTCACCCATTGATTTCCGGCGAAAATCCGCTCTTCTACTCTTTCTTGCGCACTGGGAACTTCAGTTGCTTCAGCAGCAGGCTGATCTGACGACCAAAGCATTAGTCTTATCGCTTCGATCCAAAGAACAGAAGCCTTGCTGGCTTGGTACGCTCGGTACGCTTCCGGCGGTAAAGAAAGGGAAGGGAATGTTTGGCGCAAACGATGGAAAAGACCGGTATGGAAACGAAGTTCTTCCGCAGCGTCGGAGAAATTGACTACTTTGCCGTTCGACAGCATGCAGTAATGCGGGAATTTCGCAATCTTCTCAATCTTCGGTTCAGCAAGTAGGTTGATGCGTCCGCCCGTGCGCTCTTTCAGTAATTCGGCAAAAAATACAAGGTTCGAAAAACCGTACTGCCAGTATACCGGACCTTCAGGGGTCGCTCCCTCCTCATCAAAACCTGATACATATTGGCGCAAAGCGCCAATTACCCGCCAGAGCATACCCGCTAGCCGTTCGCTGTCTTGCGTTAAATAAATCGCCGCGGCGCCGATGTTGCTTGAGCAAACCGCCGGCCAGTTATTCGTTTTCAACTCCCAGTTTTGCGGAACAGGATCATTGAAGTAAACCTGAAAGATGCGGCGTTCAATCTCCTCTTTGGCGCGGAAGACTACCCAAGGATGCAGTCTGTGACCGAGATGGTAGATGATTTCAGCCAGTGCAAATCCGATAGCAGCTGCCTGTAGATCGATTGTTTCACGGGGCGGAATCGGCTGATCCCAAATTCCTTTCGGATATTCATTCACATACAGCCCGGCATGTACCGGCGGAACCCAAGAATATTCATTACATACGGACCAAATCGCATTCTCAAGCCCTGTCTTCCATTCTGGACGGTCATCCGTCATGGCAAGCAAGCTGAAAGTGTGAAGCCCCGCGTATAACTGATTACGTATATTCTCAAAATTAATGTTGTCACCTGTCTCACCGAATACGATATAATCGGAAAATTGAGGTAGATTTGCTGGATTTTCCTGAATGCGTACTGCCTGTTCCTCAAGCCCTTCCCAGAACGCCGAATAGCGTTCATCCTTTCTAACTTGCATCCACCGATCGGTGGATGCAAGTTCTGGAAATAGCTTGTGCGCTTCTGACTCTGATTGCTCCAGTGCATTCTTCAATTCGCGGAGCGTTAATGTGCTGAGCATATAATCAATCCTTTGCTTTTTTTGAGTGTGCGGATAATATCGGCAGGCTTAATACGAATTTTGGAGAAAGAGGTTGGTCGTCCTATGCCATTCCTCGTCTTTCCATAAACGGTATTGCGGTTCAGCAAAATTGGAAAGGCTAGTCCCCGCAAATGGAAGCTTAGCAATTAATTTTGCCGCATCTGCGTTATACCTTTTATATCAGTCCCAGTTAACATCCGGAAAGCAATCGACCAGCAAAGTGTTATAACCGCGAATTTTGGCTTCTTCCATACATCTGGCCAAATCTTCATAAGCACCGCCAGGATGGTTCCCCTTCAGCCAAGAAAAGTCCCACATGGATATCGTCAACGGTTCGCCTTTTGTAGAATATGAAATCAAATTTTTCACGTCCTTTTCAGATAATAGTGTGCTCTATTCATTCACTAACAGCTTCAAAATATGAACCTCGTGCCCTCTACTCATTTCATGCTTCTCGCTGGATATGCGAATATTTACGGTATGTGCGCGACGATCAAGCTGGTCGGAAAACATGACAATGATTGGTCGATAAAACATCAAGCAGTATCGATCAAATAGTGGTATGGTTCGAAAAGCTCCGCCATCAATGGAAACCTCGATATCTCCGGTGTCCATTCCGGCCAGCAAGGAGATACCGACTGCCGTGCCGTTAAAGTTGAATTGGAATTCAGCCCCGGGCGTCTCCCCCAAAAAGATGTCGGCAGGCGGAGCCCAGTTGAAGAAATGCTCGGTTGTCCAGCTCTCAATCATTCGCCAATTGAAACTCGTCTCTGCTAATAAAGGTGACAGTTGCTTCCCATTCTCATAACAGACCGAATCAAGTGGCGAAGGGAGCGCAAGAGGATCTTCGGACTTCTCATTGGGTACGATTAGCTCTCTTTCCAAGAAATCTTCCATAACTTTTGCATACAAACTATAACCAAAATCATTCGGATGCACGTCATCACCGCTAATATCTTCCCATTTTAGATCCCCCGAGATGACCTTGTTATAAATGACACTGGCAATGTTTACGGAAGGAAGTCGATAATATTCAGCGACTTCTTCGTGGTTGTAAATATTGTCCTGCAGCCTGCGATTTGCCGAATAACTTTCGGAGCCCGTTCGGCGTGCGGTATAAATAAAACAAATGTCTATTCGCGGATTGCTTCGCTTGGCATGACGAATAATGCCTTCCATCGCCCGAATGGACTCTGTACGGTTTCCAGCATCATTCACGGCAAACTCGACAAAAAGGAGATCGACATCACCATGATCGAGTACATGCTCTTCTAACCGAAACGCCCCGAAGGTAGAAGTGGTTCCTCCAATAGCTGCATTAATGAACTTGAACGCCGCTTCAGGAAAGCGGCGCTCTAAATATCGATATGTCAGTGCACGGTAGCTTGTGGATTCTGAATCAGAAGCACCTTCTCCCGCTGTAACCGATCCTCCTATGAAAGCGACAGTCGCTTTATGGTCGTTTGTTAATTTATTGGCAATATGCTTTAGGCCATCACGTGTAGAACCAATATGATCCAAATACAATTCGGCAAAATTAATTTCAGTTTTCCGCTTTGATATCAACCTAAGCGCCCCCATCATTGATCATTAAAAATCCATGCCAAAATGAAACATAATACTCTTTTTCAGCCATCAATTCCTTCATCCGTCATGATTCGAAGCAAAGCATTGCTTGTGTTAGCCTGATAGTTTCACTATAACATTCCGCATCAGTACAAAATTGAAGAGTACAGCTATTGCTGCACTCTTCAATTTTAAAATCTTCTTCAAATTTACTGGATTATTTGATTGTCTGCAATCTCATTATTGAATATTCATATCGTCGAAATACACGGTGTTGGTATTTCCAACCCATTTATCCCCCAATTCAATCTTGTTGAAATTCGTTAATCCTGTTGGCGACGCGATGAGGACCCCGTCGATATACATATCTACTTTCGTGCCAGACGTATAATCCCACTTGAACTCATGCCAGCCAGTCGTTCGGGTAATATTCGTTGCCGTGTGGGTTCCTCCAACACGGTAAGCATATTTCGTTGTAGAAATACCTGTGTAGACTTCAATCCCTCGGGTGCTGATTCCATCATCCACAAAGGCTGCCATTACCATATTTGTTGATGAGGCGTTATCATAGAACCACACAGTAGCTATTTTGTTGTACGACGTCCCGAAGATTCGCTGAATCGAATCAAAATCTTCATTAATTAAGTAGCTATTGCTGCCGGAATGGGCTTGTGCCGTGGTCGTTGACGCTGTACCGTTCGTCGTAGTCCAGTTAGCTAATCCACTCTCAAAGCCGTCGAATATCGGCGGATCTGAGATCGTGATATCATCAAAATAAGCCGTATTCGTACTGCCCGCCCATAGATCGCCAATCTGAATACGATTAAAGTTCGTGGCCTCCGTAGGTGAAGCAATTAGCACTCCGTCGATATACATATCAAGCTTGGTGCCTGATGTGTAATCAAATTTGAATTCATGCCAGCCGGTGGTGCGGGTCACATTGGAGGCTGCATAGGTACCGCCGACACGATATGAATATTTGGTTGTTGACGTCGGTGTATTGACAAAGATACCTCTTGTATTAACACTGTCGTCTACCACAGCGCCATTCTGCATATTCGTTGCGGTAGCTGTGTCATAGAACCATATGGAGACAATTTTATTATAAGAAGTGTCAAAATTTTGCAGGATGGCATCCTGGTCTTGATTGATTAGGTAGCTATTGGAGCCAGAATGCGTTTGAGCGGAGCTCAGCGATGGCGTTCCAGCAGCCGTCGCCCAGTTGCTAAATCCGGATTCAAAGCCTTCTGATGTATATATAGACTGGTACACCGTCGTATCTAATGTGAGCCCTGCATCATCACAATAGGCTTCACCCGTTGCGGACGTTTTCTTAAAATAGATTGTTGCGCTAGTATTCGTCGACCCAGTCTTAAAGGACACCTTAACAAACGTCCAGGTAGAACTGGAAGAAGAAACTGATTTTTCTGTGCCGCCAAAGTCCTTAACACCAAGTGCAGCAGTTTCCCCTGCAGGCGATCTAAGCCAACCACCAGCGACATAATTCGTATTTGGCTGCAGCCCTGAAATTACCTGTGCAATTCCATCAACACCTCCACTTAGCTTCATACCATAGCTATGTGATCTGGACATTCCTGCATTAGCTGCTTTGCCCCAGTGATTGTCACTGACAACAACAGCATTGCCCGCATCCGTTGTATTCCAGCTCGACAAGTCCCCATTTTCGAATCCGCCATTAACGGCTAAGTTCATATTAAGTGTCGATGGTGTTGTATATGTTGGATTAGGAGGGCTTGCAAAGTTGTGACCGGCAGTCCAGCCTGTGCTTCCGTATTCAAATGCCCCAATATCAGGTGCACTTCCAACATAGCCGTCCGTAATACCTGGAATCACAATTCCTGTGTCTTTTGCTGGCGAGGTAGACAGTAATTGATAGTTCCGACTGGCTTCATTAACGAATCCAGGTGAACTCGTTACTTGGCTGCCATGCACAGTATAGGCATTTGACTCCGCATCATATCCTGTGATGATGTTGTTGAATATTCGAGTTCCATACATATCCGTTGTAAACGCATTAGAAGCTGCTGATTGAATGGCCCACGCATTTGTCCAAGCAGTGTTGTTGTAGGCCAGGTTATAATTTGAAGGAATATTAAGCTGAAGACCAGCGTTATTCCACGTCACGTTATGATGAATGATGAAATTGTTCGTATAGGCATCCAAATAGATACCCGGCTTCGTGGCAGGTGCTTTATTATCATGAACATAGTTGTGATGAATTTCCGTATTCTGTCCATCTACATTCGGTCCGTACAACATGCCCAAGTCATCTGAAAGCCATCCGGCGTTGTAGATATTATTATACTGAATCTCGTTTGCTCTCATCGGGCTGGTGAAATAAATCGTTACTCGCCCTGCATCCGCCACTGTATTATGGCTAATCAGGCTGTTTGCGCCCTTCAGGTTCACAAGACCTTCCCAATCTGGTACATATCCCCCGTCGTGAATATAGGAGTTGATTACATTATTATACGAACCGCCGACCGTAACCAGGCTTCCAGAGCTGTATGCAAACTCGCTGTCCTTAAGCACGTTATAGCTGCCGTTCAGCAATAAACCAGTATTGGTTTGCTCCTGGACAGAAGTGTTTAGCTTGTTATGGGACAAATATTTCGCCACGATTCCTTGGAACGTAAGGTGGTTAGAAGAACTGTCCGTCACAACCCTAGACGCAGTCGTTTGAACCCCGTTTAAAGTTATATATGCTTTGCCGGATAAATCAAACGAGGTATCCCGACGCTTAGCATCTACCGTTAGGGTGGAAGGATCACCGCCGCCAGGCACCCAAATGTATAACTCGGAATTGGCGGAGTCGTACCACCATTCATTCGCTGTGTCTAGCATCGCTTTGATTCCGGACAAATAATAAGGGTCCCCGGATGTAGGCGCATATCCCCCACCTGCTCTCAACGGACCCAAAGTGAGCTTTTTGGCCACCGTGTCGTATGCAGTGATTGTTGGCGTCTGGACGATCCAGTCCCAGCCGCTTTGAATCCACATCGTAGCTCCTGTGAAATCGACGTTCCCTGGCAGGGCCGAATCAATTACTTGGGTGGCATTGCTTCCACTGTCTGTTGTCGCCCGAGTAGGTTGCAGCATCGTGCCTGTCTGATTCGGCCACCGCGCTTCGTCTATCATCACGCCACCGACAAACACCTGGTTTCCAGCTGCCAAGTTCCAGTTCATCGGTGCTTTGTAAATATTGCCGGAATCTAACGTCCAACCTGTAACAAGATCAGCACCGCTTACTATAGCCGTTTCACCATTATAGTTCTGATAAGTAATCGGACTGCCCGATGTACCTGAATTGGTTGGAGTGACCGTTTCACGGTATGTACCTCCACGAATATTTACCGTGTCGCCTGCTGTCGCTACAGTTGCAGCCTTCTGAATCGTTTGGAATGGTGTAGAAAGAGATGTACCATTATTGAAATCGCTTCCATTTATGTCCACGTAAAACGTAGTTCCAGCAGCTTTCACCGTTGTTTCAAACGGGGCCGCAACTGAAAAAGGTGCGATCAATAACGATGCAATTAATAACTTGCTTAAATTTCCTCTCAAACTACCAGAAAACTTAGTCACTTTACTCACTCCCTTTAATTTTACTATCATCTACAAGAATGAACTCTTTCGAAATGACGATAAAACTTGTAATGCGTTTATGCCGCATTCAGTATTATTAATCCCCTCCTTTTTCTAGTTTACTGAAACTGGCTTTCGGGCCCTGCGTTTAACCATTGTGGGAATCCAATTTGGAAGGATTCCCACCTGATTACTGCCATCGCTTTGTTCACTGAGAGGAGCTTAGATTACTTCGTTTTTTTCCACTCATCAAGTTGCTTCTGAGCTTCTGCAATAACTTTATCAACGCCAGCTTGCTTCAACTTCTCTTGAAATTCTTTCAGTTTCTCGCTTGCAGCTACTGTACCTGTTGCAAGACCTGGGTTATATTGATCAACAACAGTCGCAATGTTAGCAATTTCCGCAACAACTGACGCCGGCACAAACTTAAAGCCCATAAGCGGAGACGGTTTAGCCGTTTCGTTTTCTTTCTTCGTATCAGCTACTACATTTGGATCTGTACCTTCAACCAGGAAAGCGTTGAATGTGTTACCGAATACCCAGCTTGCGTTAGGCACATAACCAGCATCCTTGTTAATTTTGACTACATTATCGGATACTTTCGTGTAATGCTTACCTTCAACGCCATAGCTGATTGTGTTATACAGCTCTTTGTCCGTGTTCAGCAAGTTAATGAACATCATTGCTCGCTCAGGGTTTTTGGACGTTTTGCTAATGGCTTGCATCGTTGTAATGATGGAGCCTGTACCTGCCCATGTTTCAGTGATCGGAACAACAATCACATCATTACCGCCATTTGCAGTCTTATACGAAGTTGGACCGGCTGGATTCAATACGTTGTGGAATTGAACAACTGCGTTGCCTGTTTTCTCAATGTCCGCTTTGTTTTTCAATGTAGCTGCGTTATCGTTGATTAAGGCTTTATCATGCCAGTTCTTAATTAAACCCAAATATTTCGCGAACTGCGGAGTCTCGTAAATATTGATGACTTTGTCCGGATTTGTTAGATCAATCCCAACAACGTTCGGTACAATTACTTCTAAACCGTTAGTGCGCATCATATTATTGAATCTTCCACCGCGATCCACCAAGAACGGAACGATATCTTTAGATTCGCCTGCTTTAACTTTTGCCAAGAATGGCTCGATATCTTCAACCTTTTTGATGGAGTTGACGTCCAAATTGTATTTGTCAGCATATTTCTTTTGGATAATGAAGCCTTCTTTGTTCGTTACCGTTTGATAGTTCGGAACACCGTAAATTTTGCCACTAATTTTAGTTGCATCCCACACGAATCCAGGCAGGGACTTCGTCACTGTTGGCGCATACTTATTGATCAAATCGTCCAGTGGAAGGAAAGCTCCCTTTGACTGGTTAGTTACATAGTCAAAGTTCCAGTTAGACGTCCATGCGATGTCGAAATTTTCGCCAGCTGCAACAGTTGTGTTCATCTTTTGTGTGTAGTCACCGAATGCTTGCGGTTGCAATTTAACTGTCGCATTAATTTTAGCTTTTGTGATTTTGTTAATAGCTTCCTGAACGGTTGCCATATCTGCCGGAATCGCGGCTAGCGGGAAGTTCCAGATCAATTCTACTGGCGCCAGTTGCTCAACCTTGGCAGTAGCCGCCGCGCTAGCTGCTGGACTAGCTGTGGAAGTGCTTTCAGATCCTTTACTTCCGCATGCCGACAATAAGACAGCGAGACTCACTGCTCCCGTTACAACTTTAAACATTTGCTTTTTCATAGAATTTCCCCCTAATAGAATTTAGTTTTTTTGATTGCTTATATATCAACTGCAGCTACATGATAAGCTGCAGTTCGATAACGAAAGTCTGGTTAACCTTTGATGGCGCCAACGGTAAGACCGCTGATGAAAAACCTTTGGAACATCGGAAAAATAATCATCATCGGTCCGGCTGCAAGTACAGCCATAGCCATTCTAGCCGATAAGCTTGGGAAGTCCGCGAGATTAAATTGGACATTCACCGTTGCGATGTTGTTCGATAAGAATTCAATGGTGCTCATGATGCGGTAAAGAAGCAGTTGAAGCGGTATTAGCTTCTGGTTATCGATAAACAATAATCCTAGCCACCAATCATTCCAATATTGGAAGGAAATGAACAGCCCTATTGTGACAAGCGCAGGTACTGATAAGGGAATCACCATTGTGAAAAAAATGCGCCACTCATTCGCACCATCAATTTTCGTCGACTCGATGATTTCAAATGGAAGTTTATCCATAAAGCCCTTCATGATGAGAATAAAGAAAGGACTTAGTAAATAAGGAACGATAAGCACCCAAATCGTATCCTTCAAATGCAAATACTGCGATATCAGAATGTAAAACGGAACAAGTCCTCCACTGAACAAGCTTGTAAAGAAAACGTATAACGTCATCATTTTGCGGTAACGATAATCGCGTCTTGAGATCGTATAAGCCGTCAAACTCGTAAAGAGTAAACCGAAAAATGTCCCGACGAGTGTAACGAATATGGTAACCCCGTATGCACGTAACAGCGCCTTGGGAGCATCCAAAATGATATCGTAAGCCTTCGTACTGAATTGCAAAGGAATCAGATGATAGCCATGTGTCAATAACGATTTCTCATCCGTCAACGAAATGGATATGACGAGAACAAGAGGCACTAACAGCGCCAATGACAGTATACAGAAGAACAGGTTAATCATTTTGCCTGTCCAGTTCATTCTGTTGCTTTCCGTTTGCATACATACATCCCTCCTTACCAAAGTGAATTATCTTCGTTAATTTTTTTGACAACCCAGTTGGACAGCAGCACCAGAATGAATCCAACGACAGACTGATAGAGTCCAATCGCGGTCGACATCCCGAAATCTCCAACTATTCGCAGCGACCTATATACGTACGTATCGATAACATCAGTCGCGTTATACAAGAAGCTCGTATCATTAGGAATGAAGTAGAATAATCCGAAATCAGCACGGAAAATACCGCCGATAGCGACAATCAACAAAATCACGATAAGTGGTGTCAGTAACGGTATTGTAATCTTGCGGATCATTTGCCATTTGGAAGCGCCATCAATCTTGGCGGCTTCATAGTAGCTCGAATCGATGGAAAGAATACCCGCGTAATAGATAAGCGTTGAGAAGCCTACGCCTTTCCATAACTGTGTAAGTACGATAATAAACGGCCAATACTTGGCTTGTTCATACCATTTGATCGGCTGTTCGCCGAACGCTTGCAGCATGACGTTCATAAAACCGTTTTTATGATCCATAAACCCGAAGACGACATATCCGACAACCACCCATGATAAGAAATAAGGTAAAAACAAGATCGTCTGATGCACTTTAATCCATCTTCGAGAAATCTCATTTAGCAGAATGGCTAATGTAAGCGCAAGCACTAAGGTTAAGATAATAAAAGAAAGATTATATAGAATCGTGTTGCGTGTTACCGTGAAAGCTTTGTCTGATTTAAAAAAGAATTCAAAATTTTTAAATCCGATCCATTTGCTTCCCCAAATCCCAAGATCGTATCGGTATTGTTTAAATGCAAGGACAAGACCGATCAAGGGCAAATAGTTGAAAATCAATTTATACAGGATCGCTGGCAATGACATAACGAACAATTCCCGATTACGTTTGAAGTGCTTCCACTCCCGTTGTAGCATTTGTTTCCCTCCCTGCGGTGTTTAACCGTCGTTGTATGCACTTATTATTGGGGGAAATCTGCACAAATAACTACTACAATAAATAAAAAACACTACACTTTTCTCCCACACAATCTCAAATACACTGTATTTTTAGCTATTTTTGAAAAAAGAAAAGCTTTTCGGGCACTATCGCACCCAAAAAGCTTACTCTTGAACGACTATTTTGAAGCGATATTCTTTAGGCGTGATACCAAATTTCTTCTTGAATAGCTTGAAAAAATAACCTTCATTGTTATAACCAACCATTTCCATGATGCGATTGATGCTGTAATCTTTGGTTTCAAGCAACTCCAGTGCCTTTCGCAAGCGAACATCATTCATATACTCGCTAATAGACATCGATTCATGCAGTCTAAATTGCTTGCTCACATGGGCGGAAGATAGTTTCATTGCAGCCGCTATGCTTTGCAGGCTCAAATTTAAATCCCTATACTGCTCTTCAATCATTTCTTTCACGGTATCCGTTAAGATCTGATTCGACTGATCTTTTACATCCTGCGTTCGTTGCTTCTGAATGTCTTGGTATATGTCCAATATCAAATCATAAATAGGTTCTAACGTTTCTTGCTTCATCATGTGCTGCACCTGCCGCTTAAAGTCCAAGCTAACTTGTCTGACGGTTCGGCTATTCATTTCACGCACGATATTTTCCACTAACGCAAGCAAGTGAAGAATGGAGTACAGGATATTATTATAATGCATGACTTTCATTTGTTGGAACAATTGCACCAATTGCTCCTGGAAATCCTTCTCTTGCCCGGACTTTATGGCTTCCGTCATTTTCTTCTCCGTATCAGTGGAAAATTGGAACGTAATATTTTCATTATTTTGCCTCACGAGATCCGGTGTAATGATACTTCCTTTACCGAAAATAATCCGATAGGACGCATTTTCCATAGCAAGACCGTATTGCTGCGATACTTGTTGGTATCGGTCAACCTTCTCCCCAGTCGAAACGGTTATCGAGAGACGGTAATATTGAAGAAGAGTTTGCTGAAGCTCTTTCAAAGCGTGCGTCAGCGAGCTCAAATGATCGCCTTGAGCCTCTTTCGCATCACCAACGAGTAAGACAAAGTGATCATTAAACATAGGAACCACTTCGCAATTAACGTGTTTTGACACAAGTTCCTTGGCAATATTGGTGATCGCAAACTTATACATTCTCTTCTCGACATCACTCGTGTTCGATTCAAATTCAGCAAAATCATCGATCAACAGCACACACACCTGAAGTTCTTGATTAAAATTAATATCCCAATCGACTTGTTCAATTTCTTCTGGAGTAGGCAGGCTCGCATCGGATATCAGTCTCCGCAATGCGAATGTTTTCAGTGCATCACGGTTTGAATGCTCTTCTGATTCATGCTTGACTAATTGATGCATAGCATCTTGATACGCTGTGGAAATGAATTTCAATTCATCCACATCAGACTTGTCGTCCGCGCCTTTACGACGGTTTGACGTCACTTGATTTAACAAATTTTCAATCGGACGATACAGGCGGTAGGCAATCAACAGCGAGCTCGCAATGGAAAGGAATAAAAAACCAATGATAATGAAGAAGGAAATAATCCGCATCTTGCTTAGTTTTCCCCACACAACCTCATAGGGCTGAACGCTTGCAATGATCCAGTCGCTTTTGTTGGACGACATAAAGCTCAGAATCGACTTGTTCTCACCTGATCCATGCACGAGATAATCCTGGTTTACACCGGAGCTCACTTTCTCACGGATTATGGATTGAATTGTGTCCGTAAAAGTATCCTTGCCCTGCTGTTGTGCCATGAGCGGGATGCCTGATTTATCTGCAATAAAAATAGAGCCTCTCGATTCATTTGTCATCTTATTCATATTCGTTAAGTTATCAAACAGCCAGCTCGGCTTGATCGTGACGATCAGCTTACTCCCGGACATGCTGTCGTATAAGAACATCGCTAATGCTGGAGAGAGCATTTTATCATAAGGTAGAGGAACAAAGGTAAGCATAGGTATACTTTTTTGTGATTGGATATACTGATCAATGACACCGTTCAATCCATCATCCTTACAATTCAAACTGCTCAAGGTTGAGTAATAGCAGCCTGTTTTGGCGTTGTAGATCGTTATACTTTGCAAAAAGGATGATTTTGAAACCGTTTTCTCTAACCTATTTAATTTTAGTGCGAGCTCGCCTTGATCCATCACATCGACATTCGACAAATAGAGGACATCATTGTCAAAAAACGTGGAAAGCGTAATGTTTTTTAATGTATCATGCATGTAGTCGATATTGTATTTGATTTGTGACAATACCTTTAATTCCGCTTGTTGCTGCATTTGAAGCATCGTTTTATCGGAGTTGTAATATAGAAGCGTCGTGCTGACAGATAAAAACACAACCATAAGAACCGTTATGGAAAGTAGCAGCTTTAACAAATATTTTCTCGACTTGTATAAACGAATAAAATTCATCTAAGTCCACCCTTTTCTAAGTTGTCTACTTATTCTATATTTATAACATACTTGGTCTCCTTAGTTACAACAATATCTGTGATTTTTGGCATTCGCTTATCTGATATTGATATTTTGTTTTGATATTTAAGGTAATAAATATCAGAATGTAGAATGTAATAGGGTGAGAAAATGTACAATTTGCCTATGCAGGTACTATTGTTTATCTCATTTCTTGGATAGATATAATTTCCAGTCCCTTCTGATTGAAAAAGAAAAAAGATAGATAAATCAACGAATTGATTCATCTATCTTCATTATTTAATCTCAAACATGTACCCAAATTTGTCTCAGTTATCGACCAAATCAGTCTTAACTATATCCATTACTCATAATCAAATCAGTCGCACCCACTACCGATACGCCTTCATCGCCTTGCGCAGCTCCTTCAAGCTCGGACGCTTGCCGTACATCAGCACGCCCGTGCGGTAGATCTTCGCCGCTAGCCATGCCATAGCGCCGATGGAAACCACCTGAATGGCGATCGATATCGCAATCTGCCAGAAGGACGGACTGCTCATCCCGATGCGCAGGAACATAATTAAAGGCGAGAAGAAAGGCACGAAGGACATCGTGACCACGAACGGAGCATTCGGATGATTAAGTCCGAAGATGGCAATCATGAAAGCAGCCACGATGATGTAGGTAACTGGCATAATGGCTGGGCCTACATCTTCGGTACGACTGACGAGCGAGCCTACAGCCGCGAATACCGTCGCATAGATGAAGAAGCCGAGTAAGTAAAAGATCAGGAAATAGACGATGAGCGATAGTTCGAGATCACTCCAATTCAGATTCAACTCTTTTAGCGCCGAGGCGTCACTAAAACGAATATTGGCTGCCGAGACGGCAATCAATACGGCAACTTGTAATAGAGCTAGTAAGCAAATGCCTATGATTTTGCCAAACATCTGCTTCAGCGGTGACACACTCGTAATGAGCAATTCCATGACACGCGTGCTTTTCTCCGCTGTAATTTCCGTGGCTACGACGTTTCCGTATCCAATTGCACCCATGTAGAGCATGAATAGCATGACATAAACGAGTGCGTACGACAACACCATTTGTGATTCCGTTTTGCCAGTAGTTGCTTCATCGGTTATGGAAATTTGCACGGTATCCAAGGATACAGGCGTTTGGATATCCGTTTTAAGCGCGTCTGGCAGGCCAGCTCCTTGCAGCACCATATCCGTCTTGATCAACTGAAGCGCCGTTTGGAGCTTGCTTTTCAGGGAAAACTCCATCGTTCCCGTCGATTTGTAGAGCATCTTCGGAAATCCACCCTGTTTCCCCTCGGTGAACTCCAAGTACCCCTTAATGATCTTATCCGCGATTTGCTGCTTCCCAAACGCTTCATTAGCTTCCGCGCTGCCTTTGTCTGGCAGTGGTACAATCTGTATCTCAGCTTTCGGCTGATTATTATAAAAAGCCGCTAATTTTGATGTCACATCCGCTTGTTTCGTACCAAATACTCCAATTTTCGTCGGTTCATCGGAAGAGAATTGATTAATAATGGCTGGAAGATGAATTAATACCGACATGAGAATGACTAAAATTAAGCTCATTATGCGAAAAGATTTTGTGCGAAAACGAGTCATGAACGTGAATTTAATCACCGTCAGGATGCTATTCATGCTGGCCACCCACTTTCTGGATAAAAATCTCATTCAAAGTTGGCTCCATGATTTGAAACCGCTGTATCGCAGATTGCTCCATCGCCAACTGTAGTATACGCTGCGCGGCTTCTGGGCTGTCTATCCGCAGCTCATAGCCATTGATCCCCTCGGTCACAGATGTAACTCCAGGAAGCTCCGCCAACCCTTGTATCCTTGCTTCCGTCTCGAGAATGATGCGTTCCTTCGGGAAGCTCGCTTTAATTTCCTTTAAGCTGCCCTGCAGTATCGTATTCGATCGATGCAAAATGCAAATATTTTCACACAGCTCTTCGACGTGTTCCATCCGATGGCTGGAAAATAAAATCGTTTTCCCTTCATCGCGTAGACTTTTCACCGTTTTCTTCAGTAACTCCACGTTCACTGGATCTAGCCCGCTAAAAGCTTCGTCTAAGATCAAAATCTCTGGATTATGTATGACTGCCGCGATAAATTGGATCTTCTGCTGGTTCCCCTTCGACAGCTCCTCAACCCTTCGGTTGTAATAGTCGGAAACCTCAAATCGTTCCAACCAATCCTTGAGACTTCGTTCTGCCGCGCTGCGTTTCATACCCCGAAGCTCGGCTAAATATGTAATTTGTTCACTAATCTTCACCTTCGGATACAAACCACGCTCCTCTGGCAGATACCCCATCAGGCTGCGCAGCTCATCCCGATAGCCTTGCCCCTTCCATTCAATTGTCCCTTGATCGGGATAGATTAACCCGAGGACCATGCGCATGGTCGTTGTTTTACCAGCCCCGTTCGCACCCAATAATCCGTAAATTTCACCCTGCTTAACACGAAGACGAATGCCATTTACGGCCGTTTTAGCCCCGTACTGCTTCGATACCTGTTCAACAATTAAAGGATATGTCATCAATGAGCCTGCCTTCCATAACGAAGTTGCTTACACGAACTATTTTACATGATATTGGAAATAAAATGAAATTCTTCGCACAAAAAAACGCCAACTCCTGTGTGTATACACATTCATCAGCGTCTATCTTTTACAAACCAAAAATCGCATCAATCACAGGCTTAGTCGTTCCACCTGGATACAGGACATATAACAGAACGTATACCATAACGCCTGTAGGCGCTGTTAGCAGCCACACAATTGCGGCAACTTTACCGATTTTCTTATGTTTCAGGAATTTCTTTTTGTAAGCGAACCACAACGTGACAAGACCAAGTACGCCACCAATAGTTGCTAAAGTGATATGGAAGAACAAGAACAAATGATAAGGCAGCTTCAAGCTCTCAGGCCCACCGAATGCCGTGTTTCCTTCAAATAAGGTACGGGACATGTAGATAATGAAAAAGGCGAGCGCGAAAATCGCACCGAGAACCATCAGCTTTTCATGTGTATCCCGATTCCCCTTCACAATATGATACCATCCGAAGCCAACAAAAATGGCACTGATAACGATAAACATCGTAGAAATCGTGGGTAATATATGCATCCTTCTAATCCTTTCTCTAAGCGCGATTCCAGTTCCCGCCTTGATTATTCAAGCTTTCTTGTGATGGAATTGGATCCAATTCGTCTTCATCCTTGCGCTCTCTGCGATACCAGCGGAAGAAAATATAAGCTAATGTGGCGCCATAGATAATCTCTTGCAAAATTTTCATAATCACACCACCGAGCTGTTGATCATCGATCGGTGACAAATGAGCAAAGGGAACCGTGACATTGTCATACATATCGTAGATAATCGAATCCGCAAAAATGATAAGCGCACAGGCTGGTGTGAGTAAAACACCATTTCCGAAAATATACGCCATTTTCTTCAAATCGTTCAATCGATTCAACTCAGGCAGCGGACAAAATACCGGGAACCACATGATAAAGGCCGTCACTAAGAGCACCGTATGATAAGCAAGAAGCCATACATCATTCTTCATCAAGTAATCCATAATATAAGGCATATGGTAGATGGAGAAAAGCATATTGAACATGAATAATGCGATTAGAGGTCGAGTGAAGAAGGAAAATAAGCCACGAAACACGATATTTTTCATACACACACGCACTAACCAAGCAGGAGTTCCTATCCAAATGAAAATAGGTACGACTAAGTAAAGAATGGTTTGTTGCAGCATATGCATACTGAACAAGTAGTGATGCCCGATGTAATTGATTGGACTTCCTTGCCCAATATAGAATAAGACAAGCCCCGAGTAAAAGAGTAGCTGCTGTGTGATCGCAATTGGCTCCGATTTCGCAGCGCTCCCATTCCCATTCACAACAAATCGACCATAGCTATATCCGATCACGACGACGATCAACAGTAAAACAGGATTCCACAAATCGAAAAATCCACCAATCTGACTCATACTTGCATCTATCTCCTTTCAATCTGATTACCCGCGAATATCTCTGCTTAAAAAAAGAGGAGGCACTTTGTCTAGACAAAGTTGCCTCTTCTTCCTTTTTTACCACCAAACCCAATATACGGCTGTGATTACACCGGTAAGAGCAACGAATGCTCCTGAGAAGATAAAGATTAGAGGGAACAAGTGTCCTCTCTCTTTGGCATGCATCCAGAAGAGCAACTGAACCAATGCCTGAACGATCCCTAGAGATACGATGAAAATCAAGATAAACGAACGATCCAAATCTCCGTAAAGTACGACAGCGAATGCCAACATCGTGAGTAGAATCGAGATAATGTAAGTCAAGTAATGATTAAGTGTTGAATCGTGCTTTACTCGCTTGCTAGGTGCGTGTGTATCATGAGAATTGCTGCTCATTTAGTGACCCACCTTCCCCATCAGATAAACAACTGTGAAGATAAATACCCAGACCAAGTCAATAAAATGCCAGTACAGGGAAGCGACATAAAACTTAGGTGCCGTTACAACTGTAAGACCTTTTTTGAGTCCTTGTGCTATCAACAGCGTAATCCAGCAAACACCGAATGCTACGTGAGCACCGTGGAAGCCAACCAACGTATAGAACGAGGTAGCGAAAGCACTTGTTGTAAATTTATGTCCTTCATGTACATATTCGAAGAACTCGTAAATTTCCATGCCCAAGAAAGAAAGACCGAACAGAACGGTTACAGCCAACCATGCTAGCAATTGACCTACTTTTTGACGGTGCATCGCAATAATTGCGAATACACTCGTCAAGCTGCTCGTCAAGAGAATGAAAGTTGACCAACCAACAGTTTTAAGTTTGAAAATTTCCTCGGCTGTCGGACCATCTGGAACTTGGTTCCGAAGGGCGATGTAGGTTGCGAATAAACAACCGAACAATACAACCTCAGCGCCAAGGAAAAGCCAAAAGCCAAGAACTTTATTTTTCCCTTCGAGGGTAGCCGTTTCCGGATTAGCAGGCAGTGCGCCCGTATGATGACTACTCATGCCTTTACCCCCTTATGATCGTCTTCAAGTTCTTCCGGCTCAATATGCCAACCGTGGTCGTCATTCACAGAACGGATGAACATGCAAATAAATGTTACGACAATGCCTGCTGCAGCTACGTAGTAGTTTTTGTACATGAAGCCGAAGCCAGCAATGAACAAACCAACAGACATCATGAGAGGTAGAATCGATGCAGACGGCATATGAATCGAACCAATTGGCTCAGCCGGCGTCATTTGTTTGTTACCTGCCATTTTCTCTTTCCAGAAAGCATCTAAGCCGCGAACAAGCGGAGTTTGTGTAAAGTTATGCTCAGGTGCAGGTGAAGGAATTGTCCACTCCAAGGAGCGTCCATCCCACGGATCTGCAGGAGCCGTCATTGGTTTTCTTGCTGTTGCGATAATGTTGATCAAGAATACCAAGGTACCGATCCCCATTAGGAACGCACCAATGGTTGAAACGAAGTTACCGACTTCGAGATCGTATCCTGGTTGATACGTAAAGACGCGTCGTGGCATCCCCATTAGACCCAAGAAATGCTGCGGGAAGAATGTCAGATGGAAGCCGATGAAGAACAACCAGAAATGCAATTTACCTAAGCCTTCACTTAGCATACGACCGAACATTTTCGGCCACCAGTAGTAAAGACCTGCGAACAAACCAAGAACGAGACCACCAACGATAACGTAGTGGAAATGCGCGACTACGAAATACGTATCATGATACTGGAAGTCAGCCGCTGGAATTGCAAGCATAACCCCTGTTGTTCCCCCCATTACGAAGGTTGGAATGAACGCTGTAGCAAATACATTCGCTGTTGTGAAACGGATTTGACCACCCCAAAGTGTGAACAACCAGTTAAAGATTTTCACACCGGTAGGAACAGCAATCGCCATTGTAGCAATCGCGAAGATCGAGTTCGCTACTGGGCCTAGACCTGCTGTAAACATATGGTGAACCCAAACCATGAAGCCTAAGAAACCAATCAGCACTGTAGCGAACACCATGGAGCTGTATCCGAACAGACGTTTTTTCGAAAAAGTAGATACGATCTCAGAAATAATACCGAATGCTGGAAGAATCAAAATGTATACTTCGGGGTGCCCGAAAATCCAGAACAAATGTTCCCAAAGCACGTTATTACCGCCTCTGGCTGCATCGAAGAATGCACCGCCGAAGACACGGTCAAACATAAGTTCAACCAAAGCAACCGTAATCGCAGGGAAAGCAAGAACGATCAGACCTGAAGTTACAAAAGCTGACCATGTAAACATAGGCAACCGCATGTATGTAAGACCAGGAGCACGCATGTTGATAATCGTTACGAGGAAGTTAATCCCCCCGATTAGTGTACCAATACCTGCAATTTGCAAGCCAAGAACGTAGAAGTCAGTTCCTTGCAAATTGTTTTCTATCGTCCCACCCCAAAGTGGGTCTGTCATTGATGACAATGGTGCGTATCCCGTCCAACCTGCATCAGGGGCGCCGCCCAAGAACCAGCTTGTATTCATGAGCACACCACCGGCGAAGAATAACCAGAAGCCGAGTGAGTTAACGAAAGGGAAAGCAACGTCCCGTGCACCAATTTGTAGAGGAACGATCGCATTCATGAAAGCGAAGATAACCGGCATAGCCGCAAAGAAAATCATCGTTGTTCCATGCATCGTTGTTAATTGGTTAAATGCATCGCCAACAAAAATTTGTTGATCTGGATAAGCGAGTTGTATCCGAATCAAAATCGCTTCTAGTCCTCCTACGAGGAAGAAGAAGCCGCCCGCTAGTAAATACAAGATACCGATTTTCTTATGATCGACGGTTGTAAGCCAATCCATAAGGCCGGTGTGTTTTTTTACTGGATGAGAGTGAGCCAACGTATGAACCTCCTTTACATCAAGAGTTTATTTCAATGTTTGTAAGTACGTAACAATATCTTTGATTTGAGCGTCATCTAATTTGCCTTCAGCCTCTTTACCAAAAGCCGGCATTTTGTTGCCTGGTTTGAGTTCCTGAGGATTATGTATCCATGAAGTCAAGTTCTCAGGTGTCATCTTTAGGATGCCCGCGAGTGTGTCGCGATCTGCGAAGCCTTTAAGGTTAGGTGCAACCCCTGGACCGCTTGCATTCACAGCATGACAAGACATGCAATTATCTTTGAAAAGCACTTCACCCTTCTGAGCAGAAGCTGGTACTGTGTTAGGTGCTTTCATTTTCGCAACCCAAGCATTAAAGTCTGCATCAGACTTCGCTGCAACGGTGAAGTTCATCAAAGCGTGTGATGCTCCACAAAGCTCTGTACATCTACCTTGGAAAGTTGCAATTTCATCTGCTTGCAAGTAAAGCGTGTTACGGATACCTGGGTTCGTATCGACTTTACCACCTAGGGATGGTACCCAGAATGCGTGCGCTACGTCAGCAGATACAACATCAAAAGCAATGATTTTATCCTTAGGAATCACTAGCTGTTGAGCTGTCGCGATACCAAGGTCTGGATATTCAAACTGCCACCAGAACTGATGTGCAGTGACTTTCACATGGATGGCGTCTTTGTTCTTGTTGTAATTCTCGGAGTGTTTGAACGTGTAGGATACTGTTGGCACCGCAAGTACTAACAGTAAGAGAATTGGGATTACCGTCCAGATAATCTCCAAAACATGACTTCCTTCGACTTGTTTCGGTATGCTTTCGTCACCTTTGCGCTTGCGAAAGCGAACTAAAACGTACACATAAATCGCAAATACGACAATTACGACAAAAATCATGATAAAGAGACTTAATTTCATTAAATAAAGCTGCTCTGTCGCCACAGGACCCTTAGGTACTAAAGCAGATAAGGTTGGGTCTCCGCACCCAGTTAGCATGAGCGTCATCACCGCTAAAAGGGGTAGCAGACGCCAGAACTTTTTCAATTGACTCATTGTATCAACCCCACTTTTAAAACAATATTTTTACCACGAAGGCCATGCCCATGTCAATTCACTTTAATAACTATAAATTCGTGAAAACTTTTTGTCAATCGCTGTAGGAGAGTTCACAAATTGTTCTTAAACAGCGGTCTGTAGCGATATATTTCCCTTCATGGTTATTTCCATACACCCACCTCTTTATGCATAAAAGCCTTTATTTGTGATGACGAATAATTACACAGAAACATCTCATCCTAATAGACATTACAACGCATTGGGAGGTCTGTTAACGATGTTTAGGAAGTTAGGTTTTCCGATTTATGGAATGATATTCCTCTTGCTCACATTATCTGCATGCGGCACTAGCGGCAAGGAGTACAGAGGCAATCCCAATAACTCCACTAGCTCGAATTATGGCGGTCATGTCGAAAAAGCTGATCAGAACGATCGAGCCTATCAAGTTGCGCAGCTCTCCGGTCCAGTGACGCACAACAATACCACGTTGGAATACAGCCAGTATCTCTCTGATCAATTGCATACCATGGACGGGGTAAATACAGCCTTTGTCATGATTACAAATCAGAATGCCTATGTTGCTTTAATGATGGATAGCAGTGCCATTGGTACGAAGGGTTTGACGAAAGAAACGAATAATCAAGGAACGGCTAAGGGCTTCTACAACGATAACAATCCCTATGATGACTCTTTACCGTCTAATGATTTAAATAAAGGTTACAATAGTTACGAAACGGCTATGCATCATGATTTACTTTCTCATAACTTTAAACAAGCCATTGCAGAGAAGCTTAGGGTGCTTAAACCAGATCTAATGGACGTTTACATTTCTGCGAATCGAGATTTCCTTAATAAAATGAATAGCTACGCACAGGAAAGTTGGAAAGGCCATTCCCTCTTGCCGTTATTAACGGACTTCAATCAGACGGTTACACGTGTGTTTGGGACGGCCCAGTCATTACCGCATGACTAGATAGATTAGGGCTAACCTCCTATTAGAAGCTTTCCCATGTAATAGGGGGTCTTGCCATGTCTTTTGGAGATCAACCAACATGTAAAACTTCTATTTCTAAAGTAGTTTATTTTTGCTTGTGGGTCGGCTCCTGTTTTCATTTGTCTTTCATTCCTGTACAATGAAGGGATCGTCTTTACTAAGAAGGAAAAAGGGAGCTGGCCAATTACCCATGTCAAATGGATTTGCCTCATTAGGTATCAGAGAAAATTTAGTTCAAGTTTTGCAAAATCAAGGTGTCGTAGAACCGACCCCCATTCAACGGGAAGCGATTCCTGTACTTTTAAAAGGTTCGGATGTTATCGCACAGGCGCAAACAGGTACAGGTAAAACCCTTGCCTTTGTACTTCCTATATTAGAAACCATTGATGTAGAAAGCTCCGATGTCCAAGCGCTTATTCTAACGCCTACGCGTGAGTTGGCAATTCAAATCAGCAATGAGCTGAAAACCCTTGTACCAGTTACAGGTGCAAAGGTCTTAGCTGCATACGGCGGGCAAGATGTAGAAAAACAGCTTAGAAAGCTTCAAGGTAACATACATATAGTAGTAGGTACACCGGGAAGGCTTCTAGATCATCTTCGCCGTGGTTCTATCAATTTCTATAAATTGAAAATACTCGTATTAGATGAAGCAGATCAAATGTTGCACATGGGCTTTTTGCATGAAGTCAAAGACATCATTGCGCAAACGTCACCTTACCGCCAAACGCTGCTCTTCTCTGCTACAATGCCCGAACAGGTCATCAATCTGTCTAAGGCTTATATGAAGGAAGCAAAAGAAATTAAAATTCAAAGTAAACAAGTCACTTTGACTGAAATTCAACAGGTGCTTGTTCCTACGACTGATCGGGATAAACAAGATGCTCTAATTGCAGCAATCAAACAATATAGGCCTTATCTTGCGATGATTTTTTGTCGGACCAAAGCCAAAGCAATTGCACTCAATGAATACCTGCAGGAGCTTGGTTTAATGTCTGATGAGCTGCACGGGGACTTGTCTCAAGCTAAACGTGAACAAGTTATGAAACGGTTCAGAGAAGGACGTATCGAGCTCTTAGTCGCTACCGATATCGCGGCTCGTGGTTTAGATGTTGAAGGCGTAACGCATATCTTCAACTATGATGTTCCTCAGGATGCAGAAAGCTACATCCATCGGATTGGTAGAACGGGTCGTGCTGGAGAGTCTGGCGTTGCAGTGACCTTCGCTACGCAAAGAGATATGCCAACGATTGAGCTCATCGAAAAAGGAATCAAAATGTCATTGCGCAGCCCTGATGGGCAGCAAAGACGCGTTGTTCGTTCATCTACCGAAGAGTACGTACCACAAGATGGCAGAGGGTCACAAGTACGTAAAGGTGGAGGTGCAGCTGGTGCTTCACGCAGTGGCAGACGCAATGACCGTGGCGGTGCGCCAGAACAGCGCAGCGGCGGACGTGCAGGAAGACCGGGAGCGCGTGAATTACGCGGCGAACGTTCGAATGTGCAGTATGGCGAACGTAATTCAGGATTTGGCTCAAAAGGTGACAAATTCGGAGCTCGCGGTGGTTCAACTGGAGCTAAGAGAACTGGTGAAAGACCTGCTAAAGTGAATTCCGAACGTAATCCGAATACGTGGGGTCGCGCAACAGTCGTTCACGAAGCAACAACAACCAATGCTGCACCAGCACGTGGTACGAACATGGGCGCTGCGAAAGCACGTGTAACGGGTTCGTATAATGGCGGCGGTGAAGGTGCAGAGCGCAAGCGTTCAGCTCCACATGGCGATAAGTCATACTCGCCATATAACAAATATGCTGGCGCAGGTCGTGATGATGCGGCTGCTGCATCTCGCACACTTCGCGGCGGCAAGGGCCGTGGCGAAGGCGGAGCACGCGGTGGCGCAGCTCCTCGCGGTGAGGGCTTCGGTGCTCGTACTGGCGCAGCTCCTCGCGGTGAGGGCTTCGGCGCTCGCACAAACGGTGCTCCTCGCGGTGAGGGCTTCGGCGCTCGCACTGGCGGCGCTCCTCGCGGTGAGGGCTTTGGCGCTCGCACTGGCGGTGCTCCTCGCGGTGAGGGCTTCGGCGCTCGCACAAGCGGTGCTCCTCGCGGACGAAGTGATGAGCGTGGTGCGCGCAGCGCAGCCTCTCGCGGCGACAGACCAAGCGGCCCGCGCGGTGGGCAAGGCGGCGCTCGTGGAAGTGCGCCAAGAGGCACTCGCGGCGGTGGCGGTAAACGCTAAGTAAAATGAAGCGATTTCATACAAGACTTTACCGATGAAGCCTTACGTTGTAAAATATAGCTGTGGTTAATTAAGATCCTACATTATAAAAATCGTTTCAACCCGTGCTCGCACGTAGGATTTACCCCCCATCCAATCGAAGGAGGTATGTTCCATGTACGCATTAAAGGATAAGGAAATGATTTTTGTATTCACTGGCCCACACGGGGCAGGCCGTAAAACCGTTGCGGAAATGTCCGGCTCCACGTTGGGGATGAAACAAGTGATTTCTTACACCACACGACCTCCGAAAGCGACAGAGGAAGATGGTCAAGATTATCACTTCATCTCACCCGCTCAATTTGTGGGGGCACAAGCTGGCGGTGAATTCATTGAAGTAAGTACCGTTAATGACCATCTATATGGAATCAAAAGCGCAGATATTGAGCTGATGTTCCAGCAAAGTGGCAGCATCTACTTGATCTTGAACCGCTTCGGAGCCGTTACGCTAAAAAATCTATATGGCGATCGTGTCGTCCAAATCTTCATTTATGCCCAGCGAGACACACTTGAAGAGCGGATGAAAGAAAGTGGAGATTCTGAAGAAATCGCCTCCAAATATTTGTCTGATTACGAAAATGAATTAGCCTACCGTGACCAGTGTGATCATGTTTTTGAAAATGTGGACTTGGCTCATACGGTATTCGATCTTACCAAAACATTGGATCACTATTTAAATCGTAACCTAGTCGACTTAGACTAGAAACGAAGGGCACTAGCTGCCGATAAAAGGCCTGGACGGTCCCCCGTCCGGGCCTTTTCATTAGATTAGCTATGTTAGGATAGCTGATCCAACTAAGGAGTTGTACGCTATGAAAATCATTTCGATCGAACCCACACCCAGCCCTAATTCAATGAAACTCAACATGGATGAATCTTTAGCATCCGGTGTGCGAGAAACGTATACGAAAAAGAACGCTGCTGCTGCTCCAGTAGAAGTTCAAAAATTACTTGCCGTGCCTGGCGTTATCAGCATCTTTCACGTAGCTGACTTCATCGCGGTGGACCGCAGCTCGAAGGGTGACTGGCAGTTCATCCTTGCGCAGGCACGCGAGATTTATGGCGAAGCCCAGCCAACGGCTGGCGCTGGGTTGCCAGCCGAGCAGCCTGCGGCTGAAGCCGCCTTCGGCGAAGCGCAGGTGCTCGTGCAGATGTTTCGCGGCATTCCGCTCCAGGTACGGGTGCGCGCAGGCGCAGAAGAAGCGCGCATCGGCATGCCGGAGCGCTTCACACTAGCCGCGGTCCGCGCAGGTACGGCTTCGCCGAACCTGATCAAAGAGCGGAAGCTCGAGGAGCTCGGCGTCCGCTACGGCGAGCTGTCGGACATCGCGGGCGAGGTCGTCCAGGAACTGGACGCCTCTTACGACGATGCCCGCATCGAGGAACTGGTCTCCCGCGCGATGCAGAAGACCACGGACGCCCCTGTGGAGGCAGCTGCCACAGGGCAGGATCTGAGCGCAGCCGCGGAGCAGCTGCGACACAGCGATTGGAAGCAGCGCTACGCCGCGCTTCAGAAGATCCAGCCGTCGCTAGAGACGCTGCCGCTTCTCGTCCATGCACTGCAGGACGAGAACACGTCGCTTCGGCGACTGGCTACGGTGTACCTCGGGGATATCAAGGAACCCGAGGTACTGCCTTACCTGTATCGTGCCCTAGAGGACGATACGCCTTCGGTGCGTCGGACAGCAGGCGATACGCTGTCCGATCTCGGTGACCCTGCCGCCATGCCCGCGATGGCCAAGGCACTCAAGGACCGCAACAAGCTTGTCCGTTGGCGCGCGGCACGTTTCCTTTACGAAGTCGGAGACAACACCGTGCTTGACGACCTAAAGCAAGCTGCAGACGACCCCGAATTCGAAGTGCGGATGCAGGTGAAGATTGCCCTCGAGCGCATTGAAGGCGGTCATGCCGCTGAAGGCTCGGTTTGGCAGCAAATGACACGCAGAAATGACTAGCCCTTTGTCTTGAATAAAGCTCATGAATAAAGCACGAATGTCTCCTACGCAAGTAGGTTCTCATTCGTGCTTTTTTATTTACATACTAGGCTCACTCACTTCGTAAATTGCTTGAAATACACGATTCTCTCCTCGATTGTCGGATGCGAGCCGCGGAACCATTGCACCAGCTTCGGCTGGGTAACGGGGCTGAGATTTTCTTTGGCGATATGCTGAAAAGCGCGGATAGCTGCATCCCCATCGCCCGTCATTTGCATCGCATAGACGTCTGCTCGGTGTTCAATCACCCTTGAGAATGCGTTTTGAGCTGGCGACGAGAGGAAGCTCATGAGCGATATGAGCAACAGCAGAATTGGTAAGGCCGCTAAGTCCCGTTCGCCTCGCATTCCCCACCGTGAGCCCCAATGTTTCAAGATCAAGCGATAGGCGTGGAATGCTAGCCAAAAACCGACAAAGCTGAGTGCGACGCCATAAGCGATCCCCCAGTAGATATGTCGTTCCACGTAATGTCCCATCTCGTGAGCCATCACCGTCAGGATCTGATCTGGCTGCAGCTTACCCAGAATCGTATCCCAGAGTACAATACGTGCGTTCCCCCCGATGCCATTCACATAGGCGTTAATCGCATTCGTACGCTCGGACATGTTGACCTCGTAAACCTGATCGGTCGGTATGTGTGATTTTGCCGCGAGATCAAGAATCTGCGCCTTTAGCTCCTGATTTTGAAGAGGCTGGAAATCATTGTACAACGGGTCTAGCACCACAGGCTGAATAAATGTTACGAATAAGATCAAAGGAATCGAAATCAACCACAGCCACACCCACCAGCGCTGGGGGCTCCATTTACTGATCCATCTAAAAATCCCCACCATCACTATCGTGCCTACGATATCAATGAGAAATGTTTTTAAATAATCCTTCAGAAAAATGATAGGCGTTTCATTGGAGATGCCGTAGGCTTGGTCGATTTTGAACAAAAATACATCGATCGGAAGAAATAGCACGTCCATAACAAGTGTAAAAAGCACCACAAACAGCAGCATTTGCAGGAACGAAGCTCGGAATACTTTCTCAGCGAGTTGGCGGAAGCTAACGGCGATGCCGAATAAGGCGACTGTCACTCCCATTTGCAAGGGTGAGCTTAAGAAGAAGGTTAATGAATGAATCCGAGAAAGCGACTCTGCTTTGACAATTTCTGCATGGGTCATGAACGTATTCGGATCAGCCACAGTTCCCACTAATGTTGTTGGGATTTGAAATAAATCCCCTTTGATGAAATATACAATCACGCTAACTGCATAACAAACAAAAGCAACTGTACCCCATAAATAAATACGTTTCATCCCTTGCCTCCACAATCTTCTTGATATTATCATCCTTGGCAGAACCGAGCTGTTCTAGATATGCTTGTTTACCTAGTCTATGCGTGTATGGGAGTGGTGTATGTGTCTCAAGGCATATTTCGGATTCCTGTGTTGCATTCTCAAGTAACCCATGATGTAATGAGAACATCGACTGGAATGGACGTGCGACATGAAGAAATGGATTACGCTTTGTATATTGGCTTTGGTTAGCCTTACACTTATCCTATTGGTAAAAACAAACACCCCTGGTGCGGAACAAATCACCTCGATATCCATTCAGCCTTCCGCTACACCGAGTACTGGACAAGCTGAAGCATCCATAGCGCCGAAGGCTTCAGAGGCAACAACGGCAGTCATAAGCCCATCTCCTGCCGCACCTTCAACTCCCACTGAGCATCATGTTCAAATACAAGCCATTCCCGCGCTCTCACAACTACCCGAGCTGCCTAATGGATGTGAAGCTGTCGCTGCGACGATGCTGCTTAATTGGGCTGGTCTGCCGATTACAAAGGAAGAGGTGGCTTACGCCTTGCCTACGGGGGACATGCCCTACGAGAATGAGTACGGCGCCTTTGTTGGCGCAAATCCCAAGGACGTTTTCGTTGGCGATCCTTTTGCTATCGGCTACGGGATTTATCATACCCCCATCGCTAAGCTTATGAATCATTGGTTGCCTGGCCACGTTCGCGATCTGACAGGAACCTCCTTTGACGATTTACTTGGCGTCATCGCTGGGGGTAGCCCTGCCATGGTTTGGGCAACCGAGCATATGGATACCCCTTTTTTGGATTTGGAATGGGAGGACGAGACAGGTGAGCTTGTTCCTTGGTATCAGCCTGAGCATGCCCTATTGCTTACCGGATGGGACGATGATTATGCCTATATGAACGATCCGATGACTGGCGAGCAAGAAGCCTATCCGCTGGCTGCCTTCAAAGAGGTTTGGGAGCACATGGGGTCCCAGGCGATCACGATCATCACATAGATATGTAGAGTCCCGTCCAGTACGCCTCTATTTCACAGCCGATAGGTAGTATAAATCATTATGAATCCACCAAATTTAGTTGGTTTTTTTGAAATATTGGACTAACGCGAGCGGCGAATGAAGTTGAGTTACTCGAAAATGTCGAGTATCTCGAGCTCGACAGCAGCGATTGAGCGGAGATACTCGAACATGTCGAGTATCTCGAGCTCGACAGCGGCGATTGAGCGGCGTTACTCGAACATGTCGAGTATCTCGAGCTCGACAGCAGCGATTGAGCGGCGTTACTCGAACATGTCGAGTATCTCGAGCTCGACAGCGGCGAATGTGCGGAGATACTCGAAAAAGTCGAGTATCTCGAGCTCGACAGCAGCGAATGTGCGGCGTTACTCGAAAATGTCGAGTATCTCGAGCTCGACAGCAGCGAATGAGCGGAGATACTCGAAAATGTCGAGTATCTCGAGCTCGACAGCGGCGATTGAGCGGCGTTACTCGAAAATGTCGAGTATCTCAAGCTCGACAGCGGCGATTGAGCGGCGTTACTCGAAAATGTCGAGTATCTCGAGCTCGACAGCAGCAGTTGGAGTGGTGTCTGTCGATGAAAGCTCATTACTATCCCTATCTCAACACAAAAAGCATGGACCATCCCCGAAGGGTTGTCCATGCTTTTTCTACAAGGGATCCAGCTGAACAGCCGCTTGCTTGCCGCTCAATTGGATGCCTGTGTGCTTCTTGCCGTGGGAGCCGAGCTCCTTAACTAGCGTTTCCAATAATGCCTTCGCCTTCACGCCTTCCTTGCCGGAGATCTTTACGACCAGCAGAACGGCGTCTCCGCCTTTCAGCATGCGCTCAGCCTGCTGGCGCTTCGTCTCGAGATCGTGATCTTCGATGTTCGCTGTCAAGCGAAGCTCCTTGACCTTCGGTCCCTGCTCTTGCTTCCTTGCTTGCTGCTTTTCCTGCAAGGCCTCCTGTTTGGCTGCCCCTGCTCCGATCAGCTTGCAAGGTGGCGGGCTGCTCATAAGCGAGGTGCAGACGAGGTCAACTTTTAACTTTTTCGCCAAAGCAAGCGCATCTTCCGTAGACATAACGCCTAGATCCTCACCCTGCAGCCCAGTGACCTGTACATCGGATGCTTTAATTTTCTCATTCTTAATAATCATTGTGAATACACCTAATCTTTCGCTATAATGAACCCATCCACCCGTCGAAGGATCGATGTTGGTTGAGATTTTACGCGTGTGATCGATAGAGGTTGGCTGAAACTTTACGCGTGTTGCCAAGAGGTTGTATAAGGAGATGTCTGTTACCCGATGAATAATAAACAATTAGAAGAGCAAATGATCGAAAATTACAAACGTGAAGAGCATATGATGATTTTGGTTTTTGCACAGTGGTGTATTAACCACGGTCTGGACCCTGCAGCACTTTATCATAGCGCCTATCCAGACCAGCCGAATAATGAAGCACTAGAGAAAGCTTTAGAGTTAACGGTGCCGAAAGAAGAAGCCGGCGAGGTCCCAGATGACACATTGCTTGGCGTGCTTTCCCTCTTTGGCAATGAAGAGCTTGCGTTTATTGTAACGCAAGAAATCGATAAAAGACCGAAGCTTCATCGCTAGGGAATCCTCCCGCCAATTGCAGCGGAACGACGACCATCCTCGAATTCGCTGCACAATCCATTCTCTATATTACGTAACTATGCTGATGGCTTAATGCGAAAGCTTCCGCTAACAGCTCAACTGTCCGCTTTCTCGTTTCCACAAGATGCCCGCCTGCGACGACCATAACTTCGTCAACACCATAGCTTTCGGCGAGTCGCAGGATTTGTTGCCTGACTTCGCCTGGATTACCCACTATCATCCGTGAGCGATTGTCTCTCACTCGCGTTTGATCCCAATCGGAATACGCATATTCCGCAGCTTCTTTCGGTGATTTCACTCCGGTGAACTCGCCTTTTTCCATTTGCAGAATACGCAAATCGATCGAGGTCGCAAGCTCTTCCGCCTCCGCTGACGTTTCAGCGCACAGTACATAAATACACACCGTCGCCTGCGGCACGACATTGAGCGCCGACGGTTGGAACGAGCTGCGGTAGCTTCGCACCGCTTGCTGTCCTCCCGCTCCGTTGATGAAGTGCGCGAAGCAGAAGGCTGCGCCTGCCTGCGACGCATACACCCCGCTCTGCCCGGTGGAGCCGAGCAGCCACACCTGGGGCATCGAGGCCACCAAAGGGGTGGCGCGGATTCCCTCGAATACGTGCCCTGGTTCCACCGAATCGGTGAGGAACCGCAGCAAATCCGTGACTTGCGCAGGGAACCGCTCCAGTCCCTCGAACAGATCGGCGCCGACGCCACGCAGCGCTTTGGCTGTATGCGGCGTGCCGCCTGGCGCACGCCCGATGCCAAGGTCGATGCGCCCTGGATAGAGCGCCTCGAGCATACGGAAATTCTCAGCGACCTTGTAGGCGCTGTAATGGGGAAGCAGCACACCGCCGGAGCCTAGCCGAATACGGCTTGTGCGAGCGGCCAGTGTGGACAATAAAACCTCTGGCGAGGAACCGGCAAGTCCGGCTGAGTTATGATGCTCCGACACCCAGAATCGGGTGAAGCCGAGACGGTCAGCGAGCTGCGCGAGTGCAATTGTTTGTTGTAATGCCTCACTATGGGTAAAGCCGGATGATACCGGTGACTGATCAAGAATACTTAGCTTCAGCATAGTCATCCCTTCTTTCTGAGTGTTCTGCCGCTGATGATGATAATTATACAACGCCCAGACCACAAAAGAAAAAAGGACAAACCGAAGTGGCGTTGTCCTGAGTTCCATGCATGCCCCGAGCATTTCTTTTACTTACTAAAAGTGTATGGTTACTGGAAAACTTTATGACTTCCTTTTTCATTATGAAAATATAAGAATCTATATGCTTCACATAATACGTCGGCTATATTTCTCCATAAACACTGTGATACGTCCTAAGAGGACGGTGCAGCCGTTTGTTTTGCTTACATGGCTGTCGATCGGACTCGTTTTCTACTCCGAATATACCGAATCGCATGTATACAACCCATCAGAGCAACACCGCCAACCATGAAGCCAGCAAGCACATCACTTGGGTAATGAACACCGAGGTAAATACGGCTAAGTCCAATATTGAGAATAACCAAGACGGTCAACGCAGGTATGAACCAAGCTGCTTTCCAAGATTGACGCACATTCACCCATAACAAATAACCGAGCAGCCCGTAGAAAAGAATCGCAACCATCGCGTGACCGCTTGGGAAGCTGAAACCATCTACCTCGACTAACCTTCCCTCTATGGAAGGACGATCACGCTCAACAAGCTTCTTAAGTGCTACATTCAGTCCCCAAGCACCAAGTACACCAAGGAATAACACAAGCGTTTCCCACTTATGCTTGAATTTAAATATCAACAGAGCAGCAACTAGAAAAAAGAGTATAAATTCCGCCAACCCGCTTCCCATGAAGGTGAATACTTTCGCAATGGCGGTCCATAGATCACCTCGCTGATCCTGAATGTAACCGCCTACATGTTGATCAAATGCTAGTAGCCATCGAGCCGAAAAGCTCTGCGACAGCACGATAAAGATAAGGAGCAGTACGCCTGCTCCCCCTAAGCTCCATACCATATCCCTTGCTATGACTTTCCCTTTCCCCTTCATCTTTCTAGCCTCCTACTGAATTGTTGATCAATAATCTTAAGCTGCCTGGCGCACCTTACGGGCCTGCCGTTTCTTGATGATCAGCGGAACAACGGCAAAGACAGCATACATCCCTACAGCCCCCAGAAACTTCCACGACCAAATATCGTTCAAGGAAGCACCAAATACGTTATACACAATCGCTCCTGGAATAATTCCGATGAACGTAGCCCATGTATAGTCCCAGAAGCGGATTTTCGATAATCCGGCCCCATAACTGATGCCATCGAAAGGAAAGAAAGGCATGAGACGCATATAAAGCACGACCATGAAGCCTTTTTCCTCTGCTTTTTGATCGAAAGATAACAACTTAGGACTTCGTAAAATGCGTTGAAAGCTGCCGCGGCCCCATTTACGCGTAATGTAGAACGACAATAATGCGCCTGCACCAGCCCCAATAATATCGTAGATCGTCCCCCAAAAAGCGCCAAAAACATACCCCCCATAGAGGGTCAAAGGTGTTGCCGGGAACAAGACTAATGGCCGAAGTGTATACGCAAGGATATACAACAGTCCGCCTAGCGGGCCTAAATCACGCAGCCATTTCGTAACCCAATTCAGATCCACATGCTCCCAAACACCTGTCCATTTCAATATCAATAGCCCAAGAATGGCAGCAACAAACCAACTAATTAGCAACCAAAGCGGCTTTGAACGCGCCATGGCTCGCCTCCTTCATACTCCTGATTCCCAACTATCGCAGGTTGATCTTCCCCTCCATCTTACACAAATATGTGAGTCGATATCAACTTAACGCACGGGGCAGATATTCGGACACGCTTCTCTTGTTTTTAGGACAAAGGAAATCTAGCTATTACTTCATGCGGGTATTACCCTTTCCTGCAAAAGTATTTCGTGAAAGGCGTTATGATCGGCGCGATCAAAGGTTGATAGCGAGCTCATACACCGAATTAGGAGAGGTTCACCGCTCTTATTTTTTCGCTCCTTCGACCATAAAACTGATGACTAGCGTGCGTTAATTATGCTGAAACATCGATTTTCATTTGACAGGCTAAAAGTGTGAATTTACACTATAGGAATAATTTGGAGCGTAAGCATAACGAGAGGAGATAGCCACATGAAGAAAATCATAGCGTTACTTCTTTTATTTGCGCTATGTCTCTTGCAGTACATGAGGACATCAGTTGCTGGCGAGGATCCCTTCTTACGATCGGATTACAGTAAGCTTCGACCTGTGAAGATTGAGCGGGTCATTCCAAGTAAGGAAGTAGAGCAGCTTCAAGAGATTGTAAAGGATGCCCGGGAAAAAGGCACCAAGATTTCAATTGCTGGCCAGCGGCACAGCCAAGGCGGGCATACGTACTACAAGGACAGTATCGTGTTGGATATGACCCCATTCAACAAGGTTCTCGCCTTTGACGAGAAGGTGAAGACGATTACTGTGCAGTCTGGTGCCACTTGGGCAGATGTGCAGAAGTACATAAACCCGTACGGGCTTGCAGTGAAGACCATGCAGTCACAGAATATTTTTACAATTGGAGGCTCGATCTCGGTCAATGCCCACGGCCGTGACATTCGGAATGGCTCTCTCATTAGTACCGTTGAATCCTTCCGATTATTAGGGGCAGATGGCACGATACGCAATGTTTCCCGATCTGAAAATGCTGAGCTATTCCCGCTGGCGCTAGGCGGATACGGTTTATTCGGTGTCATCTTGGATGTGACGTTGACATTAACGGATGACGTAGTTTACGAGATGACTAGTGAAACGATGACGACTGAAACCTATACGGATTATTTCCTTAACCAGGTTAAAAACAATCCCGACATCCACATGCATCTCGCACGTATTTCTGTTGCGCCAGATAGCTTCTTATCCGAAATGTATGCTACGAATTACATGGCACGACCTGATCTTCCGATTACCGAATACAATACATTCAAGCTGAAGGACAGCTACGTATTGCCTCTAAAATTCCTTTTCGGACTCAATCGTTCGTTCGACTGGGCGAAAAATGCGTTCTGGGACTTACAACGGCATTTCCTTATCGGCCGCAGCACAATCCTAACGCGTAACAACGCAATGCGATCTGAATCTGATTTCATGGACTACAGCTCAGATACCAAAAATGATCTCTTACAAGAATATTTCATTCCCGTGGAACATTTTGGCGACTTTGTTAACAGCATGAAACCTATCCTGCAAGAAGAACAATTAAACCTATTAAATATTACGGTACGTTACGTCAATCATGACGAAGAAGCGATGCTCTCGTATGCGAAGAGCGACATGTTCGCCCTCGTTTGTCTGTTCAACACACCGTTAAGTGAAGCGGCACAAGCTCGTATGACCAAAGGTGTCCGGCGGATCATCGATCAGTTGAGGACATTTCATGGCTCGTATTATTTACCTTATGCCCCTTTTCCTTCAGTCGATCAGTTCCAAACGATGTATCCAAAGGCGGACGCCTTTTTCCAAGCCAAAGATCAGTGGGATCCACAGCATCTTTTTATGAACCAATTCTACGACGATTATAGGGGGAATTAGGATGAATGTGGGATTACTCATACGATCACAAAGTTTAGCAACATTGGCGGCGGGGATGATCTATCCTTATTATTTGCTGTTCTTAAAAAATCTCGGCAGTACGTATTCAGCGTATGGCCTTGCTTTTGCCATATTCACGATAAGCTCTGCAGCGTCTGCCGTATGGCTGGGTAAGCTTGTGGACCGCTCCTCAGTTAAAATGATGGCAGGCGGTTCGCTCGGAATGATGGCTGCGATGCTCATCTTCCCTTGGATTCCTTCGTACGGCTTCGTCTTACTCATTCAAGCATTCATGGGCGTCTGTAACGCCATGCAGAAGATGAGCGAGCGCGGATTGCTCGCAGATGGGACTGAACACGGAAAGCGCGGCGGTACGCTTGGCAATTACCACTTTTGGACATCGGTAGCATCTGGGTTTGCTGTGCTCATCGGCGGTTATATCATTGATTGGCTGACGATTGATGTGTTGTTTTACGTAAGCGCGGGGATTTATGCGGTGAGTGCTTGGATGACGCTTAAGATGCGGAAGAATTAAATAACGTCACCATCCATTTAATTCAAGGTTGAAGCCATATGAACACCGAATATTTCAGTCCGTTGCCTATAACTATTGGTATTTAATTGAAATAGATGGATTGTGTCCGTACATTTTAGTATAATAACCGTTAGGTTTATCGTTTGTAGAATTTTGGATGAATTTGTCGAATTGGAGAATAACTCCTTTGACTATATCCGAGTTCTTCAGCAGGCTATTATTAGCCATTGGTTAATAAATACATAAATAGATCAGGGGAGAGAGACATCATGAGAAAAGCCATATTTTCAGTTCTAGCCGCAACTGTATTACTAACAGGGTGCGGGGCAGCGAAGACAGACACAGCATCACCTGCAGCATCAGGGGCGCCAGCAGCCAAATCAGATAAGAAGATTATTCTTATTACGCCTGAGAAAATTGGTGTGAATCCATTTTTCGCACAAATGGATGAAGGTGTGAAGAAAGCTAGTAAAGAATTTGGTGTTACTGTAAAAACCGTAGAATCCGCGGATGCGAGTGCAATCGAGCAAAACTTGCGCGCTGCCGTTGCCGATAATTATGATCTTATTATTACAAGTTCCTTCACGGCTGAGGATGCACTTAAAAAAGTAGCTACCGAAAATCCGAAGAAATCATTTGCTATTATTGACACGGTTGTCGACCTTCCGAATGTTCGCAGCGTTGTCTTCCGTGAGCATGAAGCAGCTTACTTGCTTGGAGCAGCTGCGGGTCTAGCTACGAAGAAAAATGTAGTAGGTATGGTTGCAGCGGTTGATATCCCGCTTATCAAGAAATATACGGTTGGCTTCCAAGAAGGTCTGAAATCAACGAATCCAAATGCGAAATTCATCGTAAACTATGTAGGCAGCTTCACGGATCCTGCTAAAGCCAAAGAATTGGCATTAACGCAATTCGCGCAAGGCGCAGACTTCATTGCTGGCGCATCTGCTGTAGGCGATCTAGGTGTATTTGAAGCAGCGAAAGAGAAAAGCTTCTTTACTTCCGGACAAGATATTGACCGTACCGTAACCGATCCACAGCATATCGTCCTTTCCCAATTGAAAGGTACGGATGCCGTTGCTTATCAAACGGTGAAAGATTTCGTAAATGGCACGTTCAAATTCGGTGCCGTTGACTACGGCTTGAAAGAAGATGGCGTTGGTCTTACTTTCGTAACGAGAGAAACGAAATCGACACTAAGTCCTTTCATCGGACAAGACGTTGTAACGAAGGTAAAAGCTATTCGTGATGATATCGTTTCTGGTAAAGTAAAAGTAGAAAACCCAGTTAAATAGTCATCCGCCGTACGATAATCTCATAGGTTTGACCTGGAAACTGTTTACGGAGACGTAAGCAGTTTCCTCATGTCTAGGTAAAGGAGCGAAAAACCGTTATGCTGCTTCAAATGCGTCAAATTACGAAAACATATGGCAATTTAACAGCGAATTCCAATGTTGATTTCTCGCTGCGTCAAGGTGAGATTCATGCGTTAGTCGGGGAAAATGGCGCTGGCAAAACAACCCTAATGCGCATCTTGTACGGCATGGAGCAGCCTTCGGCTGGCCGTATTCTTTTAAACGATAAAGAAGTTGTATTTACGAATCCCACTGACGCTATACATCATCGAATCGGTATGGTGCATCAGCATTTCATGCTTTTTCCGTCTTTTACCGTGGCTGAAAATATCGTGATCGGCAATGAGCCGAAAGCGTGGCTTTCATTTGATCGTAAAAAAGCCATCACCCAGGTTGAAGAGCTTTGTGCCCAATATCGCTTACCGATTGATCCGCGCATGAAGGTGGCCGATTGTCCACTTGGTTTGCAGCAGCGCGTCGAAATCTTGAAAGTGCTGTACCAAGGGGCCGACATTATTATTTTGGACGAGCCGACCGGGGTGCTTACACCATTGGAAGCGAAAGAACTTCTGGTCATTATGAGGAGCCTAGCCATTCAGGGCAAGAGCTTCATCATCATCACGCACAAGCTGCATGAAGTGATGGAGGTTGCTGATCGCGTTACCGTGCTTCGGGATGGCAAAGTGACGGGAACCGTCGATGCAGGGGCAACGAATATGGAAGAATTGTCGAAGCTAATGGTAGGCAGAGATTTGAAGCAGCTTAAGAAACGAGCTGTGAAGGTCGGTCAGAGCGTTCTTCAGGTTCAAGACGTTTCCATACATGGAGATAAAGGAAAGCCCGTGCTGGATCGCGTCAATTTGCAAGTAAAAGCGGGAGAAATCGTTGGTATTGCGGGCATTTCAGGTAATGGACAATCCGAATTGATTCAAGCTATTTCAGGACTCCAAACGATAGATCAGGGAGAAATTCAATTATTAGGCAAATCTATTCGGGAGAGGTCTGTACGTGAAATTAGAGATATTGGACTATCTCACGTTCCGGAAGATCGTTATCAATGGGGAGCCGCCAAAGAAGGTACTGTGTTAGAGAATGGGACGATGGGCCATCATAAAATCAAAAGTCGTTCAGGCTTTTTACAGGGCATGGAGCTCCGTCAAATGGTTAGCGGCTTTATCCAGCAATTTCAGATCAAAGCAGGCTCACAAGATGCGAAAGTGAAATTTCTATCCGGGGGTAATTTACAGAAGCTCATTGTGGCCAGAGAGATTGCACAGAAACAGCCCTTCCTCATAGCTGCTGAGCCTACTCGCGGTGTTGACATAGGGGCCATGGAATTGATTCATGAAGAGCTGCTTCGCAAACGCGATGAACAAGGTGCTATTCTATTAGTATCCTCCGAATTAACAGAGATTCTCAAGCTGTCAGATCGGATTGTGGTCATGTACGAAGGTCGAATTGCCGGCGAATTGTCGGCTGAAGACGCAACTGAGGAGCAAATTAGTTTAATGATGGCAGGAGGAAATTCAAATGCTTAAAAGTCGCTTCAACCTAAGCGCTTGGATTCAGCCGCTGCTTGCCGTTCTCATCGGTTTACTCGGTGGTGCGATTGCCATTTCACTGATTGGCGGGTCCGTCATTGAAACGTACACAGAGATGTGGAAAGGTGCCTTCGGCAACTTCTTCTATGTCACCAATACATTAACCCGTGCTACACCGCTCATTCTTGTTGGGTTAGGCGTTTCGATCGCCTTTCGTGCTGGATTTTTCAACATGGGAGCGGAAGGCCAAATGATTCTTGGCGCCTTATCGAGTGCCATGGTTGCCCTTTACCTGCCTGGACCTCCGCTATGCAAATTGCTGGCTGCCATTCTTGGCGGAATCTTGGCAGGCGGAATTTGGTCAGCGTTCGCTGGCTGGCTGGATGCTAGATTTCGATTGAATTTGATCATTACAACCTTGTTGCTTAATTATATTGCGGCTTTATTTGCAGGTTATTTGGTAGCCTATCCACTCAAGGACAAATCAGGTTCCGCTGCGCTAGCTCAAACGATGATGATCGATAAAAGCGTTTGGCTGCCCAAATTATTTCAAGGTATGAGCGTCCATGCCGGCTTTATCATCGCCATTGGACTCGCTATTCTCCTGTTTTTGTTCATTAAATATACAGTTGCCGGTTATGAAATTCGGATGTTGGGCTACAATCCGTTATTTGCGGCCTATGGCGGAGTAAATAGACGGAAAGTCATGCTAACGAGTATGTTCGCCAGCGGTGGTTTCGCAGGACTTGCTGGAGCCGTCGAAGTGCTTGGCATGCAGTATCGCTATACGGATGGCATGATTTCAAACCCAGGCTACGCTTGGTCAGGCATCATGGCTACTTTGCTTTCAGGGGCTCATCCATTGGGGACAGCCATCGCCTCTATTCTCCTTGCTGCGTTGCAGACCGGAGGCATGGGTGTTGAACGCAATACGGACATTCCGTTGCAAATATCCAGCGTTATTCAATCCTTGCTCATTCTGTTCGTTACAGCTAAATTCAGCTTTATCCTTTGGAAACGTCGGAAAGGAGGCAAGGGCGATGCAGCATCTTCTTGATGTGTCTTTATTTAACTCCATGCTTCGCATGGTCGCACCAATCCTTCTCGCCGCACTCGGTGGGGCGATTTGTTCGCGGGTTGGCTTATTTAACGTCGGCTTGGAAGGGTTCGTATTGGTCGGCGCCTTCTCGGCGATTGTTGGTAACTATTACACAGGAAACGTGTTTCTAGCTGTACTCATTGCCATCGCCGTAACCATGCTGTTTTCACTGATATTTGCTTATATGAGTATTCATTTGCAAGCGAATGTCATTGTTGTCGGTATTTCATTCAACTTTCTAGCCTTAGGCTTAACGGCGTTTTGTTTGAAAGCCATTTTTAATGTAAAAGGCGCTTACTATGATAAAAATATGATCGGTCTTCCAAAGTGGGATATCCCTATCATTCAAGATATCCCTGTCATTGGCGGGATTATTTCCGGGCATTCCCCACTTGTCTATCTGGCGTTTGTGCTCGTATTCGGTCTTCAATATTTACTATTTAAGTCCGTTCTAGGCTTTCGCATGATTGCAGTCGGGGAAAATCCGGTTGCCGCGAAAAGCCTAGGCATCAAAGTCAATCGGATGCAATATTTGGCGGTGCTGATCTGTGGTGTCCTGTGTGGACTAGCCGGTGCACAGCTTTCACTCGGACAAGTCACGATGTTTACCGAAGGGATGACGGCAGGCCGAGGCTTTATTGCACTCGTCGCAACGATGCTGGGACAAGCCAATCCGATTGGCGTCATGGCCTCCAGCTTACTATTTGGCTTAATGGATGCGTTCAGTATCCGACTTCAAGGCTTCTCTTTACCTACCCATTTCACACAAATGCTGCCTTATATCGTTACATTGCTTGCGATGCTATTCTTCCGTAAAGGGAATTACTTGGCGGATGCACAGAAAGCGAATGGCAGTTCACGTTAAGAGATTCACGCATAAGCTTAGGAGGATGACAGATGCACAAAGACACCAAAGCGGAGCGCATCAAGCGCATGCAAATCCCCGCTGTAGAGGTTCCACAAGAGCTTGCTGATCGAATTCCGCCTGGTCAAGTAGTTACGGACCGTTTCCCTATTTTGCATGAGGGAGAAGTACCGAAGTACGATATGGCGGAGTGGTCGTTACGCGTTTTTGGACAAGTAGCTGAAGAGAAAACCTTCAGCTACGACGACTTGCTTGCCCTGCCTCGCACCCAAATCCAATGCGATATTCACTGTGTGACCCGTTGGTCCAAGCTGGATACGGTGTGGGAAGGTGTGCGGTTCAGGGATTTCCTCCAACACTTGGATGTGAAACCTGAAGGAAAGTATGTCATGATTCACGCGGACAACGACTATGAAACGAATGTGCCACTCGCAGATCTCATGGGTGACGATATCTTGCTTGCCATGACCTTCGATGGCAAGCCGCTCACGCTAAAGCATGGCTGGCCGCTTCGGCTCGTAGTTCCCCATTTGTATTTCTGGAAAAGTGCCAAATGGATTCGCGGTATCGAGTTCATGGCCGAGGATCGCGAGGGCTTCTGGGAACGGAATGGCTTCCACAATGTAGCCGATCCTTTTGAAGAACAACGCTTCTCTGGCGAAGCCATTCCTATTCCAGAAGATGAATGGGTCAGAAAGGAGTTCGACTAGTATGTTATTGCCTATTTTACAAGTCAATTCGGAAGACCTATCACCATATGCGATCGTCTGTGGGGATCCGTTCAGAGCCGAAGCTATTTCGCGTAAGCTAGACAATGCAAGAGAGCTCAGCTTCAGCCGAGAATATCGTACTTTCGTTGGCGAAAAAAATGGTGTTCCCATCACCGTTGTAAGTCATGGTGTCGGATCCCCTGGTGCGGCAGTTTGCTTCGAAGAACTTATCAAAGGCGGCGTCAAGACATTGATTCGCGTCGGGACGGCTGGCTCCTACTCCGCGGATGTTCCACCAGGAAGTCTCGTTGTAAGCACCGCGGCGGTACGTGAAGAAGGTTTAACTCGCCAGTTAGTGCCACATGGCTTCCCTGCGGTAGCCGAACATGACGTTACACGCGCGCTTTATGAAGCAGCTTGTGAGACGGACGGTCTAGTGAAGCTAGGGATTACGGTTACGTTAGATGCTTTCTTCCAAGGCGTCGAGGAATTCCCGCATCGTAAATACAAGCAAGCTGGCGCTTTAGCCGTCGAGATGGAAATTGCGGCACTCTATGTCATCGCTTCGTTGCGCGGTGTGCGTGCTGGTGCTATTGTCGCCTTGGATGGCTATGCGGATGCTGATCTGCGGGAAGTGTACAACCCGCATACGGATGTTGTGTCTGGGGCGATTGAGCGGGAGATTGAAGCTGCGATTAGCGCGGTTGTGAAATTGGCGTCGGCTGACAACTAGAATCGTCCGAGCGATATTCATTAGCAGCACCGTATCTACATCCAGCGTACGCTCCATCCTGCTGCGAAAGTGCGAAAATGTAAAAGTGCATCAATGATCCGAGCACAAAAATAACCTTCAATCCCATAGTGGTCATTCCCGTGGTTTTGAAGGTTATTTCTTTATTAGGCTTTATAATTAGGCCTTATAAATCATCTATTAAGCCAACCATTGCTTCACTTTCGCGGAGAAGTTATTCAGCATCTCTTGTGAGCCGAATTGACCGCTGAAATCTTCAATACCGAGGTAGCCGTCATAACCAACTGCTTTCAAATCGCCAAGCAACTGCTTCCAGTTTACGATACCCTCGTCAATTGGCGTCCACGCGCATTTCCACAGCTTAATGCCGTCTTCTTCCTCTCCTGTAAGCGACCATGCGGCATTTTTGACATGCACATGTGCCAAGTAAGGTCCTAGCAATTCAAGGCCCATACGGTGGTTCTCGAACCCTTCATAAACCATGTTGCCCGCATCGTGAAGAACACCAAGATGCTCAGGTTTAAAGCCAGCTACCAGTCTGTGCGCAAGACTTGCGCTTGGCGCGATCGTATTCATATGAATTTCAACCAAGCCTTTCACCCCATACTGCTGGGAAAGCTCTTGAACATGGTGAAGGTAGTCCACTGCTTTGGCAAACAAATCATTGTAGTTTTTGCTTTTATCGTAAGCAGGTACACCCACACGGATGAAAGGTACGCCTACCTTTTGAGCCGCTTTAAAAACATGCTCCGTTTCAGCAACGTCACAGTTATTTAAATATGGCGTGATGCTCAAGTTCACCAAGTTTTCGTTAATGGCAGCAAGCTTAAAGCGTTCAAGCTCTGCCTCCGAAGCAGCTGGATCGATGGAGCACAGATTATTTCTCCAGAAGGATGGAGTCTCTCCCACAGCGTCAGCAGGGATATCTTTGAAGCGCCACTCAATACCAGTAATACCAGCAGCAGCAGCCGCTTTAGCAAGTTGTTCAGGGGTCAAATCTGGTGTCGCCACAGTAAATACGGATAATTTCATATATAAGCCTCCTAAAAGTTTTTCGCTAGAAAAACTAGCATCGTAAGCATAAGCTTAAGTATAAGCAAGATCAGGTTGAATGTTTAACTCTCCTATATTTTGCAGTATAATAATAACGTATTCATTGCATTAATTGGGCAAAAGTTTGCTTATATTGACTCCAACTCATAGAGGAGCGCTTCATATGCAGGAAATGTATAACAATCTCAATCATATGATAAATTTCCGACACGCGGTCACCCATAATCCGATCCCGCTGGAGTTCCACCAGCATCAGGACCATTATGAAATCTACTTCTTCCTTACAGGTGACGTTCATTATTTTATCGAAAAGCAAGTATATCCCTTGCAATATGGCGACTTGCTGATTATGCATAGCAATGAGCTTCATCGGCCTAATTTTCAATCGAAGAAACAGCGTTACGAGAATGTCGTTATTCACTTCAATCCCGCTCTGTTACAGCATTTCAATTCTACTGAGTTCAATCTGTTGGACTGTTTTGATAACCGTGTTTTTGGTGAGCAAAATCGGATGAGACTGACGCCGTCGCAAATCGACGACATCATGAAGCTCTATGAGCGAATGGAGATGCATCGCCGTCCGCAGGCACTACCAGGATCAGAGATCCTGTTCGTTGCTACCTTTATTGAGCTGCTCGTTTTTATCAATCGAATCTTTCAAAATCAAGGCAAACAAGAAGAGCAGGTCATGATGCCAGACAAGCTCTCCTCTCTATTCACCTACATTGACGAAAATCTAGATCAAGACCTGTCGCTCGAGGTGTTGGAGCAGGTCGTCTTCATGAATCGCTCCTACCTGTGCCGACTGTTCAAAAAGCATACCGGCAGCACGATTCACGAGCACATCCTGTTCAAACGAATTGCTAGAGCGAAACATTTGCTGCGTGAGGGCTCCACGGTCACTGACACGTGCCAGCTAGCAGGCTTCAATGACTATTCGAACTTCATTCGGACGTTTAAAAAGGCCGTTGGCCTGCCCCCGCGGCAGTACCAGTCGCAGCAGCGACGGGTGTAATAGGCAGTTGCAGTGAATTCCAATCCATCCTCAGGAGTTGATCTTAGTGTCCCACAGTCAGATTCAATCCGCTCAGGGACTGGCACTCGTTGCCCGAATCCGTGATTTTTGCACAAAACTGCCAGAAGTAGAAGAAAAGGTAGATGGATTTGGCCACACCACCTTTCGTGTCAAAGACAAACCTTTTATTTTTATGGGCGAAACGGATGGCCAAGTCTCAACATCACTCAAAACGAACCTTACTACGCAGGAGTTCCTCTTAGGTCAGGATGCCACGGCTTATCAGAAGACGCCTTACATCGGCCGTCACGGCTGGGTTAGCATCCTGAATGTTGAACTCGTGCCATGGACAGAGATTCAGGATTTGATCGTCGAAGGGTATGCGCGAACGGCACCCAAGAAGCTTGTCCAGCAGCTGAAAGTTACGATGTCATAAATACATTGTTTCATACAAAAAAGGTTGCCCACGTCAATACATGACGTTGGACAACCTTTTTACTGTGGAACGGAACCTATTTCAGGTTTTCCGGATTCAATACTAGAAGCTCAGGCAGAACGAAAATACCGTCCTTACGGATCAATACATCGTCGAACCAAATTTCGCCGCCGCCATACTCAGGACGTTGGATGTTTACCATGTCCCAATGCAGCGAGGATTTATTGCCGTTGTAGGCATCATCATAGCAATTACCAGGTGTGAAGTGGAAGCTGCCGTCGATTTTCTCATCGAACAGAATATCCTTCATCGGGTGTTTGATATAAGGATTCACACCAATCGCAAACTCACCTACGTAGCGAGCGCCTTCATCCATATCAAAAATCTCATTAATGCGATCCGTATCATTCGCCGTCGCTTTAACGATTTTACCATTTTCGAAATGGAGCACAACGTTCTCGAAAATAAAGCCATCATGAGGCGAAGGCGTATTGTACGAAATGATACCGTTAACGGAATCACGCACAGGAGCCGAATACACCTCGCCATCCGGGATGTTCAACTCGCCGTCGCATTTGACGCCGCCGATGCCTTTGATCGAGAACGTCAAATCCGTACCAGGGCCAACCAGGCGCACTTTGTCTGTGCGATCCATAAGCTCTTTTAACGGATCCATCGCTTTGGACATTTTGCCATAATCCATCGTACATACATTGAAGTAGAAATCTTCGAACGCTTCTGTACTCATGCTTGCCAGCTGCGCCATGGAAGACGTTGGGTAGCGAAGAACAACCCATCTTGTATCCTTAATGCGGACATCAAAATGAACCTGTTGATAATACACGGAGTTGTACAGCTTCATGCGATCAGCCGGAATATCCGACAGCTCATAAATATTAGCGCCTCCGCGTACACCTATGTAGCCTTGCATTTGTTTCATTTGGAACGAATCCGCATCCGCCCATGTTTGCATTTGAGCTTCTGTACCGTTCATAACGAGTTCACGAATGACAGCATGATCACGCAAGTTTACGAAAGGATGCGCTCCTGCGGCATGAACTTTCTTTACAATTTCTTTAACCAGCGCGGAATCAATCCCGTACGCTTCAATTAAAATATTCTCGCCAGCTTTCGCTTTCACGGAGTAATTCACCAATACGTCTGCAAGCTTAGTTAGTCTAGGATCCAACATGAATTAACTCTCCTCTTCTTGGGCGGGTTCGATGGGGTCAAAGCCTCTTTCATGTGTCTGAAAGCCGACCGTGGTCAAATAGAACCATTCCCCGTTCTCTTCTTGTTCGCTATCTAGCTCATAAATTAGGGCGCGAAATTTCCTCAACCATTCGGTATATTTCGCTCTACTCATTTTCACTTCAACCTGCGTCATGATGATGGGCCATTGAGTGCGGTCGGGTGACGGAATCTGAAACGCCTCTTCAGGCGCATTAATCGCTCTGTTTCTAGCATGTCCAAGTACACTCAAAGTACGTTCACGGTAGTAATTTTCTACCTCCGATACATACGGGAGCAAGTTCTCACTAGGCACAAAACCGCGTGCTACGGCACGATAGAATTTTTGTACAATACCATTCTTAAGTTCCGTACGAACAACAATAATCAAATTATGACGCTCAAGCTCGTTCAAATGATAATGCACCTTCGCGCGCGCCATCCCTAACAGTTTGGCCAACTGTTGGCCGGTATAAGCTTTCTCTATGAGATAAAGCAGTACTCTAGCACGAAGTGGATCACTAATGGTTTTGAGCTGTTCGAGTTCTTCAATGATATAAACAGGTTGCAATTTCATCGTGGATCCGACCTCCCTCTCTTGTACCAATGAAAAACGTATGTACATCTACTAGAACGAGTGAGTTTTTCTCGAAAAAGCCTTACGTCATGCGCTTCTTGGTCAACTTTTAATCTCTTAACGGGATTAATTAAACGACGGTCAAATCTTTTTAACCGTATCATAATGCTAAATAGAATCTATGTCAATTGCGGTTTCTGCCTACCTAATTAATCAGTACGACGCCTTTGTTTGTGCATCGTTTCACCGCGTTAACGAGTTACCGAAATTAAGCTTTCTACTATGGTAGCAAAAAGGGACGTTTCTGTCACCAATAAAGGTAGAAACGTCTCAGAGTTTTCAGCTGACAATTAATGATATTTGTCATTCGTCATCTTGTGATGCGAAGTGGGGGATGGTACTGGGCCATTCCAACCAGAGCCTATCCATCTATCAATTAATCTATTCTAGCTAATTACAGCTAACAATTAATGATATTTGTCATCCGTCATCTTGTGATGCGAAGTGGGGGATGGTGCTGTGCCATGCTAATTCCAGATAATTCCTGATTATTCATCTATCAGCTTTCGTAACGCCATGGCGGCTTCGCGTGGTGAGCGCGCACCCGCGATGGCGCTAACCGCCGCTATGCCATCCGCCCCTGCGCGGATGACGGCGCCCGCATTCGTGGCATCGATGCCACCGATGCCCACGAGCGGCAGCTGGATGCCGCCTGCACGCATCCGCGTTAGTACAGTAGGCCCCTGAGCCTCACGCGCATCGAGCTTCGTGCGCGTGGCGTACTGGGGGCCTACGCCCAAGTAGTCGGCGCCTTCGGCCAGCGCCGACTGGGCTTCGCCCAGATCGTGGGCCGATACGCCCACGATCATGTTCGGCAGCCGCTTGCGCACAGCAGCGGCTGGAGCGTCCTCTTGGCCGATGTGGATCCCATCGGCCGCAAGCGCTAGAGCCAGCCGTTCATCGTCGTTCACGATGAACGGGATCGCGCGCTGCGCGCAAAGCCGGCGCAGCCGTGCGCCTAGCGCGAGCAGCTCCGGCCCCTGCAGGGCGCCGGGGCCCTTCTCGCGCAGCTGAAACATCGTAATGCCGCCGTCGATGGCGGCTTCCAGCACTTCGTACGGGTCAGCCCCGCCACAATTGGGGCTGCCCATCACGAGATACAAACGCAGCGCCTTGCGCAGCTGCTCCTTACTCAACACAACGCTCATCGTACACCTCGCGTTGCAATATCCTTAACATCAGCAGCCCGAACACCCTGCTGATATGCCCAATGATTCGTCGGTCCATGCCCGCTTCCGATATGTAAAGGCTCCGATATCGCAGCGTGGATGAAGCTCTTCGCCAACTGCAAAGACGCCTTCGTCGCAAGTCCTTGCGCCAATCCCGACGTCAGTGCAGCTGCAAACGTACAGCCTGTTCCATGCGTGTGCTGCGTAACTAGCCTTTTAGACGTAAACTCAGTAAAGGAAGCTCCATCATACAGTAAATCCGTCGCCTGCTCGGTATTCGCTTCATGACCGCCTTTGATCATCACATGCTTACAGCCGTACGCATGAATTCGTATCGCGGCCTTCTGCCGAGAGTCCCCATCCGTAATCCGCATCCCGCTAAGCGCCTCCGCTTCAGGGATATTTGGAGTCACCACATCAGCTAGCGGCAGCAACGAATGGATCATGGCATCAATCGCCTCCTGCTGCAGGAGCGAAGCCCCGCCTTTGGCAATCATCACCGGATCTACAACAATTTGCGTCCATTCATACTTCTTGATGGCTGCTGCCACAATGCGAATAATATCTCCGCTGAAAAGCATCCCCGTCTTCAACGCATCAGGTCGCAAATCTTCCCCAATGGACGCCAATTGGCGCTCGATAGCTTCCGCGCCCATCGGGTAAACCCCTTGCACCCCCAACGTATTCTGTGCGGTTACAGCCGTAATCACGGACATGCCGTAGACGCCTATCTCTTGAAATGTTTTCAGATCCGCCTGAATGCCTGCGCCACCGCCGCTATCTGAGCCAGCTATCGTCAATGCTTTGTAAATCGCCACGCTATTCCCCCCTCTCTCAATCCTACGCTGCAGACTTCCATCTAGATTTTCTAACGGTCATAACGGACGTTATAGTTGCCTAAATAGCTTTATCCATGATCTAACGGACACCACAGACGTTATCTCAGCAGAATTCACAAGTATTAAGCAAATTCCGCTGTATAGCGTCTCCAGTGTCCGTTAGAATTTCAAAACCTCATATACTTACCAAATAGCGTCTTCCATGTCCGTTAGCCATGATTCCGTATTGCAGGGCTTTCCCTATCCCCGACTCAACCCGTCCATCGGACTGCTTGCCGATGCGTAGCGCTTCTTCGGAATGCGCCCCGCCTCAAAGCCAGCGCGTCCCGCTTCAATCGCGAGTTTCATGGCGTACGCCATTTTGACTGGATCCTTAGCACCTGATACTGCTGTGTTAAGCAACACGCCGTCCGCTCCCATTTCCATCGCCAATGCCGCATCCGAAGGTGCACCAATACCTGCATCCACGATAACGGGAACCGTCGCCTGCTCGATGATGAAGCTTAGGTTCAGCGGGTTAATAATCCCCTGCCCCGTGCCGATCGGTGATGCGCCTGGCATAATTGCATGTACGCCGAGAGCTTGCAGACGCTTAGCTAACAACACGTCATCTGATGTATAAGGAAGCACGATAAAGCCTTCCTCTAGCAGCATTTCCGAAGCTTTCAGCGTTTCCACTGGATCGGGCAGCAGCGTCATTTCATCCCCAATAACCTCAACTTTGATCATGTCGCACAAGCCTGAGGCTTTCGCTAAACGCGCGATGCGAACCGCTTCTTCGGCTGTTTTGGCACCTGCGGTATTCGGCAGCAATGTGAAATTCGACGTATCCAGCATCGACAAGAAATTCGGCTGACTCGCTTCAAAAATGTTCATCCGTCGCACCGCAAACGTCAAAATTTGGGACTCACTGATATCCACCGCTTGTTTTTGAATCTGAAAATCTGGAAACTTCCCCGTACCTAGCAGCAAACGTGAACGGAACTCATATGGACCGATTTTTAACATGTCTTTATCCTCCTCCAACGAAATGAACGATCTCAATTTTGTGACCTTCTGCAAGCTCAGCACCTGCGTGATCCTCTTTATGTAAAATGGCTGCGTTATGCTCAACCACGAGCATTTTGTCGCTCAAATCGAAGTGTGCCAGCAGCTCCACAACGGTTCGAATCGTATCGGGTACATCAACCTGCTGACCATTAATGTGCAGTTTCAAGGCTTATCCATTCCTTTCCTGTAGCCGAGAATTCTTCCTTAGCCTGCTGACTCACTCGCGTGGTCTCCGGCGATAAATCAGGGCTGAAAGCATTCAGCCAAGTGGCTAACGGTGGCATCCCTTGTTCACCAACGCCATCTCCGCCCACGATCCAATCCGCCATCACTTTCCCGGTGATCGGGCTCAGCAAAATCCCGTTGCGGTAGTGACCGCAAGCTGTATACAAACCCTCTACCATCGGTACCTTGCCGATGTAGGGCAATCCGTCGGCTGTCTGCGGGCGCAGCCCCGACCAAGCCTTCTCCCACTCTGCATCGCAAAGTAGCGGCATCAGACCCCTCGCGCGTTCCATCAGCTCGGCTAAGCCCGAGAGCGACACCTTGCGGTCATAGCTGTTCGGTACGACCGTCGCGCCGACCACCAACCGTCCGCCGGCTTTCGGAACGATATAGCACCCTGGCGTGAACAGGGTTTTCTTCAATAGAGGCTTCGGCGTCCTCACGGAAAAGCACTCGCCCTTCACGGGATACATCGGCAGGTCGATGCCGATGCCTGCAAGCAGCTGACCGCTCCACGTGCCTGCGGCGACGACAACGTGGTCGCTGTAGAGCGGACCGGCGGCTGTCAGCACGCCGATGACGCGCTCCTGCGCGGTCAGCAGCCCTTGCACCCCGGCGAAGGGTTGCACCTTCGCCCCCAGCACCTGCGCAGCCTGCGCGAACGCCGCAGCCAGCAAGGGCGCATCTACCTGCCCATCCTCGGGCAGGTACAGGGCTCCGCGCGTAGCTCCGCTCAGCGCGGGCTCTATCGCAGTGGCTTCAGCGGCGCTGAGCCACTGGGCCTTCTCGCCCACCGCGCGCTGGAGCTTCTCCCGCGCGCGCAGCTCTCGCTCTTGAACGTCGCTGAGCGCGACGTTCAGCAGCCCCTCACGGACGAGGCCGATGTCGATGCCCGTGAGTTCTCGCAGTTCCCCGCTTAGCTCGGGGAACATGGCACGGCTTTGGCGCGCCCATTGGAACAGGGCGCCGGTGTCCTCCATCTCGGACTGCGCACCGAGCATGCCCGCTGCCGCAGCCGAGGCTTCTGTGCCCAGCTGGCCGCGCTCCAGCAGCGTGACGGATTGCCCTCTTTTAGCCAAGTAATAGGCGATGGATGTACCAATAACACCACCGCCAACGATGATGACATCTGATCTTGTTGCTGACATTTAACTCACCTCTATCTGCCTAAGCTCATCGTGATAGGCCAGAACGGCTCCGAGTGGATCCGCTGCTTCCCAAATTCCGCTCATGACCGCGATACCCGATGCTCCTGTATCCAGCACGGATCTTACTCTCGCAGGCGTCATCCCACCAATCGCTATCACAGGAATGTTAACGTGATTAACCAGTTCCCGTAATTGCTCCAAGCCTCTAGGCGGCGCTCCCCGCTTCGAGTTTGTCGCAAAGATATGACCGTACATGACATAGTCGGCACCTTCTTTTTCACGCCATTTCGCCTCATCTGCATGATGCACGGAGACTCCGATGCGCTGTATCCCTTGGCAGAACTCATCCTGAATAACCAGCGATGGTGTCGTGCCTGGAAGCTGAAGCCCCCCTGTTTGTAGAGCTAGAGCGATAGAAGGAAAGCCGTTGATGTACAGACTTTTGGCAGGAATCCCTTGCTCCAAGATGTACTGCATGCCGATAAAAATTTCGTCCAAGGACTTCGTTTTTTCGCGAATATGAATCGCTGTGACATAGGGGTGAATCTGTGCCGCAATCTTCGCTATCTCTGACCATGTATGCTTTCCACCTGATATGACATGCAGCTCTTTCTCTGACACCGATCGCTCGACTCCTCTCCACCAAACATCGCTTGTGCTCACGAACAAGTAAACCATCCTGACGTTGTCGAAAAAATAAAAAAACCACTTTCCTCAGGAAAGTGGTTGTAGGCTGCCTCATCATATACCGATATTAAATCGGCTCCAAAGCTCGTTCCACTTTCCTCCGCTGGTATAAACCAGATCAGGTTCAAAGGGTTCAGTCTACACTGTCTCAGCCTCTCGGCGCCCCTAGGGATTCATTCGTTTGCAATTACTAAATATCATAGCATGACAGCCAACTCTTGGAAATAACTAATTTCCATCGTATCCCTCATTCGACCATAATGAAACTAATTCCAACTTCACCCGTATAGCATAGCAGTAAATCTTATATTAAAGGGGTGTTTTCAATGGAACCATTTGTACTGCCAGAACCCGATCGACGAAGACCTACCTCGCTCCCTCCGGGCTTGGTGACTAAAATCATAGCCGGCCTTATTATCGTTCTTGTCCTCATCTTTGGATCGTCCACCTTCTATACGGTGCAGGAGCATGAGAAAGCGGCCATTTTAACATTAGGCAAATATACGACGGAGAAGGAAGCTGGGCTTCACTTTAAACTCCCTTTCCCTATTCAACAGGTGATTGTACTGCCTGCCAAAAAGACTCAGCGTATCCAGATCGGCTTCCGTGAAGCCAATGGTAAAATCACACCCGTAGATGAAGAAGCGATGATGATCACGGGGGATGAAAATATTTTATCAGCCGATGCCGTTGTGGAATGGAATATCAGTGACATGCGTAACTACTTGTACAACATTGATAATGCAGAATTGTTCCTTCGCAACTCCGCGAGTGCAGCGATTCGTTCAGTTATCGGTGCTACCGCACTCGATTTTGCCATTACAGAAGGAAAAACCGAGGTCCAAGGCAAGGTCAAAGAACGATTGATCGAGATGCAGACCAAATATCAAACTGGCATCCATATTGTCGATTTGAAGTTCCAAGATATTGAGCCGCCTGCGGGTGATGTACAGAATGCTTTTAAAGATGTAACGAATGCGCGGGAAGAGAAAAACACGAAGATTAACGTCGCAACGAAATACGAAAATGATATCCTGCCTAGGGAGCGCGGAAACGCTCAGGCCCTTCTTGAGAATGCCGAAGCCCAGAAGAAATCACGGATTTTGAATGCTCAGGGGGATGTTGCGAAGTTCAATGCCATCTATGCGGAGTATGCGAATAATAAATCGGTTACGGAAAGCAGACTTATCATCGAGACGTTAGAGAAAATATTACCGAATGCCAAAATTTTCATCAGCGACAGCACCGGCGAAACGGTCAAATATTTACCAATTAATGAGCTGTTACGGACACCTGCCGCTGCAACAGGAACGGCGCAAGGAGGGGCTGCGAAATGACCATGCAACGCAAATGGATTTTCAGATCAATCGTTGGTGTAGTTCTTGCTTTTTTCTTCCTGATTTCCATCTTTATTGTCAAAGAAGGACAATACCGCGTCGTTCTCAAATTCGGAGAAGCCGTTCGGATCCAAACGGAGCCTGGGATTCATTTTAAAATCCCATTCATTGAATCGGTTCGCACGCTTCCAAAATATCAGATGGTGTATGACAGCAAGCCTACTTCCATTTTGACCAAAGATAAAAAGCCGATCGAAGTTGATAACTATACGGTATGGCGGATTGATGATGCTCAGCAGTTCCTGCGTACGATTCAATCCATCACAGGCGGGGAAGAGCGCATTGATGCGGCTGTGTATAACACCGTTAGACGGAAATTATCGGAGATCAATTACAGCGATATCATCAGCGAAAATACACAACGTGGTAACCTGAACGATGAGATTACGAAGGAAGTTTCGGAGTTGATGGAGCGCGATAACTACGGCATCCAAATCGTCGATGTGCGTATCAAACGTACCGATCTGCCCGATTCTAACAAGCAAAGCGTGTATAAACGGATGATTTCCGACCGCCAATCCATCGCGGCGAAGTACTTATCCGAGGGGGATGAAGAATCGAAGAAAATCACCTCCAAGGCTGACAGACAGGCAAGCGAGTTGATCGCTCAAGCCCAAGCTGACGCGAAGAAAATCGTGGCTGAAGGCGAGCAAGAAGCGGCTAAAATTTACAACACTGCCTACGGCCAGGACCCAGCCTTCTACAATTTCTACCGTACGCTGGATAGTTACTTGGTGTCATTTAAAGGAGAGCCTGTCATCATGCTTCCTATTGATTCCCCGTACACGAAAATTTTACTTGGTAAATAAATTGGTTATCCCTCAGAGCATGTCATCTTCGGATGGCATGCTTTTTTTATTGATGTCATTAACCTTCCTCTAATTGACTCTTATCTTCTATTTTTTGTTCTGCTACAATTGTAAGATCAATCGGCATATTACTGCACCAGTTCTGAACTGGTCACGAAAGGAATGTTCACCTAGATGCTGCCTCAGTTGAATCGTCAATTAGAAAAGATTATGCCGCTTATCACCCCCATCAGTGTCCTGATCGGCGTTCTGCTCGGAAGTCACTTATCAGGATTCACCTATTTATCACCTTGGTTGTTTGCCTTCATGACCTTCTCGGGGAGTATCTCCTCCAGTTTCCGAGAATTCATTAAGGTCGTTGTTCAACCGCTTCCGCTTCTAGCTACTTTGTTCATCTTGCATGTCGGGATGCCGCTTATTGCGCTCGGTCTCGGGCATGCTGTTTATAGTCACGAACCGTTGACGATTACGGGACTTATTTTGGCCGCAGCCATTCCTACTGGGATTACTAGCTTCGTGTGGGTGGCGATCTATCGGGGCAATATTGTGCTTACATTATCGATCATCCTGATGGATACGATTCTCTCACCTTTCGTCGTACCGTACACACTGTCTGTTTTGGTTGGCACCAAGGTACAGCTCGATACCTTTGCCATGATGAAGGGCTTATTCTTCATGATCGTCGTACCTTCTCTCATCGGGATGCTGCTGAATCAATGGACGCGAGGGAAAATTAAGGAGCAGTGGGGTGGTCGTTTAGGTCCTTTTTCTAAAATTTTCATGGGTATCGTCGTTGCGATTAATAGCTCCGTCATCGCTCCCTATCTGCGGGATTTCAACGCCAAATTGCTAGGATTGGCAGCTTTTGTGCTCATTGTGGCCTCGCTGGGCTACATGATCGGTTGGCTTGTCGCTAGGTTGTTCCGTTGGGAACAAGATGTCGTGGTTGCCCTTACTTTTAACAGTGGTATGCGAAATATCAGTGCGGGCGCGGTACTCGCTGTAGCCTATTTCCCGCCGCCCGTGGCGATTCCAGTCGTGCTTGGCATGCTGTTCCAGCAATCACTTGCTTCCCTCTTCGGCTTTCTTCTGAATCGAAAGTATGCGTTAAAAAGTGACACGCCTAGCTTAAAGGTTAATGGTGTTAAACAAATGTGAGAAAAGGCTGCTCAGCGTTTCGCTGGCAGCCTGCATGCACCCTATTCACTTCTTAAGACGATTAAACAACATATAGGAGTAGAGAACTGGAATTAAAGAACTAATTGGCGTTCGAATTCCGAACGTATAGTTGGGCTTCACCTGCGTTAAGAAATTCCCCATGACAGCAAACAACGCGCCAAGCGGAATCATCGTGATTTTTTGGAAATCCAAGCTATGGCCTAAATTAACGAAAATGACCGCCCAGCCTACAACAGCTAAAAGAAGGGTCACCCCGAACCGTGTCACCTCAAAAGCCGCAGGAAATTTCTCGAAATTCGCTTTCTTCGGATCAATAGACCTCATAACCCGCATATGTTTTCATGACGGTTCCTCCTGATCTTTTTTGTTAAGTATGTTAAACATCCATCCAATCACTTCTTCGACAACTGTGGTGTGCAAGGTGTACATAATATGTTGTCCCTGACGTTCATCAAGTACAAGCCCCGCCTGTTTAAGCAAATTCAAATGATGCGATATGCTCGGCTTGCTAATCTTGAAATGATCAGCCTCAATTGGCGCATGCCCTTTGCTTCTTTGGCTTTACAAACACTTTTTGGCTATTCACCACAACTTATTATCCATATTATAGTAGAACATACTAGGTGATTGAAATCATGGCATGAAGGAGTGACAGACGATGTGGAAAAAGATTGTAGCTCTTGGGCTAGTCAGTATAGGCTTGCAAGTCAGTCTTGGGATTTCTTCGGGGAACGCTTACGAATATGCTGATACACCAACGGAAGTCGCGGACGGGGTCCATATTCCCACAAAAATAACCCTGCTTGCGGACATTCCTTACTATGTGATTCCGAATGCACTGCTGAACAAAGCAGAGGGGTCCTTCTCCCCTCAGACCGTTGAGGTCATTGAAGCCGAAACCCACTGGTCAGGGGGATGGAATTGGTGGAAAATACATACCGACGTCGGAGATCGATGGATTAAAACCGCTCCTTGGCAATTCGAAGCCCCGCCGCCAACGACGATAAGCTTGATGATCGAGACGCCGATCTATGCGAAGCCATCGGAAAAAAGCCAGCCTACAGCAGCCCTTTCCCCACAGGAGGTCCGTGTCGTTGACGCAGAAAAAGGTTGGTTCAGGAATAGCTCTGGTGGAGGCGATGTTTACAATCCGAAGAAATGGCTAAAAATTCACACAACCTGGCTGGGAGATCAGTGGATTCATTTGAATCTAGATCAGATTGGCACCTTCCTTCCAGCAGATCAAATGAGCTATTATTCAAACTTTTCCTATAACCTTAAGCCTCAATTTGATTATCAAACCTATCAAACAGACGGGACTCTATTTAAACAGTTTGTACATGTAACTGGCAAATTTCATACTTTGCTCGGAACCTATTATCGAATCAACACAGCTGATGGTGTGAAATGGACATTTGGTGGCGGACAACCGATCGAATCCGAAACAAAGATCATTAAACGAACACATCCAAGTGCGCTGTATACTTATCCTTCCGCCCAGTATGAGGATGAGCCTAAGTTAGTCCTTACAGGAGACTTGCCTGTCTTTGAAAAAACATATAACGAATACATCACTAATTATGGCTATGATGGTGATTGGTATCACGTGCGGACCACGCAGGGTGAAGGCTGGTTTAATCCTACGTTTGCCGAACCTGAGGATGCTGTCGCTGAGACTGCAACCATCCAGCTTAACTCGCCTGTCACGTATCTGTACCGTTATCCACAGGCATCTCACTTCATCGTGGGCAGCTCGGCCCACAAACTCTCCATCCATTAGCCGCTTGGACCGACCCGAATGGCATCCGTTGGTTCCAGATTAATTCATTCGTGGGTAAGGCATGGATTCAGCTTGTCCCCAGTATGGATAGGGTAGTATTGAAGGACCGCGAATCGGATATGGAAATCCAAAGCAATAGCTCCTATCAAGGGGCTTTCTATAAAAATGAGGAAGGTGCCTATACACACGGCAGTGAATCCATTGGATTCGACGACAAGCAAGGTGAACCTTTCTTAGATACTGCCTTTCTTGCACGTATGTATCATTACGAGCTAACAGGTCCTGATGTCGCAGGCTGGTGGACGTTAACGAACGATTCCGGCTATGCTTTTCAAATAAAAACGGGCGATCTTCAGGCTAGAACACGCTGGGACGGTAAATTGGCTAAACAGTTCACACTTGCCTCTTCACCTGTTTCTCCTAACCCTCAGGGCACACCCTACCTCAGTCTAACCGATATAAGAACTTTGTTTGGAGCCACCACCAACGTCAACAAAGGCTATAATGATAGCAAGGTTATAACATTAAGTTCACGCCAGTATGAGATTGCTCATCTCCAACTGCCTCCTAATGCAAGTGATAAACATTGGCGTATGTCAGGGCTGCTTTATGCTAACCGTTATGATGAGAGTGGCAGCATCTCTCAAACCTTACAAATCACGGTTAACAACCGCGATTCCAACGAAACATCCACAACCGAACAAGTTGCCGCGATGAAATTACTTTATGATTTGAGTTATAACGATGGGCTGTATGACATTTCATTGGATCAACCACTTAAGCCAGGGATGAATCATCTGACCGTCAGTTTCAAAGTCGGGGAACGGATTATTTTACAGCGTGATTGGGATATCATGGGTGCTACGAAATAGCCATATAAAAAAAGCGGGTTGCCAAGTTCAAGGCAACCTGCTTTTTGCATCCTTTCTAGATTAACCCTGCCTCCACTCACGCTTCAGCATGCCATACACAATAAGGTCGATGTAATGATCATTCAGCCATGCGGCATCTCGAATCTGACCCTCTCTTGTAAACCCTAATTTCTCGGGAATGGCTCGGCTTTTAAAGTTGCTATCTCCACATTTGATTTCGACTCGGTTTAAGCCTAGTTCGTTAAACGAATAGTCTACAAGCCATTGAGAGGCTCTAGTCATGATGCCGTGACCTTGAAAGCCTTCCCCTAACCAGTAACCAAGGCTTGCGCTATGATTAGCCCAATTAATCGGGTGAAATCCGATACAGCCTGCGAACTCCCCCCTGAACCAAATGCCAGCTGTGAAGCCATTATTGGATGCCTCTTGATTTTGACAGTGCTGTATAAAGGCTATGGAATGATCGCTATTCTGCGTCGCATCCACCCATGGCAACCATTCTCTCAGGTACGCTCGACAGCTATCGGTTAGTGCAAATAGGGCTTCAGCATCCTTCGGTTCAAGTGATTTGAGTGTCAGGTCAGCGTCGATTGCTATGATCATATAATCTCCCCTTCATCCTCATATCTAGGAATCACATGTAAAAGCGCATGAAATATGTCCTGTCCTTCAACATGACCACCATTCCAGCCCACATTGTATCCTATGGTTGATAGTATTCGAGATGAAAATGGAAATTCCTGTAGTTTCCTCCCCAGTGAATAGATGTATAACTAAAGTTAATTTTTGCGAGTCCGACGTTTATAAAAGAAAATGCCACGCCCCTCCTGGGACGCGGCTCACGCGAAGAATATGGTGTTTGCTGGACATTAAATATTCACCGGCATCGGATCATGCTTAAGGCTATTCTCTACGGCAATCGTCTTGTTCCCATCGGATGCGTAAACGCGATGTATGAGTACATGAACACTTGCGCCTGGATCCAGCGTCGGCTTCTCAAACGACCGGTATGCAATCAGCTTAAAATCCTCAACTTCCACTTCCACCTGCCAGCTCGTTCCGCGAAAGAAAAGATTTCTCACGATGCCTTGCTGAGATGCCGAAGGATGGCTCAGCTCGTTCTTGTTTCCAACCTCGACAAATTCAGGCCGGATAACGGCCTTGCAGCCGCTCGCCAATTGCTCGAAGCCCCGCAGCAGATGCGCATCTGGTATCTCGCTCGATTCGCCAATAAAGCCCGCCACGAAAGGTGTTTGTGGCTTCTTATAAATATCGATAGGCGTTCCCTTCTGCTCCAGTCGGCCTCGCGAAATAATCATAATCTCATCAGCCACTTCGACGGCTTCTTCCTGATCGTGCGTGACGAATATGGTCGTGATGCCAACTTTATTGATTGTTTCACGCAGCCAGGTCCGCAATTCCTTACGCACTTTGGCATCAATGGCCGCGAACGGCTCATCAAGCAGCAACAGCCCTGGCTTCGGCGCTAATGCCCGAGCGAATGCCACACGCTGACGCTGTCCGCCGGACAGCTGATGAGGGAGCCTTTTTTCCAGCCCAGTCAGCCCAGTCAGTGTTACTAGCTCATGCACGCGAGCCTGAATGTCCGCCTTTTTCTTCTTCTGCACGCTCAGACCAAACGCAATGTTATCGAACACGCTCATGTGTCGAAAAAGAGCATAGTTCTGAAAAACAAAACCCAGGTTCCGCTCCTGCGGCGACAGGTCGTTAACCCGCTGCCCGTCGAACAAAATATCCCCGTTGGTTGGCTCTTCCAGGCCCGCTAACATGCGTAGAATTGTCGTCTTGCCGCCGCCACTCGGTCCCAGGAAGCCAATCAGTTGGCCCTGCTGCACACGAAACGATACATCGTCGGCAGCCTGAAAGCTGCCGAAATGTTTAGAAAGATTTCTAACCTCGATCTGCATGTTCCTTCCTCCGTTATGTCTCCGATTGTTCTTGTTTCCACTCTAGGAACCTTTTGACCAGCAGCGTGACCAGCGCAAGTCCGACTAATAAGGTTGAAAATGCAAACGACGCCGCATATTTGTATTCCTGATACAAAATCTGAATATGAAGCGGAATCGTGTTCGTTTCCCCCCGGATATGCCCGGATACGACCGACACCGCACCGAATTCACCCATTGCCCGCGCATTGCACAGGATGATGCCGTACAGCAAGCCCCATTTGATATTAGGCAGCGTAACTTTCCAGAAGATGTACCAGCCCTTAGCGCCTAGGGTTGTCGCTGCTTCCTCCTCCTGCACCCCCTGTGCCTGCATGACAGGAATAAGTTCCCTTGCAACGAACGGGAAGGTGACAAAAGCAGTTGCCAGTACGATGCCCGGCAGCGCAAAAATAATCTGAATATCATGGTCGTTCAACCACGGCCCAAGCCAGCCTTTAGCCCCGAATAGCAAGACAAACACAAGGCCCGCAATAACGGGTGAAATAGCGAAGGGCAGATCAATCAGCGTAATTAGCACGTTCTTGCCCTTGAATTTGAATTTAGCGATGGCCCATGCGGCGCACACGCCAAAAATAATGTTCATCGGCACGGCAATCGCCGCAGTTTTGAGCGTTAAGATAATAGCGTGTCTCGCCGCTTCATCCTCGAAGGCAGAGAGGTAGACATCAAGACCTTTTTTAAATGCCTGCACAAAAACAGTAATTAATGGAAGTACCAGTAGAATCGTCATGTACAGAAGCGCTATACCGATTAGCGTCCACTTTACCCAAGGGGCTTCGGTCACATGTTTCGGCCGCCCCGTCTTACGACGGTCTGCTTTCATATTCGTTACAACCCCCGCCATGGTGCGGTTCCTCCCCTTCTACTTACGGTCCTGATGATCAATTAGCTTGAGACGACTTTGCGGTTTGCGTACCATTGCACGAAGTTTATGAGCAACAGCAACAGGAACGAAACGACTAGCATGACAACGGCAATGGCCGTAGCGCCAGCGTAATCGTACTGTTCGAGCTTCGTCATGATGAGCAGAGGCGTGATCTCGGTGAACATCGGGATGTTACCAGCGATGAATACCACGGAGCCGTATTCGCCGATCGCTCGGGCAAAGGCCAGAGCGAAACCGGTCAAGAGGGCCGGTAGCAGCTCCGGCCAGATGACCTTCCGGAACGTACGCAGCCGTCCAGCTCCTAGTGTCGCTGCTGCCTCCTCTGTATCGGCCCCCAGTTCTTCAATGACAGGCTGCACCGTCCGTACCACGAAGGGCAGCCCGATAAAGGTTAGTGCGATGATGATACCCAGCGGTGTGAATGCAATTTTAATGCCATACGGCTCCAGGAGGGCGCCGATCCATCCTTTGGTTGAGTAGAGGCTGGTTAAAGCAATGCCTGCCACGGCTGTCGGAAGTGCGAAGGGCATATCGACAAGCGCGTCCAGAATTCTTTTGCCTGGAAAGCTGTATCGCACTAAGACCCAGGCTACGATGAAGCCGAAAACTGCGTTGATTAATGCCCCAATGAGCGAGGCGCCGAATGTTAGCTTATACGAAGCGACCACCTGCGGGTCGGTGATGATTTGCCAGAAACGATCCCAGGGCATCGTCGCTGTCTTCAGAATGAGCGCGGATAGCGGGATTAGTACGATTAGGCTTAAGTACAGCAGGGTAAAGCCCATAGTGACGCCGAACCCAGGGAGTATGCTTTTATTTTTCCAACCTGTTTGCATAATGAGGTTAACCCCTTTTATTTGGCTGCCGGTTTATAAATCTGATCGAAGATGCCTCCGTCATTGAAATGAACGGTTTGTACCTTGCTCCAACCGCCGTATGGCGCATCATTAATCGTCACAAGCTTAAGTTTCGGGAATTTGGACTCGTATTTCTTTGCAATCGCCTCAGACGTCGGACGGTAGAAATTTTCCGCTGCAATTATTTGGCCCTCATCGCTGTATAAATAGTCGAGATATGCTTTAGCAACTTCTTGCGTGCCTCTGCTGTCTGCGACTTTATCTACAATCGCAACTGGCGGTTCAGCAAGAATGGAGACGGACGGGTAGATGATTTCATATTTGTTCGGTTCCGCTTTAACGGATAACAAGGCTTCGTTCTCCCAAGCGATCAGCACGTCGCCAATTCCCTGCTCAACAAATGTTGTTGTTGAATCGCGGGCGCCGGTGCCCAGCACTTTGACGTTCTTGTAAATACTTCCTACGAACGCTTTCGTTTGAGCTTCATCATTGCCTTTACCCAGGGAGTACGCCCAGGCTGCGACGTAGTTCCAGCGCGCACCGCCAGATGTTTTGGGATTCGGTGTAATGACCTCAACACCTGGTTTCGTCAAAGCATCCCAGTCATTAATGCCTTTCGGATTGCCCTTGCGAACGAGTAGCACAATCGTTGACGTGTAAGGCGCGCTGTTCAATTTAAACTCCTTCTCCCAGCCTGGCTGAATCAGGCCTTCCTTCTCCAAAGGATCAATATCTGCGGATAGCGCCAGTGTTACCACGTCAGCCTTGATACCGTCAATGACGGAACGCGCCTGCTTGCCAGAACCGCCGTGAGACTGCTTAATTGTTACTTTGTTGCCAGTCTTCTCCTCATATTGCTTGGCGAAGGATTTGTTGTAGGCTTCATATAACTCGCGCGTCGGGTCATACGATACGTTGAGTAGCTCGTAGGATTTGCCCCCTGCTGGTTTGGCGCTGGCCGCTGCCGTAGCCGCTGCTGTAGCTGCCGCCGTGGCAGCCGGCTGTGTCGTTGTTGCCTTGCCTCCGCATGCCACCGTGCCTGCAACGAGTGCAGACAGCACCAATAATGACGATGTTCGTTTTAAAAGCGGCTTCCAAGCTAAAGTGTTTCCCATGAATAATAACCCCTCTCTGTACTGCTTCATTTTTTAGTTAAAACAATAATTCCTATGCGTTTACTTGGTATTATGTTTGAATTAATTTATCATCTTAAGGAAACATCTGTCAATAGAAAATTTTTGGAGGCATATGCAGGCGGGAACAAGTTTTTCCAATTGTTGACATGGTAAAATCTTTATGATAAAGTCCAAAGCGCAGTAAATTCATCGGAATAGTTTTATTTCCATTATCTTGAATTATACTTGTATGCCATTTAACTTGAATTAGCAAAGGAGATAGTTGACTGCTATGAAATCATTTATTCTTTTCATCAAACAGTGGCGGTCTATTGAATCGCTCGGCTTAAAACCAGGGATCTTATTATTGAATCGGCTTTCGTTCTTGGGTAAGTTTGCGCTGATCGGCATTGTGGTGCTCGTCCCATTGCTCGTATTGACGGGGCAATCCCTCATCGACTCCCGCGCCTCGCTATCTGCTGTTCGGAAGCAGATTGATGGTTTGGGGGCCGTTCGTACGGTAGGTGATCTATTACGCACGCTGGAACTGCATCGAACGCTTCAAGAAAGTGCTCGTACAAATCCGTCCAATGTCGAGCGTTGGAAAGCTGCACAAACCAAAGCGGATCATTCGATCGAAACTCTTGGGATCTACGTGGCGAAGGAAGGCGGGAATCCATCATTGCAGGAGACGTGGAGTGATTTCGTCAAGGGATGGAACCAGTTAAAAGCGCAAGGACCAGAACTAAAACGCATTGAAAGCTTTGACGCTCATTCGGTACTGTTAAACCAGTTATCCAGACTAACCGATCGGTGGGGATTGGCGTCGGGCCTACTTTTAGATTCACAACCAGAATTATTTCAACTAAAGGATGAGACCATTCGGCAATTTCCCAAACTCTTGCTCCACCTCGACAATTTTCAGGCCGATACGCTGTTGGCCGTTGCGCAATCGACGATCGCTGCGAATGATAAGAATAAGATTGCAGCGGGAGCGGAAACGGTTAATACGGAATGGGCAGCTATTTTCCAAGCTTTGTCCGACCCCGGCCATGCAGTCGCGCATCCTGGTGTGAAAGAAGGAGACGCGAAAACGCAGGAAACGATTACGCGTATGTTGGATGACGTTCAGTCAAACGTTGTATTGCCACTTAGAGCTACACTAAATGTGCAGGATTGGCAAAAGTTATCTGAGGAAGTGGCAGATCACTTACATGAGCAATGGAGTGGGCGGATCGCTTGGATCGATCAAAGTCTACATGAGCGTGTTACGAGTGAGACGAAGCAGACGATTTGGATTCAACTGATTAGTATCGTAGCGGTATTGGTATCCATCTATTTGTTTTTGGCGCTTTATCGTTCGATCACTCGTGTTGTTTTGGACATGGAGAAGGCTGCGGTACGACTAGCCGACGGGGACTTGACTGCACGGTTTCAAATCGGAACAAAGGACGAGTTTCGAGTCGTCGCGAACAGCTTTAACCATATTTGCGAATCGTTCCAATCCGTTTTGTTTGAAGTAAGCCAAACCTCTAATCAATTGGCGGCTTCTTCCGAGCAGCTATTGGCAAGCGCAGAACAAAGTTCCAATGCCTCCGGACATATTGCCGATATTACCGAACAGATGGCGGACGGGGCCAGTCAGCAGGTATACAAAGTAGAGGAAAGCGTCCAAACGATTCATAAAGTATCAGCAAAAATTCAACAAATTGCAGTGAGTGCACAATCTGTTGCGGAGACGACAACAACAGCCTCTGAGAAATCATCGGAAGGTGGACGCGCTATTCAGACAGCTATAGGACAGATGAGTTCCATTAGCAATTCTGTGGATGGACTCTCACAAGTAATTACTCAACTAGCCGTTACTTCCCAAGAGATTAGCCAAATCACTGATGTAATTACAGAAATATCGCAGCAAACCAATCTACTCTCTCTTAATGCTGCAATTGAAGCAGCTAGGGCAGGCGAACACGGGCGTGGATTTGCTGTAGTTGCAGATGAAGTAAAGAAACTTGCCGGACAATCTTCCCAATCGACGAAAAAAATCGCAGATCTAATCCATACCATTCTCAATGAAATTGATAGGGTTCAGGAATCAAAGCAATCCGCTATTAAAGAAGTAAATCTTGGAATGAAAGTCGTTCTTACGGCTGGAAGCCTATTTTCCGAGATTGAACACTTTGTTGATGAAGTAAATATCCAAGTGAGAGAGGTTTCAGCAGTAACTCAGCAAATTTCCGCCGGAACAACGCAAGTTGTTCAAGCCATTGAAGGAATTTCCAGTGTAGCTCAAGCGACTGCATCCGGCACCCAACATGTATCTGCCGCAGCAGAAGAGCAACTGGCTGCTATTGAAGAAATTTCATCCTCATCTTCGGCTCTTACACACATGGCAGAGGAGTTACTCGTATTAGTGGACAAATTTAAGCTGTAAGTACATTGGGCCCTCACCTCCATATACAAAACAAGAGACACTCATTCGAGCGTCTCTTGTTTTGATTATATTACAGAGTCGCCATCAACCGTTGTCGCTCCTCTGAACCTATGAGATGGATCAGGTGCGCAAGCACCTTCTTCTGTTCGGGATTCAATCTAGCAAACACCTTTGGCTCCGCATGGCATAACTCACGAATCGCCGCTTCCAATTCATCCCGGTGGCTGGCCGCCTCAGGATCACCTGTGAACGCTGGAAACGCCTTCGCTTCAGCAAATTCCTTGATGACGGCATCGGATAATTTGTGCAAATAGGGCTGCCTTTTCTCACTAATAAACGTGCCCAGCTCATCTAACAGAAATTGAAAAGCATCGCTTTTTCGACTCGCACCGAATGTAAACGACTGCTGCCCGCTTGGATCTTCACTGCTAAAATCAAACTGATCAAATAGCTTACTCTGAATATATAAACTATGGTAAAAGGAATCGCCTTTATTGTTAAACGTCGTTGGCTGTTTATGCTGCTCTTTCAGCTTCGAATCGATAAAATAGAGCTTCGAATATTCATGATTCATCCGATCTTCCCAACGAATATACGTGATGCGAAATTTCGTTTGGGACATCGGATGAACGGATGTAAAGGTTTCCTTTTCCGCGATCAAGCTAGCGTAGTCCAACCGTTCACCATTAATACGAATAGCGAAGGGCTTGTCCGCATGCAACTCCAAGAACCATCCAAATTCTCTGCTCAAAAATGCCAGAAAATCCTCAACCACGAACTCCTTGATGATATTGTTAAACGTGACGATCGTCCCTCTGTCCTTATCCGTTACATCAGGCTTCGTCACGTGATAGGCATCCAACCGTTTGGCATGAATGTGAATGTTATACGTGTTTTTGAGCAGGAGACCGTCCTCATACGTGGTTTGCCAAATGGCCTCAGTAGCAAAATGGTGGAAGGTTAAGCGACCTATCCCATTTTTACCGTGCATGGCTGAGGTCGTTCTGCCCCTTTTATCAGGATCCACACCCTTCTCGGATTCATAGAAAGGCGTAAACTTCCCCTCTAAATCTTTGAGCTTAATGCCATAGCCGTTATCTTCAATCACGATTTGATCTACGCCGTCGAGTATGTTTTTATGAAGAGTTATGTCTACCGCCGTAGCCTCAGCGTCGAAACCGTTCCAAATGTATTCGGCAATAGCTTGCAAATAATCAAACTTACGAAGCGCTTTTTCGATACCTTTTGAGGATATTTTTATGTTGTTCATGGCGATCAACCCTTTCTTCATATAGTCAGCCCGTACTCATACACTTATCATATGGCATAAAGCACATTTCGTATGTCGATTGGTGTCCTCTCGCCACAAGTGTTTTTCGACAAAAAAACTGACACCTAGGGTGTCAGCTTCCAAATTTCAAATCAGCAATCGCTTTTTTGTATTTATCGATTCTTTCATAGTCTTGGCGGGTAGGATGTTCAATTCGACTCAGATCACAATTATCTTCTAAGTCCAAGAGCTTCACAAACGAGGCTAATGGATTTACTTTGATTCTCTTAATGAATCCTTCATAGGATTCATCTGGCCTTCTAGTCAGGCAATCCAGCGCTTCAAGGATGGGTAAGCTAAAGCCTTCTTTTTTCAAATCAAATAGGGTAAAAGTCGAATCCTCCACAACATCATGTAACACAGCAACTATCGTTTGTTCCGTAGATTTCGCCATACTAGCTAATCGGATGGGATGTAAAATGTAGGGGTTTCCCCCTTTGTCTACCTGACCATCATGTGCCTTAGCCGCTATTAAAATTGCTTTCGTTATGGTGCTCATGGATGTCTCCCTCTCACATGGATTGTGACATAGCTTTTCACCATTTATAGCATAACTCCGGGTTTTTGGATAGCTGCATCGCGACTAGAGATCCTTGACCATTCGCCAGACAGCGTTGGGTTGATCTTCTTCTTTTTCTATGAGGCGAAAGCCACATTTCTCGTACAAATGCAGAGCGCGCAGATTCGTCGGTGCCACTCGTAAATGATAGGATTTTACGGCATATTTCTCAAAAAAGCCTTCCGCATACGCCACTAATTGTCGACCGTACCCTTTCCCTCTGTATGATGGGATCAGGTAGAATAAATTGGCATAGCCGATATAGCTGCCCTCATGGAGAACAATTTGAAGCTCCAGTTGTCCAATGGGTTGTCCATCTTCTTCGATCAGCACGAGCCCGTCGGGAAATCGTATAGCGCGAGCTGCAATCCTTCTGACATATTCGTCCTCGTCACCGAAACCTTCTTCACTTCCGAAGCTTACGACATAGGAATCTTTACGAAACGCAATAATCGTTGCACGATCCTTTACCACATCAATCGTTCTAAACTCCATTTAGCGCCTCCCTATTGTCATTCTATCAATTCCGCGGAGAGGACTCCCACCAAGTAGCGAGGTGAATCCGCGACTTCCAGAGTTCCCTCACTAAATGTTCTTCTTTTTCCAATTCATATGCGGTAAAATAATCATAGAACACTTGTTCTAATTTGCTGTATGGACTGGAGGTGAAGTCATGTCAGAGCCAAAGTCAGTTTACAGAACCTATCAAGTATGGATCAAACCCGGACATCGGTTGTATGCGTACCTGGAGCAGATGTGTCAGGATGCCAAGAACCTCTACAACACGACCAACTTTTATATCAGACAAGTGTTTACTGTTTTCGGGCAGAATCAACCCCTACAGCCATTACAGCAGCAAGTGATGGAAACACTGCAGACGCACATCGACGCCATGAATGAACGACTGAGCGAGAAGAATAGTTCCCGGCCTTTCCAATTACCATCGCAGGAGAGTCCTTTTATCAATTACCGCTTTCTGGACGCCTTATTCAAAGTGATGGCACAAGTCGATTATCGTCCGCTCCCTACGCAGAGTAGTCAAGGGGTTATGCAGGTTGTGTTTCAGAACTGGAAGTCCTTCTTTGCCAGTATCAAGGACTATCGTAACCATCCTGAAAAGTATAGTGGAAAGCCACGGATTCCTGGCTACGCTCGCAGTCAAGCAAAAGAAGTGGTTTTCACGAATCAGGATTGTGTGATCAAGGAACGGAAATATCTTAAACTTCCGAAAACGCGGATACAGCTTAACATCGGAAAGCTGGGTTATACCGATGGACAGTTGATGCAGGTACGTGTTGTTCCAAGATATGGGCAATACGTGGTGGAAATGGTCTTTGCACGTCGGATTGAAGAGAGAGAAGCAGAGAAAGAACATTTACTAGCGATCGACCTCGGCGTAGACAATCTTGCAACCATCGTCACAACGACCGGATCCAAACCGGTGTTGTTGAAGGGCAAGGTAGTGAAAGCCATCAATCAGTATTACAACAAGATGAAGGCTCGTTATACAGGTATTCTTCGGCAAGGTAAGGAACCGCAAGAAGGTGTACATACTTCCCACCGTTTAGAACGATTGCATCTGAAGCACCATCGCAGGCTCAAAGATTTGTTCCACAAGGCGAGTTATCATATCATCAAGTTGGCTGTGGAGCAAAACATCGGCACAATCGTCATCGGACATAACGACGGGTGGAAGCAATCATCCGATATCGGGCGGCGAAACAATCAGTCCTTTTGTCATGTCCCTCATCAGCTTCTTCTCTCGATGATCCAATATAAAGCGACTGAACGGGGGATTGCCGTCATCATGACAGAAGAAGCCTACACCTCGAAAGCCAGTTTCTTGGAAAATGATCCACTGCCGCGTTATGACGAAGAGGGCACATGGACGTTCTCAGGGAAACGAATTCATCGCGGACTGTATAAGAGTGCGAATGGTTTGATCCATGCCGATGTTAATGGCGCAGCCAACATTATGCGAAAAGTATTCCCAAAAGTATCCGCCAAGGAAGCTAATGGGATAGAGGGGTTGGATGGTACAAAAACCATCAATGTGTCAACTCCACTGGTGTTAAGCATCCTGAAATAAGTAAGGTTGATACACTAGAAACCCCTACTTCAACCTTAGCTTTAGCTAAAGGTAAGTGGCGGGAGTATTCATCTGCTAACTTTAAGCTTATATTCAGGTTGTTTTCTCTATTATTTCATAATATCATCGTATAATGACACCGTGGACTAAAATAATAGGAGTGATACTTACACGTATGAATATGAATAAACTAGCAAGCATATGCATCTTGATCCCCATTCTTTTAGCAGGATGCGGGAATCAATCTGACACCCAAACCGCAGCGGCAAACAACTCGCAGCCTGGACAACAATCGGAGAAGGCCGCAGGAGACGGCCAACAGAATAACCAACCAAACCGTCCTGCTATGGATCCAGCGCAGAGACAGCTCTTCAGTACTTTCCAAATGCTGATGATGCTGGATAAAGCGGATGGGTTGACCATCACGAAGGAGCAAGCGCAAGCTATGCTGCCTGTCGCTCAAGATATCGTCACGAAAAATGAGCTCAGCGATGACAATAAAACCAAGCTGCTTGCCAAGCTGACCGATGCACAGAAGGCCTTCCTTACAGATGCAGAAACACGCATGACGAATCGCGGTAACGGTGGCAACGGAGGTCCAAACGGACAAGGTAATGCCGGACAAAATGGCCAAGGCCAGGGCAATCGCAATGGCGGTTCAGGCGATGCAGGCAAAGCCCAGACGCCAGATGCTTCTGCTAAGCCTAGAGCTAATGCGGGCGATGGTGCAGGAAATGGCCAGCAAGGTGGCGGCCAAAGAGCGAATGGCGGTGCCAGCGGTGGTAATGCCAATGGCGGAGGCCAAAATGGTGGCAGCTTCGGTGGCGGTAATCGCCCTGCAGGCGGGCAAATGGGAGATTTCGGCAAGCAGTTTGTTGAACTGCTGCAAAACAAGGTGAAATAAGTCGAATATTTCCGAGGAAATGAAGAAGAACTGAGATCTGTGTTCTCAGTTCTTTTGGTTGTCTTCTTTTACAGGCTCAGAGTAATAACGTATAAATTCATTCAGACAAAATGGCACTTCTTCAACTCCACCAATCACGAGATACGGACAATCCATTTGATCCTTGGGTTCGGAATTCACTTTCTGAATACGAGGAGGCATCGTTGCTTGCAGGCTATTTTGATCTGAAATCCGTTCCATTTCCTCCCACGTGATTCCATAAGGAAATCCCCAGTCCGTATATCCCGCAATAAAAGCATAGGTCTCATCTGAGTCTGAGTACTGTACTTGCTCTTCTTGCACACGTCGCAGCCGCTTTTCTTTACGAGCCTTTTTCGCCGCTTGCAGATTAAAAGCACTTTGCTCGGCATTCTTTATCATCTTCTCAGTGAGCAGCACCCCGAGTATGCGAAGCTCGGCTACGGCACTTCCAACATTTACACCATAGTGCTTACTATAACCTTTTATTATATGGCTCCCCTCGTACCTCTTCACCCACTCCACCGCGGATTGTAGCCTAGCGTCCTGCTTCATCCGCTTGACTCTAGGTGTATTTGGCTTTGACTTTCTTTTCTTTACCAAAGGTAATCTCCTTTTCTCTGTAATCCAGTTCATGACAGGCAAAGAGCCGGGGGTTACTTCTATAAGAGTGGTTGACCACCTCTATTTCACCTTTTTCACCCGTTGAGCCCGATTTAAGTGCGGTTGATCCCTTTTATTTCCACTCATGACAGGCAAAGCGCAACGGTTTAGCTTCAATAAGAGCGGTTGACCACCTCTATTTCAGCCTTTTCGTCCTTAGGGTCCGATTTAAGAGCGGTTGACCACTCTTATTCTTGCGCATGACGGGCAAAGGGCAATGGTTTAGCTTAAATTAAAGAAAGACCTCCGATCCCACAATGGGCTAGAGGGCTTTCACTTTACTATGATCTTAAAGCCTGAATAACCTGCTCTGCATTCGCTTCACCGCTGGCAACCTGCTCAATGTGCTCTGCAAACATATCACACATGTATACGTACAGGGTAAGGATTTCCAGCACTTCGTCACTTTCGAACGTACGGGAAGCCGATAGGCTGTACACATAGCGGTAATGGATCTCGCCTTCCTCATTAACGCCAAAGTGACCTATTGGCAAGCGCGTATTAATTTCTAGTAAGAGCGCGGCTACACCTTCACGAGCACTTGCCTCTAGATGAAATGGCAGTGTACTGTAGATTTGCAGCAGTTGAATAGCGACAATTTCGTCATCATTCAACGGTAAGAAGCTAAAATGAAGGAAGCGATCTCGCCCTTTACTATCCTCTTGAAACCCGGCTATTAGCACATGCAGCGGAATAGCTTCGGATTTCTCTAATAAATTCGTGGCAAGCTCAGCTTCATCTAAGATCTCTTTCAATTGCCCTAACTGCGCCAAATGACGCGCATGTGCAAGCTCTGTCAGCATGTCTGTTCAATCTCCTATTCTCTCTTGCCCATCGCTTCAACAATGGCGCTTTTCAGCTTAACTGGATCGTTCTCTGTATCGTGAGCACGTTTTCAAGCTTTTTCTCCGTCGATTTATCCGCATTGAAGACTGCTTTAGTAATTCCCCAAGCCCCTGCCTTCGATGTGCGATCACGTCCAGCTTGCTTCATGGATCTTGCAATAGGCATCGTTGCTCCAATACCTGTGGCAACGATTTTGAGCGGAGTCCCCACTTGAGCTCCTCCCCCTGTAAGCGTAGCAATATCCGCAGCAATCTTCGTGAGCTCAAGCCTTTTGCCGATTTGACCCATTCGCCCAGGGCAGCAGAATACGCGCAAAATCCGCTCGAAATCATCCGTTAGCTTCGTCTATAGAGTAGCATAATTCGGTTTCACATGAACATTTTTTTAAGCGGATATCCCATCCGCTTTGTTTGCTGTACGCTTTTTTCCTTGTTTACATAAAAAAATAAACGGCACAGGGCTTTTTCCCATGCCGTTTCGAATCCATCTTTATTCCCTGTTTTGTCTTTGAGCTTAACTTAATGACATTGAGGACAGCCTCCGGCTTTTGGTTTATCCTCATTCGGTTATGCTAACGGACCTGACAGCCTCTATTACATGAAATATAGGCAGTTTCGATTTCTAACGGACACGAGGAGCGTTATTTACTGATTTGTGTGCTCAAATGTACCTTATGGAAGTAAATAACGGCCGTGACGGCCGTTAGAATTGGATATCCCTGTATTTTAGTCAAATAACGACTATGGTGTCCGTTAGAAGGGGCTTGTGGGCTTGTGCCGCTTCAACCTATTCCCCTTTCACTTGATCAACCTCATCGTCACCTAATTGACTTGAGAATAACTCAATATCCTCCTTGGTTAAAGGGGTAACGAGCGCGAGTTCCTTCCCCAGCGCCGTTTCAAGCTGCGCCCGAGCTGCCTGCGTTCGACCGAGTTTATGGAGCGTTTGTGCATAGAAATAATAGGACTCCGCGTGCTTAGGTGTTTTCGCGATCACCTTGGTGTACATCTCATCAGCTTCATCCAGACGACCGAGCATATAATAGTTTTGCGCTAAGTTATCCATAATGGTCAGATCGTTGTCATTATAGTCATAGGCCTCGAGATTATAGGTAAGTGCTGCCTCTATGTCTCCATGCAAGATTTGGAAATAGCCATAATTCCCATAAACCAGCGTAGTCTTAACGGACTGCGCTAACTCTTGCAATATGCTGAAAGCCTCGTCCCTTTTGTTCTGCAGCCAGTACACCGTTGCCACGTTGAGCTTCGCTTGCATACGAATTTCCGAAGCATTCGATGTCTGCAGGACCTCTTCGAACATTTGTTCAGCCTTAGTCAGATCACCTGTCTTCATTAACAAATAGCCATAACCAATCTGCTGTTTCGGCAGAAAGGCTTTGGAAAGGTACGCTTTTTCCATCCAAACCAACGCTTGTTCACGATCACCCTTCATATAGGCCAGATTGCCCCTCTGAGCATAGAAAGTAGATCGATTCACATAAACAAAATAACCTAGGATACCTACAATCGCAGCTACTCCCACTAGCCAATTAACCTTAAACCCCATGAAAATCACGACAAGCACAACGATAATTTTAAGAATACTTTTTAGGATAGGCGGCATGCATATAACTCTCCTTTACAACCTCTAGTAAGTTAGACACATTGTACCAAAAAATAAAGACCGAATACCACCTGCTGTTCAGATGACCTCGGTCTCATTGAATCTTACGGCAAAGCTAATTTCCCCATGATGGTCTGTCTTCCCGCTCCCGTCGCCGCAGGAACATTGTTCGGCTCTCCTTGGATGAAGGCATTGCCTAGCAAGGCAAATAGCATCGCTTCCTTCGCATCGCAAGATATGCCGAGCTCGTCTGAGGTGAGAATGATCTGCTTTGGCAGCAGTTCACCCAGCATGCTAAGAAGCGTGCGATTATGAGCCCCGCCTCCACTAACAATCACTTCCGCAATGTCACACTGTGGCAAAATAAAATCCTGATATCCGCGAGCCATGCTGTGCGCGGTGAAAGCTGTCGCCGTCGCAACGATATCCTCCTGTGAAAGACCTCTTTCCAAAGCGGATGCCAGCCATGCCGCGACATAGGCTTTTCCGAATATTTCGCGTCCTGTCGTTTTGGGAGGCGGTTCTTGAAAGTACGGATGTGCGAGCATGTCCGCTAGCAATTCCTTATGGACCTTGCCTTTGGCTGCCCAATCTCCATTGGCATCGTACGACATTCGTCCCCCGGATAGCTCGTATACCACTTGATCCATGACCATATTTCCTGGACCTGTGTCAAAGGCAATCATCCCGCTGGCACCAGCAGCGATGGCTGTGCAATTCCCGATACCGCCAATATTTTGAAGAATACGCCCTTTCTTCGCGTCTTTGAAAAGCAGATAGTCACCGTATGGAACAAGCGGTGCGCCTTGCCCACCAACGGCGATATCCGCTGTCCTGAAATCACCGACGACAGGTTTGTCTGTTCGTTTGGCAATCACGGACAAATCTCCAATTTGCAGCGTTGATTTGGGCAGAAAACGATCCACTTCATCCGCTACAGGGATGTGCCAAATCGTCTGACCATGCGAGGAGATGAGGTCGATGTCCTCCATCCGCATGTTCGCCGCGGCCACTGTTTGTATAACAGCATCTGCGAAAAGCTCCGCAATGGCGAAATTCATGCCGCATACTTGCGCAACATCGGAATGTTCGATGGTGCACAACAGCTTGAGTTTCTCCCGAATTTCGTCTTCGTAAGGAATGCTATCAAAATGAAGCAATTCGATTCTCGTATCCGCTCCACGTCCCTCCATGCGGACAATGGCCACATCGATGCCATCAAGTGAAGTGCCGGACATAATCCCCGCAATGGTCAGTGATGTTTTATTCAGAAGTGTTCGAAGCAAGTCGATTCATCTCCTCGGTTTCTACTACCTTTGAATAAGAATCATAGGATTTCCACACTCTGTAGTTCAGCTTTTCGTAAAAAGCTACGAGTGTTGTCCAATCGATGACGATCTGTCGGATGTTGCGTTCCCTAAGGAAATGAACACCTGCCTGAACAACCGCCAGCCCATAACCTCTCCCTCGGTACGCAGAGTCGACACCTAGAGGACCAATCCCTCCTAGCTCATCCTCAAATAACGGCGACCAATATACGTTCTGAGCGATGATTGGCGATGAACTGTCGTTAATCCGGCAAAAACCGATAATTTGGCCTTCCGTTTCGACCACAACAAACTCGCGCCCCGTCCCCCCGAGCTCGAAATAGCGAATAGCCTCATATTCCCATCGTCCTGGATAGCAACGCCTGAAAAAGGCAAGCAGCTCGTTCTTCTCATGACTCTCCAACAGCCGATACGTAACTCCCTCTTGTTTAGGCAATTCATTGACTGAGTTTTGGTCATACCTCGCAAGAAGATCATTTTCAACACGTTGGTCGTCCTTATATCCTTTGGATTCGAGCCAAGTGCGTACTTCAGGGTATTCTTTGGGGATTCCTGGGAAGTAGTGCCACGGATCACGACCGATCAAGATTTTCTGCACGCCATGATCCAAAAGAGTCGTTTCAGCCTGTTTCAGCAGCTCACTTCCAATGCCATGATTGCGAAAATCCCGATCAACCAACAAAACCTGAATCCAACCTGCACCAGCTCCCAATACGAAATCCCTATGCTCCTGCCACAGCTTTGCAACGATAAAACCAACTACTTTCCCGGATACCTCTTCAACAGCCATCCAAGAACCGCTCTTTGATACGTTGACATCGACGAAGCTGTTTTGCCTGAGCAGTTGTTCTTGCATCGGAAACTGATCGCCAAGCTCTCGATTCCACAGCAGGCATAATTCTGTCAACCGATCTTCGGATAATGGTACATATTTCATTCGAAAACCTCCAAACCTATTTTGATTTTCGTGTCACAACATCACTGCAATCGGCCAAGCGCCATTAGCGCGGCACCGCTAGCGGCATCACTCTTCGGTGTTATACAGGTCATGGCCGGATAATGTTCTTTGAGCAAATCGATAAAAGCTGTCTGGATAAAGCTATTCTTCAGCAAAGCGCTCCCAGCTATCGCCAGCGTTCCATCCTGCATCGACAGTTTTTCCGCTACGGGGACGACCAGTTCGAGCAACGAACGAGCACTTTTGTCGGCAATCGCCATTGCCGCTTCATCCCCTAGTTCACATGCTTTAGATAATATAGGCGCGAGTGCAGCGATATCTTTTTTATTGGTCTGTTTATCATAAACAAACCCGATAATCTGTTGAATGGATGTCATGCCTAACTGCTCAAACACCATCTTCACAATCACCGTCTCCGATAAACGTCCATCATGAACACGTACGACGGCAGAAAGTAGATCTCTCCCTATGCTGTAGCCGCTGCCCTCATCATCGATGAGATAGCCGTAACCGCCAGCACGATGCGTATCACCCGTTTTATTTTTGCCGTAACAAATCGAACCTGTCCCTGCGATCAGAATGATCCCAAGTTCTCTGTTATGTGCACCGCAAAGCGCCGTATCTTGATCTCCGGTTATGATCAGCCCACCCTCATAGCCACATGCCCGAACACTGGATTCCAGACGGGTCTTGACCGTTGGATTGCTGACACCAGCCGCCCCAATGCACACTTGCACGCAATGCATAAGGCCACCGCATACGCTTGCAATTGTACGAAAGATCTCCTCTATACTAGCCCCAACACTCGCCTCTTCCTGGCCATTATAGTTAATGGCTCCCGATGTAAACGTGTGGACGACGTTACCGCTCTCATCGACGATGGTTACTGCGGTTTTGGTACCTCCGCCATCCAGTCCCACTGCATATTTCTTCATATATGAACGTCACCTCCAAATGCCTCTAATACAGATGATATTGCAGCTTTCTTCGAGCAAATTCACTGCTCTCCTCACGGAATTGTTCCAGCATAGCCGGAATATCAATCTCATTCGCACGGTAATGACTGTCGCCGCCAAGCAAATCAATGAATGGTCTTGAGCCCTCTTTAAAAGGTGGCAAAAATGAAAATTGTTCATAATTTCTCTTTATCGTGAACATCAGATTCACGCCAACATCGATGGGACGAACCGCACGGTTGTCGAGCACGTGAACTTGCACGCCTGCACATTGTTCTCCCTGAAATTTGGAAAATGACGGTTTAAAATAAACAGGCCGGAACACGACGCCAGGCAATTTCTTCGCATTCATTTCATCCGCTAACTGCTGCGCGTCAATGAACGGAGCGCCGACGATCTCAAACGGGACTGTCGTGCCCCTGCCTTCCGATAGATTCGTTCCTTCAATCATACAAGTGCCTGGATATAGCAGCGCTGTCTCAAACCGAGGAATGCCAATGGACGGCATAATCCATGGACGCCCTGTTTCCGGGAACAGCATGTTACGGTCCCAGCCTTCACAGCGTACGATATGCAGCTTTCCATGCCATTGCTTTTCATCGTTCGCCATCATAGCGACCTCTCCAGGCGTCAGTCCGTAGCGGACACTGAGCGGGTAGTTGCCGACAAAGGATTCGAAGCCGCTTTTGAGCACATTTCCTTCTACCGTTACCCCATCGAGCGGATTGATGCGATCCAGAACGACAAATTCTTTCCCAGCTAACGCGCAGTCTTCTAGAGCATAAAGCATCGTATAAAGGAACGTATAATAGCGGGTTCCTACGTCTTGGATGTCGTAAACGATGATGTCAACCTCATCCAGCATTTCCTGTGTCAGACGTTTGGAATCTTTCCGATACAAGCTATAGACGGGAATTCCCGTCAACGAATCCAAATAGGTGTCGACCAGCGCACCTGCTGCAAGATCCCCACGAACACCGTGCTCCGGCGAAAACAAGGCTACCAGGTTGAATTTCTCATGAAAGATTTGTATGGTCGATACAAAATCCTTGTTTAATCCAGTAGGTGCTGTAATAAGCCCTACACGTTTACCTTCGAACAAGTGAGCATACCGTTCTATACAATCGATACCATTTAAGATCATCGCTGCCTCCCCAACCCGCCTTTATTTTAAAATGACTGCAACAAGCTCAAGTCTCGTTACAGTCATTTGGTATTTTTTTATGATTCAGTTTTATAATTCCGATTGGCGAATTCGCATCGTTTCTTCTGGAACCATGAACGTCTGCGCATATTCCTTTCTCGCTTCAAGGCCACGTACACGCATCAGATGCTTGTAATATTCCAAGTATTGAAAAGATTTGCTGCCAGTCACAAACCAATGTGTCGAAACAGCCTTCACCCATAGATCAAACGCCTCTTTAGGGAAATCGACATAGACGTAAGGACGATAGTCAACGGCATCCTCCCAGTTTTCGGCATAATACAATTTCGGAGCAAAGTGAGACGGCTTCTCCCTCTCAAATGAGGATAGCCCTGCGAAAAACCGCGCATCGTTCACAATACGGTGAGTCGTCATATGATCCTTATGCATGCTGTTTTTAAAATGTGTGATGATCACATTCGGACGTACGTCACGAATCACATCGCACACGCGATAGCGCATTTCATCGCTATCTTGCAGTTCACCGTCCGGAATGTCAAAGACGATGGATTCCCCACCTAGCATTTCGGCAAAGGTTCTAGCCTCATTCACTTTCTGCACACGATATTCCTTCATGTCTTGTCCGGCAGGAACGCCGCGTTCTCCAGCAGTTAGAGCTAATGTTACAATGCGGTCACCCTTCAGAGAGTGGTGGGCGAGTACGCCGCCTGCCGTTAATTCCGCATCTCCTACGTGACCTCCGATAGCTAGAATAGTCATTTTGGGTTCGCTCATTATGCAAACTCCCTTCTCATAACAGCAAAAAGTTTCACAGTTTGAAAACCTGCTCGTTCATAGATACGGATTGCGGGGTTCGATACACCTGTATAGAGCGACATGTAATCGGTCCCAATTTCCCGAAACGCTTCGCATAACTTAAAAAATAAGAGACTGCCCAAACCATGGCCTTCATGATCAGGAAGCACACCGATGCCGGCAAAATAACCCCGTCCGTTCGATTGACGAATAACTGGGCCTGCGAAGCCAATGGTCTTACCTTGATACGCTGCTATGACAACCGGTACACCAGATGCGGTTGCTCCGCCGATCTCCTTTTGCCATAACGGATTCCCAAAGCCCTCCAGCATGTCTTCCACACCAACGTGCTTAACAGTGTTAAACATCTCGATTGCATACCCTTCGGCGCTTGCCTTTGCTTCTTTCACGTTGACTTCATCGGGTATCGAAAATCCTGACAAATGGAGATACATCGCGCATTGCTTCGCACGCTCCATATAGCCACTCTTCAGCAAAAACGCATAAAGCTTGCCCTCCACAGGTACACCTGGGGCATTGTTATGCTCATGCTTGGATGTTCCCGGGATATACCATGGTAATAACATTGGATTGAAAAAAAGGATGTCGGCTTGCTTTTTCCCCAACTGTTTAAAGCGATCTTCCAGAGCAGTTAATAGCATTAAATAATTGGCATCCGTATCAAAGCCACTTGCTAACACGATACACGTGATATATCCTGCCACATCGCCTAGTGGAAGATCATCACCTGTGCATCCACAGGCATAACCAATGACTTCATCATCTGCCAGTAGAAGAAATGTATTCTCCCTATCGAAGTAAGGATTCTTCGTAAAAATTTGTTCGAAGCTTTGTTCCGAAAGTTCCTTATAGCCATCCTTCACCGCGGCTTCATTCCATAACGCGATGACGGCGTGACGATAGGAGTCGTCCCAAGTTGCCAGCATGCTGCCGCGACCTCCTTTTGACCAAAGCTTAGCCCTTCACCGCACCTACGGTTACGCCTTCCAAGAAATATCTTTGTAGGCTAAAGAATAGAACAAACATCGGTAATGCCGAGATTGTTGCCCCTGCCATCATTGGCGCGATCATGGTTGTATTCGCAAATCGGAAGCTCTTGAGCCCGACCTGGATGGTTTGCATATCCATGGAATTGGTCACAAGCAACGGCCAGAAGAACGTATTCCAGCTCTCCATGAACGTCAGAATCGCCATAACGGCCAGAACCGTTTTGGACAAAGGTAGAATGATTTTCCCATATATTTGAAACTGATTGCAGCCTTCGATTTTGGCGCACTCCAGTATTTCGTTCGGGATGCTGCCCATAAATTGCTTGGCGAGAAAAATATTGAATACAGTAACGAAGCCTGGCAAAATTAATGCGCTATACGTATTTTGTAGTTCAAACACGTTAACCATCAAGATGTATAGAGGCACAAGTGTCACTTGATGAGGAATCATCATGGAACCTAGCAGCAAAGCAAATAGAAAGCCTCTGCCTTTGAACTGAATCTTAGAGAACGCGTAGCCTGCCATACTGGCAAAAATAACGTTCGAAATCATGACCGTGACCGCTACAATAAGCGAGTTCAACAGCCAACGAATGGAATGCTCGTTAAAGTCGAAGAAGTATTTGTAGGACGCGAGCGTAAACTTTTTGGGAAATAGAGAGTACTCGATCTCTCCGACCGCAACTGGATCACTAAGCGATGAAATAAACATGAAGTAAATCGGAAATATCGTCGCCAAAGCAAAAAGTAGAAGGGCGATAAAAATGATCCCATTTCTAATCTTTTTTACTTTGGGATTGCCTGCGTGATTGCTATACAAAGCCATTTATATCCTCCCTCTCCTAATACTCGACGTCTTTACCTGCGTATTTAAACTGAATGAATGCAATGACGCCAATAACGAGAGCCAGTAGCAGTGATTGCGCTGCGGCTTTACCGAAATCGAACAGCGTGAACGCATTGTCGAAAATGAGTAACCCAACCATCGTCGTTGCATGGTTTGGACCTCCACCAGTCATCAGGAAGGCATTCTGGAACACCTGGAACGAGCCGATGACGCCAGTCACCAATAGAAATAGTGTTGCTGGCCGCAAACAAGGAATGACGATGTGCCACAGCTTTAAGAAGAATCCCGCTCCATCAAGCTCTGCCGCTTCGTAATATGTTTCGTCAATACCTAGCAAACCAGCTAAGTAAATAATAATGCTAGTGCCATGACTCGATAGCCAGGACATGAGTACGAGTGAGAACATCGCCGTTGCGCTTTGGCCTAGCCAGTTCTGATTCTCGAAACCAAAAAGAGCGATGATATGGTTCATAATACCGCCTTGCATCGGGTCGAAAATCCAGAGCCAAACGACTGCTAAAGCTACACCTGAAGCCACCATAGGTAAATAGTAAATGCCTTTGAAGAAGGATTGCGTTTTCTTCCGAAGCGGCAAAATCAAAATGGCAAGCACAAAAGAAAGTATCAAGTTAACAGGTACCGTCAAAATTGTATAGACAACCGTGTTGCGCATCGCTTTCCAAAACAACGGATCCGTCAATGAATTCACATAATTATCGAATCCAATAAAGGTGGAACCGAGCGGTCTGTATTTCTGCAAACTAATGATGAACGCACTTACGACCGGGTACGCATGAAATAACACAAACACGATCAAAGAGACGGCAATAAAGGCATAACCCCAAAGGGCATCTCCTTGAAACTTCTTTCTTTTTATGGGTTTTGCGATATTGTTCATAATTGTCAAACCCCGTTTCCAAAACATCGGTTTAAAGTAGTTCGGATAGCCGCGCAGCATCTGCTGCACGCCTATCCGAGGGTCATACTGTCATCTTAATCTTTAGCAATTCCGTCTGCGCCGAACTCTTTGATCGCTGCAGCTTTCACAGCTTCATACATAGCTTCAGGCGTAACTTCACCTGCAAGAAGACCTTGGAATTTAGGAACGATTACTTCCGTTTCCAACTTAATTGCTTTTGCAGCCAAGTCTGTCGGAATATCGGTACGATTTGGTGTTGCATTTTTAAGCATATTATCTACTGCTGCGACATTGTCAGGGTTTCTATCAATCTTCATGCTCTCAGCGGCTTTTTTAGCGCTTTTCGTAATATGCGCAGCGAAAAGATCATTATTCGTTTGAGCTGCAACATTACCGCTAGCCAAGAAGTAAGCTGCTTTCACAACATTTGCTTTATGCTCAGCAGTTGGTTCTTTTTTGCCGCGGAACGTCATGTATCCGTCAACGACTGTGTTAGCGGAAGCTTTTGCACCTTGGAATGTTGGAGCAGGCAATACAATGTAATCAACCGGGATGCTGTCTTTCACTGCAGTTGCGTCAGCTGCTTTAAGTTTCGCATTGTTCGCTTTTGCAGAGTTCTCAAATACGGCAAGACCTTTACCCGTGATCATCGTTTGCGCTGTCAAGAACATGTTCCAACGCTTACCTGCATCTACGGAGCTAAGCTCTTTCGGCATGGAGCCGTCATCGATCAATTGACGAAGATCTTTCAGCAAGCCCAAGTAGTTTTTGCTTGTGTAGGCATATTTCAAATCTTTATTAAATGCGTAAGGCATACCAGCGTTTTTAGCCATAATGCCCAGGTAGTCAACCGCAGCAACGCCTTTTACAGCAAATGTAAAGCCATAACGCGTTTTACCGTTTTCAGTCACTACGCCTTTTTTGATCGCTGTACGGAATTCATCGTAAGTCCAGCCATTCGTCTGTACTTTTTTCCAGTCGATGCCTGCCTTCTCCAAGAACTCTTTATTACCGCCTAGTGCATGAACTTCCATGTAAGCCGGGAAGCCGTATAGACCTTTGCCACTTTTCATGTAATCCAATGCCGTTTTATCATAATCGCCTACCATCTCTGGTGTAGCTGCATCCGTAACGTCCATCAGCAAGCCTTGCTCCAAATATTTCGGAATCGTTCCTGAACCACCGAAAGCGATATCCGGCGGGCTGCCTGCATTCACTTGCGTATCCAGCTTCTGCTTCATATCTTCCCAGCTAGCTGGTTCGATTTTCAACGTTAGATTCGGATATTGTGCTGTAAAGTCTTTCGACAATTGTTCAAATGTTTTTTGATAGTTTGGTGAAACCGGCGGAAGTAATGCTGTAATGGTGTCTTTCGCAGTGCTGGCAGTAGCTGCAGGAGCAGTTGTGCCTGCTGGTGTAGTCGTTTCTTTCGTACCAGAAGTACCACCACAAGCTGTTAGAGCCATTGTTAAAGCTACGACAGAAGCTAATATGGGCATTGTTTTTTTCATAAAAATAGACCTCCTAATAATTTCAGTTATTTACACAACTTGAACAAAAGTACGTATGGCCCTCTTCAAACTACCCTCACACTGTGTTAGTGCTTCTTCCGCTTCCATAACTTCCATCCCGGTTTTAATCATCAATATGGCAAGTTTGCAGTTCATGGACGCTTTCTCTAAATGAGTTATGGCTGTGGATTCATCCACCCCAGTCGCTATCCGAATGATGCGAACAGAGCGATCGTACAATTTGATATTACTAGCCTTCATGTCAACCATGAGATTGTTATACGTCTTACCAAGCTTAACCATTGTTCCGGTCGTCAACATGTTAAGAACCAGCTTCTGTGCTGTACCCGCCTTCAGACGAGTAGATCCCATAATCACTTCCGGCCCAACCACTGGCGCGATGCATACATCTGTAACAGGTACTAATTTGGAATTTTTGTTATTCACGACACCAATCGTTGCGGCACCAATTTCTTTCGCTTTCTTTAAGCAAGCTATAACGAATTGTGCACTTCCGCTGGCCGTAATTCCAATTACCGCATCCTTATCTGTCACTCCGCATCGTTCAATGAGGGCGACCCCCTCCTCAGCGTTGTCTTCAAAGCCTTCCACTGCCGTGCGCAATGCGCCATCGCCACCGGCGATATGGCCTTGCACCAACATCGGATCAATGCCAAAGGTTGGAGGACATTCAGAGGCATCAAGCACACCGAGTCTGCCAGAAGAACCAGCTCCTACGTAGAACATCCTGCCACCGTTTCTGAGAACCTGATGCAAAATATCAACCGCTTTCATAATCTGCGGTATTTCGGCTCCGACTGCTGTTGGAACCAACGCATCTTGTTCATTCATCATCCGTAGCATTTGTTCTGTTGAACATTCATCAATTGTCTGTGTCTTCTCGTTAATCTCTTCCGTAGTTAAACCCGATAAATACTCATCCATAGCTGTCCTCCTGCCTGCTGTACTCTTCACTGGTCTTATATTAGCGAAAAATTTCATGATGGTCAATACTTTTTGAAATTTTATTTTACTGTAAAATAAAATGCTGATTTTTTATTTCTTAAAATTCGACAAAAAAACGACGTCTGAAAAGACATCGTTAGTTTGTTCTATAAGCTTATTTTTTATGCTTACTGCTGGCAATAATATCGTGCGTTTTGGCCAAATACTTCTTCACATGCTTATATTCGCTGCTCGCTACTCCCGCAAAAAGAATATCAATCACCGTCAACATCGCGATGCGCGAGCCCATAGCTCCACTTCGAATCGTGACCTCTGGTGTCGAAATACTAAGCACGATATTCGCATTATCCGCTAAAGCGCTTTTGTTATACTTGGTAATAGCGATGATCGTAGCGCCGTTCTTCTTGGCGATTTCGAGCGTATCCAGAATTTCAATAGTGCTGCCCGAATTCGATATGAAGATGGCGACATCACCTTTCCCAAGCAGTGTAGCTGCAGTAAGTTGACTATGTCCGTCCGTATACGTGTGACACATCTTGTTGATTCGTGAGAACTTCTGCTCCGCGTCCATCCCGACTAAGCCGGAAGCACCGATCCCGAAGAATACAATCCTGTTGCATTCAACGAGCACTTTCACCGCGCGTGCAACTTCATTTCGATCAATAACACTGAGCGTATCTTCAATGGATTTACTATTATTATGTGAGATATTGGAGATGATCGTATTGAGATCATCCCCAGGCTGAATATCCGTGTATTGGTCCTTCTGCTCCTCATCCATCGACCCCAGTGACGCTGAGATACTCACGATAAAGTTACGATAGCCCTTATATCCCATCGTTTTGCAGAAGCGAAGAACAGAGGCATCACTCGTTTTGGTAAACTGAGCAAGACTCTTAATCGAGAGATGTGGAATCTCTTCCAGATTGTCTAGTATATACTCAGCGACTAGCTTCTCTACAGGAGTGAGGCTGTCTTTCATATCGCGAATTTTGATTAAAATATTATCATTTATTGACATATTGCTTCCCTACTCACCATAGATTATCCTTGCTGAAATCACCTTCATCATACGGATTATTCGTCGAAAACACAAGATGAGGATGTAAAATAATTGTAAAATTATATCAATTTCAAGAAATCTCACCCTAATGATTTCTCTGATGATTGAAATCCTCCTAATACTACTAATGTGACCTTCCTCGCATACGAGAAAAAGGAACATTTTGAAGACATATTCAACCAAAAGAAAAACCGCCTCATGTGAAGGCGGTTAATTGAACAAACATTTCCTGTTAGCTTAACTCATCGTCTTGGACCCTCGATAATTAAAAACGGCTTCAAATCCTCTGGAGACTTGATCTCATCCAACCCGATCTTTGTTACCCTCTTATTACGCGAGTCAAAATCGATCCTATACGGTAGGGGCTCATTAAAGAACTCACTTCTGAAGTCGAAAACATCGAGTTTCTGTTTTTTTTCAACAAGATTCTCGATTAAGCTCCGCGGATAGAAGTTGATCTCGATTGCAGCATTCTTCAAGCCTCTCGTTTTCATAAATTCAACAACACGATAACCATAATCAAGTGAAAGTTGTTCAGAAATATCACGATCTATCAACACACCCATGAATAGATACTCTTCGGTTACATTTTCATGTTGCTTCCGTATATCTCTATACTTTGTCTCGACAGGGTACGTACTTAACAACTCTTCTGGAATGAACACATTGACTGCATACAGGTTGAAATCTGGGCTCATTTCATTAATTAAGGGGACGTACTCCAAGATTGTGTCATATCGCCATTTAGACTTCTTAAAACTTTTTTCATCCACGCTTAGGTTCTGAAATACATTCATCGATAGTTCAATTTCTGGTTTCTCCACTGGGCGAGCTGTAATGGAAAATGTCCCCTCATCATCCCCGAACGGTTTAGAATATGTCACATCATCGATTACAACGTCCTCTGGAAATGATGCCTTCAAATAGTTTATTGCTCTTTCCTCAGCCTTGCTTTCAATCAATGGATAATAAATTTTTGTGGGCTTGCAACACAAAGGTGCTTTGGAATAGAAAATCCCCGATTAACGGGGATTTGTAAGCACTAATGTTTGTGTCGTCGTACAGCTTATATCGCCTTCACCCTAAATCAATCTCTTCATGCCCCGCAACCACTCATAAAAACCATCATCGAAGAAGAGATCGGGGATGTACGTCTGAGTGTAATTGCAATTAGGGCAAAGAAGAACCAACCCTTGCTCAAGAACCTTAGGGTATAATTTCTCGTGTTTACTATTGAGTCCGCAAATAAGTGGGTTCACTCCATCTGCCTGCTGGTAATCTTTAATACGTTGCTTGACATCCTCTTGGTTCATTTTTATCCCCTTTATTTGTTCAGTTCAGAATTATTCCAAAGATAACTTACGTTTCAATTCTACCAACCTTGAGAATTTTCAAATGGTATTTCCACATCATTACGCTAATTATTATACAAGATGTACTCATATACAACACCAAAAATAATCTAAGCGTCCATTAGATTTCTACCAGTAACTTCCACGTTGACCTGCCCGATAGCTTAATAAGTTCTTTGGAAAAGGATAATCAAATATTGTGAAGGGCTAATAACCAATATTAATTTTGGATCTCAATGTCGTGCTCTTTACACCAGTCAATTACTAATTCTTTAATCTTATTTTCTCTATACATGTACCAATGTTTATCAACACCATGTTCAATTAATCCATCTTTAAATCTCCGAAACGCTCCTCTTCCTTGAATTGCATCATACAGTTCTTCTCGAATCCTCTGATCCTTAATACTCAGAATAAACTCCTCAATGATTTCATATTCATTGAATTCATTTCTTAATGTGAAGTCAACGTAAACCCCGACTTCATCCTCAATTATGTTAATGGCTTTTTCAATATTCTCCCTTTGCCATACAGGAAATTTTTCGAGAGGCTCTTCATCTTCAGCAGCCCCAATTTCTTCTCTCATTAATGTAATAACTTCACCTGTTTTAGTGTTTATAAAAGTAAAAGCATCATCAATTTGAAGTTCAATTTCACTGATTAAATCATCTATCCTTACTGGTTTGTTACTCTTCATATGCCTTTGCTCCTTTTCGATATATACAAACATCATATCCAAAAAAACAAACAAAGCTACCTATTCGGTAGCTTCGAACACGTACTGATTGGATAGTCCAACGTTATGGACATTGAACTAACGTTCACCGTTAGCTTAAAGCACTAACTTATTTATTTGAGTGTTCTGCTGGTGAAAAAAAGACCAAAGTAGTTAGGTCTTCCGTTATATCATAGAATCTATGTTCTTTGTTAGCTTCTACGAATAGGATATCCCCTTTATTAATTTCAGCAATTGTATCTCCATTCTGAAACGAGGCTTTACCTTCAATTATCAAATAAATCTCATCCTCTGTATGTGGATTTTGTTTATCTTGCTCGCCTTTATTCAGTTTATAGAGCCCTACACTCATCGATGGCACCTTCAAAAATTCATAATATGAGGTGTTTTCTACATTTTTAAGCTGATTCAAATGATTATGTAATTCGTCTAATTTAAAATTCAAAGTATAATCCCCTTTCTTTCCAAACATTTCATTTTAGTTTCAATAATTATCTAATAATGATGCAATAAATAGATATAAAATGGAAGGTATAAATTAGTTAATTAGTTATTAATTGAACTAAACTGCCCGTTAACAATAGGCTGCACGCGGCAGCCTATTTACGTTTGTTCAACTATAGTTCCCAGTTAGCGTAACATTTTAATAAAAATAGGTTGGCTTATGAAGGCATCTTACTGTTCGCATATGCAGCCGCGCCGATCATACCAGCTTGTCCACCTAATTTCGCTTGTACTATCTTACAAGCATGGGAAGAGAGCTTTAAAGCATGATTTCCAACGGTATCGCGTACTGAATTTAGCAAGCGATCACCAGCTGCCGACATTCCACCGCCAACTATAACTACTTCTGGATTTAATAGGTTGATTACATTCGAAAGACCAAATCCAAGAATCTTTCCTGTTTCATGCATAACTTCAATTGCAAGTGAATCTCCCAGATCGTATGCCTCTGAAATCAAATGGGAAGTAATTGCCGTTCGATCGTCTCCCACCCATTGAAATACGATACTTGACCGACCGTCCTCAAGCTTGTCTGTAAAGGTTTTAACCATTCCTATCGCAGAGACATATCTCCCTAGACAGCCTGAGCTTCCACAACGACAAGGACGACCTTCCCGATACATATTCATATGCCCAATTTCGCCCGCGCTAGATGTAGTACCGTAGAAAACCTTTCCATCATTTACAATACCAGATCCTAGCCCAGTACCTAACGTGATCAATACCAAGTTTTTGTAACCAATGCCTGCACCAAACAGCCATTCACCATACATATTTACCCGCACATCATTGTCAATAAAAACAGGAAACTCAAAATTACTTTTCATCTGATTCACAACATGAATGTTTTCCCAATCTGGGAAGTTTGGTGAAAATATTGATAGACCTTCCTCTGGATCAAGCAAACCAGGGATTCCCATACCCATACACTTAATAGAAGTTTGACTGATTCCTTCGAACGACATCATCTCTTGAACAATTTCTTTAATTCTGTTTAACACATGAGCAGGACCTTTTGCTGCTTCCGTGGAGTCACTTCTTTGATGAATTCTTTGAAACTCCGTGTTGAAAATTGCGGACTTAATATTGGTTCCACCAAGGTCAATTCCAATAACATATTTACTCATAAATTTTCTCCACTCTCATATATTTTCTAATATCTTATAATACTAGATTATTAAAATAAATGGACTTATGAGACTATTATTATGGAAATTTATTACATAAAGTTACTGCAGTAAACTGCCCTTTAGCTTAATGACCATATGAATAATCCATTACAAATCTAACCTTTACTAATCATAGCCCATTATGCGCATATGTTTGTGTCGCCGGACTTCAACGGTTCACACGGCCTTGCAATGTAGATCACTAACAACATTCAATAAAACATGCATTTTGTTGAATGTTATATGACGCGCCAACCGCTTCTCCTGAGTAGTGTCCATCCATTGACACACAATTCCAATAAAGCTAACCCACAATACATTTGCGCTAGATTTTGCAGCAATGAGCTGCAGTTAGGGGTACAATCTAGACTGTTTCCTTTTTTACAAGTCAAATACATTGTCTATAACAACCATTTAAACTAAATGCGCCCGTTCTTCAGTGGCCTTATGATGGTCAAAATTTTTTTCGTTTTTGTAGCGTATTTCCTCCCAGTGAATGAATCCCTAAATTCTGGTCATCATAAGCCCAAGAAGGAGGGACAAATATTGCCAACCGTTGATATCGCTTCGATTCAAGAGGCCCTATGTCATACCGACGATTTTATCATTCGAGAACTGAATATGGGTGAAGACAAAGCCGTGCTTCTCTATTTGGAAACGATGTGCGACAAGGCAAAAATTGAACTTAGCCTTCTTAAGCAGTTACAGCGTGAATCCATTGATGGGCAAATAGCAATTCCTATGGAAGAACTGCTGACCGCTACCAAAGTAAAGCCCTGCCTCTCGGTGCAAGATGCTGTTGACGCTCTGCTCGAAGGCAGCGCCATCATCTGCAGCGAAACAGCGGGTCTCAGCTACAGCTTCGATGTCAGTCAGCAAAACAGCCGCTCTCCAGAGGAGCCAGAGAATGAGCGCTCCTTAGCGGGAAATCGAGACGGTTTCGTTGAGCATTTGCAGACCAATCTGAATCTGGTTCGCAAACATTTGTCCACTGGTGAACTCAGAGTGCGTTATTTCAAGCTGGGCATGAACGCCAAGCGTCTAGTCGCTATGGTATGGTTGGATGGAACAGCCGATACGGGTATCGTAAATATTGCAGCTAACCGTATATCATCAATGACATCATCACACGACTTGCACCCCGGCCTAATTCGGAAGCAGTTGCGGGAAAGCAAGTATTCCATCTTTCCGCAAACCCTTAGCACGGAACGCGTTGATTTCGCGGCCGCTCTGCTGGCCCGCGGAAGAATCTGCGTGCTTTGCGACCGAAGCAGTGCATGCCTTACTCTGCCCGTTTCTTTTTATACGTTCATGTTGACGCCGGACGACCTTATACAAGGCACTATGCCCTCGTTATTGATGAGGATGGTCAGAGTAGTTGGACTGCTGTTCAGCCTATTTCTGCCAAGTCTTTATATCACGATTACCGGTTACAATTATGAAGTCCTTCCGTTCTCGATGGTTAACACCATCAAGAGCTCCCTGGAAAACGTACCCTACCCACCGTTAATTGAAGTGATACTCATGATTATGATTTTCCAGCTCATTGCTGAGGCCACCCTCCGTCTGCCCTCAACGCTTGCCCAGATGACGGGTATCGTCGGCGGTATCACCATCAGTGAGTCACTTGTCCAAATTGGTTTCGTGTCCAACATCATCATTGTTATCATCGCGCTTACGACGATCGGGAAGTTTGTGATTCCATCGAATGAGTTACGCTCCTCAGCGACGATAATGCAGTTCGCACTTATTATCGGGGCAACAATCTTGGGCTTTTACGGTATTGTGTTTGTGCTTGCCATCATCCTCATCCATTTCCTTTCCCTGGAACCATTCGGCGTCCCGTACTGTTTGCTGGTCAGGAGCATCAAACGATGAAGACCGTGAATATGCCCATCGGTCCCATTCAGTTGTTCTGCCTGCTGTTCCAAACACAATTCGGTCTTGGGGTCTTATCTCTCCCGCATGCGGTTAACGCCGATGCCGGGGCGGACGGATGGATTGCCTGCCTGTTCGGAGGCCTATTGAATACCATTCTATTGATCCTGGTCTGGAAGCTTAGCGAACAAGACAGGAGCAAAACCGTGTTCCAGATGCTATTACAGCGGCTCGGCCCGTACTTAGGACGCTTATTCATTCTGGCGTTTGCCGTCTATTCGTTTACCATATGCTATGAAGCCCTTGCGAGTTGGATTTTTATAACGCATTTATGGGCTTACGAATATACTCCCGCTTGGATACTGGCGGTGCTGCTCATAGGCGTGTGCACCTATCTCGTTTCCAATCCGCCACGTGTTTTTGCCCGCTTCGCCGTGTTCGCCACGGCAATCGTTCCATTGTTCATCGCGCTGATCTGCTATACGCTCAAGGATGCCAATTTGCACTTTGTGATGCCTCTATTTTCTTCCAGCTTAGTAAAAATCGGCTATAGCACTTGGCAAAGTATGATGTCGTTTATAGGCTTAGAAATTCTTATGGTTCTTTCGCCTTGTTTTCAGATGCCGTCTAAATCCGTCTTGCGCACTGCGATTTTCTGCAATATCACAATCACGGCCATCTATATGCTCTGCGTGTTCTCTTCGACGGTCATCTTCAATTCTGAAATAATCAGTTTCATCCGGCATCCGATGCTGTTTCAGTTCAAAACGATATCGGTTAAGCTCATCGAGCGAACGGATATCATCGTGCTGGCTGTTTGGATCCTGTTTATTATCACTACATTATCTACTTATCTGTTACTGTTTGTATCCTCGGTGACTGCCATCGCAAGTCCCAAGAAGGGAATCAAACTTCCTGCGCTGCTCGTGAGCGCGCTTGTCTTGATCGTGCTTGGCCAATGGGAGCTGGATGTCTCGCAATTAGACCGGTTCCAAAGCTTCGTCTCCCTTTATGGGCCAGCAACGGCAATAGGGATCCCGGCATTGATGTTGATGATGATCTACCTTAAAAGATGGTTATCAGGGGGGAAAGGAGTTCGAACATGAAGCCGCACATAGGAAGCTTGCTCCTGGTCCCCCTCCTTCTAGGGTTGACTGGGTGCTGGGACCAACGCGAATTGAAGGAAATACGGATCGAGGATGCAGAAGCCTTCGACTTGCTCGAAAACGGCAAGATTCTGTTCTCTATATCCATTCCGAGCATTAAGTCAAAGCAACAATCATCCAAATCCGAAATCATTGTGCCAATCATCGGCGCTGAAGGAAGGACGATCAACGAGGCTTACGTGGAAATTAAGAAGATGGCCTCCCAAAATCTAGATTTCGGAAAAACACGCCTCTTACTCATCAACAAACGATTGGCACGAAAAAGCTTGTATCCCGCGCTGGAGTCGTATTACCGAGAAGCCCATAGTCCGATCAATGTCAAAATGGCCATCGTGGATGATTCCGCAAGCAAGTTGCTGCAGTTGAAAGCGGAGGATCGCATGATGGCCAGTAACTATCTTTACGAATTGCTACAGAGTGGCGAAGACAACGGTCTGATTCCGAAAGCCTCTCCTTATTTAATTTATTCGATGTTAACGAATCACGGTACCGACGCTACGATTCCGATCGTCAATCCAATTGGCGCAGATCGGGCTAAAATAACGGGACTCGCGCTATTCCACAACAAGCAGATGACCGGCGAGCTTGACAGCAAAGCATCCATGATCTTCATCATGCTCTCGAAATTCAAGCCTGAGTACTTCACTATCACCGAGAAGGACATTTCTTCCAACATGTATGTTTCGCTATTCATGAACCGAGACGGCAAACGTAAAATTGACGTCACAAACGACAAGGACTCCGTCAGGGCGGTTATAAGTGCCGACTTCACTTGTGACCTAGTAGAAGTGCCCGATACGATTCACTTCGATGATGAAATGCTGAAGAAGCTCGGCTCGCAATTGGAGCAAAAGTTGAACGAAAGGGCAAAGGAAGTGATTAAGGAGCTGCAACTAGCCAATTGCGATGCCTTAGGTATTGGGTTGGAAGTAAGAGCGCATCTTTATAGCTATTGGAAAACAATTCAATGGGACGAGGTCTATCCCGAAATGTCCATCGAACCCAAAATCACCGTAAACGTCGTCAATAGAGGCCTTTTGGAGTAAGGCAAAACCGCATAATGATAAATCTGTGTTTGAAGAATCTCTCTCAGATACTCGCTTCGGGCTAGCTACCCATTGCATGTTGAGACCTGCGATATCACTAAACTCCCTCGGAGAACAATAGCTCATAACAATAGGCTACTGAGATGGAGATGCTCGGTAGCCTATTGAAAGTATCTGGTAGCATTCCTATTATGTAGAAATACGAGGTTTGAAAATTAATCAAATCTCTTATTCAATTATCCCATACCAAGTCGAGCCTCTGCGTCTTTCTTTCTCGCGATTTTACCCATATCTAATCATTCAATCAAAAGGAGTGGATCCGATGCGTATCAAACCTAAAATAGCTGCTATCAGTGTTAACTTTGATCTTGGAGCAGACCGCCGGGGCGCAAGTCATGGACCTAATGCCATTTTTGAAGCAGGGTTACTTCAATCGTTACACCAAATGGATTATACCGTTGATCACGTTGCTGATCTGCGTCTGGATAATGAACCAGCAGTTCCCTTAGATGCTCAAGTGGAAACGTCGAATTTGAAACATTTCGCTGAGGTTATTGAGATCAATACCCAACTAGCTGAACAGATTTCTAAAGTCGTTAGCCAAGATTATTTCCCGCTCATTATCGGCGGAGATCATAGTATTGCCATTGGCACAATTGCGGGATTATCTAATCATTATAAGCAGTTAGGGGTCATTTGGATTGATGCACACTCCGACTTAAATTCAGCAGATACAAGCCCGTCTGGAAACATACATGGCATGTCGCTTGCGGTCAGCCTTGGCATCGGGCATCCCTTATTGACCAACATGAAAGGTATAAATCCGAAGGTGAAACCAGAAAATATTGTGCTTATCGGAGCTCGATCTTTGGATGAGGGTGAGAAGAAACTAATTCGCTCCCTTGGTATAAAATGCTTTACCATGTACGATATTGACCGAAAGGGCATGGCACATGTGATGCAAGAAGCAATTGATTATATTAAATTAAGAACAGATGGCGTTCATCTCAGCTATGATGTTGATTCTGTGGATCCTATTGAGGCACCTGGCACAGGGACTGCCGTCAAAGGTGGACTTCAATTCCGCGAAGCTCATCTCGCCGTCGAAATGCTGCATGAAGCAGGTATTGTGACTTCTGCTGAATTTGTTGAAGTGAACCCGTTACTCGACAATAGCAACAAAACCTCCGAGTTAGCGGTAAGCCTTATCAGTTCCTTCTTCGGTGATCAAATTCTATAATCGACTACACAGGAGTCCTTTCATTTCCTGCCCGGAGCACAATAATGCTGCACGCGGCAAACTTTTTACTTTTGTTCAACTATCGTTCTCCGTTTGTTGAATGACTCAATTTACTGCATTGCAGCAAACATCCAAAAAGCACCAAAAATTACTCCCCATAAACTAAGAAGCGAACTAATCAGAAAAGGTAGCCATCGAACTTTCCTTAATTTAATGTACATCATCACCAAAAATGGATATAAAGCAAATATCTTTATTACCAAGAAGATTAACGAAAGAATTAATTCATTATTGAGTAACAATGATAAGATAGCCGTAAAGATTAATCCAGTTACTCCAACTGAATAGCCAAAGAACTCTCCAATAAAACTTGATATGTTGGGGTTAACATCAAGCATTAGAGCGGCTATCATTGGAGGAAACAAAATAATTACATACTGTGTTATCAAATGATAAAAGAAATTCCTTTCCAACAATTTCACCCTCTCACTTTTCGTTCTCAAATTGCGATTTGCACAAAAACAGTATGCTGTCTAGAAGAGCAATATTCGTTGTTTATTGGAAGTATCCTGCCCGTTAACTGGTCAGTCCAGATTTCAGCAATATTTTAACCAAACTAACTTTCTTTCTTATCATCCGTCGGGAATGGGATAAAGTTCTTGTCTTTGTTTTCTGATTTAATTCACCCAATATTCTATATGCAGATTTGCCGATATTCATAAGAACGGCTCGCTGTTCACGGAAATTAGCCTCGGGGAATACTTCTTGGACATTGTTTGCCGCTGCCCCCATGATGCTCGATATCTTCCATTCTGCACCCTTGAGCACAATTGCTTTTTTCGCCTATTGTATTTCTCATTTTCCAGGCTATAATATGACTATAGTCATATTGTGACTACAGTCATTTCGATAAGGAAGTGAGATGCCCTCATGATACGGAACGTGCGAAAACAAGAACTCAAAGAACACATCTATCATAAAGCTATGGAACTTTTTCAAGAAAGGGGTTTCCACCAAGTCACTGTAGAGCATATTACACAGGCTTGTGGTGTAGCAAAAGGGACCTTCTATCTGTATTTCCCAAAAAAAGAAGCTATTCTTCTCCATCTTGGCAAATCGCAGATGGCTGCCGTGCATCAAAGCATTCTTCGCCATGCCCATGTCACCGGATTAAAAGACAAACTTTTACTCGTATTTCACGATCTATTTGCTCGTTATTCCGAAAATTCTGAGATGATTCGACTTACAATTTCCGAGATGTTACGTTCTTCTCTTCTTCTAGAGGATGAAATGCACATTATGCAAGAATTTCAACATTCTCTTTCTATTTTATTACAGCAAGCGCAACAAGAAGGACAACTGTCTCGTCGTCTGTCCTGTGTGGATACAGCGACTGTCCTTGTTGCCATTTACTTTAATTCGATACTCACATGGGCAGCTTCGCCCCAAAATGAGATTGCGGTTGAAGCTTTATTTACGCGACAATTCGAAATCGTATGGCTTGGCATAAGTCAGGATAAGGAGCTGTTATCATGATCATTAGCGCGATATCGGTACTAATTTTACTTTTTATTGGCGGCATCCATCTCTATTGGGCTTTTGGCGGTACATGGGGAAGTCAAGTTGCGATACCAACTCAAAAGGAATCCACAAAATCGGTGTTTCAACCGGGTAGAGATGCTACTGTCATCGTCGCTTTACTTGTAGTCTCAGCTGCATTCTTATTGAGCATTCAGGGGCAATTACTCACATTCATGGCGTATTCATGGGTAAAATGGGGTTGTTGGTTATGTGTTGCCATATTCGCACTAAGAACAATTGGAGATTTTAATTATGTAGGATTATTCAAGAGAGTCAAAACATCGCGCTTTGCCCGCTACGATACTTTCTTTTTCACTCCTCTATGCTTGTGGCTCTGTTTCTCATTTTTCTATGCACTTCAGTTTGGAGGGTGATTCGAATGACGAAGAGAAATTTCATGATTGTTGGTGGCGGAATCGCTGGTTTGACTGCCGCTATTGCGCTTCAACGAAACGGAGAGTCTGTTCAAATATATGAACGGTTTCCAGATGTGCGTATTGCAGGTGCCGGATTATTAATTGCTCCCAATGCCCTTAAAGCGTTTGAACGTTTGGGGTTAGCATCAAAAATCATTGAAAATGGGCAACCTAGCCGCGGTGGTATGGCAATTTTTAATGAGCGCGGTGTCACGCTCTCTGAACTTCAAAATTTAGAATTCGAGTATCCCATGATCGCAATCCATCGTGCTGACCTGCATCGAATTTTGATAGAAGCCCTTCATCCAGGGACTATTCATAGGAATGTAACTTTGCAAAATGTTCACTACGAAACCAGGAATATCGTGCTCTCCTTTCATGACGGAACAACGGTTTCCGGTGATTACTTGCTTGCTGCTGACGGGATTCACTCTCCCATTCGCAAACAGCTCTTCACTAACAAACCTTTACGATATGCAGGTTACACCTGTTGGCGGGGCATCGCTGATCGCTGGCCAGACCTGCAGGATGTGCATCGTTTTTGTGAAACTTGGGGATCCAAAGGGCGCTTCGGCATCGTTCCCCTCCCCAACCAAAAGACTTATTGGTATGCGCTATTGAATGGGCCTGCTGGGAGCAAACGCTTTGAACACTTCCAACTCAGAGATCTCCTTGCCATCTTCGGCAATTACCAGAACCCCATTCCAGCTATCCTTAAAGCTACGTCTGAAAAGAACATCATGCATCATGATATCCATGATATTGCTCCCTTAACTCATTTCACTGATGGACGCACACTCCTTCTGGGAGACGCTGCTCACGCAATTACCCCCAACCTTGGTCAAGGCGCTTGCCAAGCGATAGAAGACGGTGTCGAACTTGTACGGTGCCTGGAAAAGTTTCCAGATATTCCAACGGCTTTCGCTCATTTTGAATCTATCCGTACTAAAAGGACGACTCTGATCTCCAAACGCTCATTGCTGATGGGAAAGTTAGCTCAGTTGGAAAATCCGCTCCTATGCAGTTTGCGCAATCAAATGATACGTTTAACTCCGCCTTCCTTCCAGTTAAAACAACTTGCTTCCTTGTATCATGTTCAATTTAACGATTAAGGATAGTACCAGCATTGCTGACACCTCCCGCATACGCATGGATTAAATTGGAATTTTTCGCATTTAGTAATCTGACACTTATCCTGCCGCTACCTGCTTCACGCTTTCGCATTTTCGAGAGTTCATTAACGCAAACTCCCCTTAGCTTAGAAAAGGCCACCGATTCACCGGCAGCCTTGATTTCCTCGATAGTGCTGTATACATCTTATTTTTTTCGTATTTTTCTTACTATTATTGTTACTGCTAAACCATACTGTCCGCCAATTGACGGCGTAAGTTGTCCTAACCCTGACGGACAAGCTGTCCAGTCGGTGGTTTGAAAAAAGGGAGAATCAAGAACATTCTCCCTGGATGACGCGTTTGACCATGTGATCATCTATGATGCGATGCCCATTCTGAGCTCCGTAGATTAAACTGTGCGTGCAAACC
>NZ_JCAUAQ010000008.1:0-185075 GCF_059692035.1 Paenibacillus sp. J22P143
GATTCTCTCATGCGAGAAAACCAGTTATCCGGTCTTAGCTATCGTTTCCGATAGTTATCCCAGTCTTAAAGGCAGGTTACCTACGTGTTACTCACCCGTCCGCCGCTAGCTTATCCCGAAGGATAAACCCGCTCGACTTGCATGTATTAGGCACGCCGCCAGCGTTCGTCCTGAGCCAGGATCAAACTCTCCATAATAGTGGACGATTGCTCGTCCTATTTGAAAGCTTAATTGCTCATTTGCGTTGCTAGCGAGATTTTGCAATCTCTTTTTTTGAACGATTTCTCGTTCGTGCTTACTCACTCGTTGTTCAGTTTTCAAAGATCAATTTCTTTCGCTCACTGCCGTGTTACCGAAGCAGCGAGAAGTAATATACCACATCAGCTCATTCGAATGCAAGAACTTTTTTTTCAACTTCTTTCGAATCCTTCATTCTTTCGTTCGACCGCCGAAGCGACAAGGAGTAATATAACAAATCCTCCAAGGGATTGCAAGCTTTTTATATATGGAAAAAAACAGGATTTAAAAAGGCCCTGGCGCATCATGCACCAGAGCCTTCACTTTATTTTAACCTTGGCTTCCAATAAAGACGTATCGAGCAATAATTAGAAGAGCTAGAATCCACATTAACCAGTGGACGCTGTATTTCTTCTCACTTTTGCCACTGAAATTTGCTGCAGTTGCTAGAACGACATACGTTACGATTCCGAAGGAAATCCCGTTCGCAATGTTGTATGTGAAAGGCATCAATACAATCGTAAGGAACGCCGGGATCGCGATAACGAAGTCTTGGAAGTCGATCTCTTTAATGGATTGAACCATAAGAACACCAACAACGATCAACGCTGCCGCAGTTGCTGAACCAGGAATCAACATCGCAATTGGCGCCAAGAACAGAGCAAGCAAGAAACATACGCCCGTTGTTACAGCAGTTAAACCTGTACGCCCACCCTCTGCTACACCTGCTGCGCTCTCCACGTAGGCAGTTACTGTACTCGTTCCAACTAATGCACCGCCACTCACACCGATTGCATCCACGAACATCGCTTTACCTACACGTTTATTGCCTTCTTGTTTGTTCTTCATAATACCAGCACGGGAAGCTGTTCCAACCATGGTGCCGAAAGTATCGAATAACTCAACGAACGTAAATGTAGCAATTACTGAAATGATTCCTGTTGTCATAATGCCTGCGAAATCAAAATCAAAAAAGCGCAGTTTAGACATATCCGGTACCCAAGTCGTTTGGTCACTAGTTAATGTACCTAGATCAACCATACCCATGAAATAACCAACAACAGTCGTACCTAAAATACCAAACAAGATCGCGCCACGTAGGCGAATTACCATTAAGACGGAAATCAATAGAATACCTACAAGTGTTAAAATAACACCTTTATTTTCTAATGATCCCATGTGGAATATGGTTTCAAAGGAAAGAACATCCGTAAATTGATGTGCTTTAATATCATTACTTGATTCAACTGCTACGGTAAGAATTCCACTGTTTTTGAAACCGATCATGGCAATAAACAAACCAATACCAACTGTGATCGCATGCTTCAAGCTATCTGGGATAGCGACAAGAAGCATTTGACGCAATTTCGTAATCGTAAGGATGATAAAGATAATCCCCGAAATAAACACGGCCGTGAGCGCCATCGAAAATGTAAATTTACCTTGTGACGTCAAAATGATCGTCGCGAAGTAAGCATTCAAGCCCATCCCCGGTGCTAGTGCTACTGGGAAGTTAACGAAAAGCCCCATGGCAATCGTCATCACACCTGCTGCAATAGCTGTTGCTAAGAAAATCGCTGTCCAATCTCCGCCTGTTGCCCCTGATTTAAATGCGCTGAGTATGTCTGGATTTACTGCAAGGATGTAAGCCATCGTCATGAACGTCGTAATCCCCGCCATGATTTCTGTTCTTACTGTCGTGCCATTTTGTTTCAACTTAAAAAAACGATCCAAATCCATTTTCCTATTCCTCCTAAAACGAATGGTGGACAGCAAAAAACCCGGAATCATGTTACCTGATTCCGGGTACGAAAAAGGAGCCGTCCATATGAGGGCTGCCTTCAGAATATGAAGCCGCACGTAAAAACTCATACGGATACCGTTCCTTTTTTTCGTAGCCAGATCATTTGCGGTGATCTCGTAGAAACTCTCAGGCCAATCCCCAAGATTATACGAAAAACTGTTATCCAATTTCATATTCTAGTGAAGAATTGATCAAGTGTCAATAAAAAAAGACGAACATTATCTGGGCAAAATCTCCTAGATTGTTCGTCTTTTAGATAGATTAAATTCCTATTCCCACTCAATCGTAGCTGGCGGTTTGGACGTAATGTCGTAGACAATACGGTTTACATTTTCAACTTCGTTTACGATACGCACGGAAATCTTCTCAAGCACATCCCAAGGAATACGTGCCCAGTCAGCTGTCATGCCGTCGATGGACGTAACTGCACGGATACCAACTGTATAGGAGTAGGTTCTAGCATCGCCCATGACGCCTACGCTCTTCATGCCTGGAAGGGCTGTGAAGTACTGCCAGATCTCGCGATCTAGGCCAGCTTTGGCGATTTCGTCACGCAGGATGGCGTCGGATTCACGAACGATTTTCAGCTTATCCTCGGTAACTTCACCTAAAACACGAATAGCTAGACCAGGACCTGGGAATGGCTGTCTCCACACGATCGCGGACGGCAGGCCACACTCTTCGCCTACTTTGCGTACTTCATCTTTGAATAGTGTTTTCAACGGTTCGATGAGCTTGAACTTCATATCTTTCGGCAGGCCGCCAACATTATGATGGGATTTGATCGTTTGCGCGGTAGCAGTACCGCTTTCTACGATATCGGTGTACAACGTGCCTTGCGCCAAGAAGGTAAAGTCATCAAACTGAGCGGACTCTTCTTCAAACACACGGATGAATTCCGTGCCGATGATTTTACGTTTTTGCTCCGGATCCGCTACGCCAGCCAATTTTCCTAGGAAACGTTCTTTGGCATCGATTTTAACAACTTTCATATCAAATTTGCCGACAAACGTCTCCATAACGCTTTCGCCTTCACCTTGACGCAGCAGGCCATGATCAATAAACATACATGTCAATTGTGCGCCGATTGCTTTATGAAGCAAAATCGCTACTACGGAGGAATCTACGCCGCCGCTTAGTGCGCAAAGCACTTTTTTATCGCCAACTTCAGCACGAAGCTCTTTAATCATATCTTCAACAAAAGAGGACATCGTCCAATCGCCGACACAACCACACACTTCATAGATGAAGTTGTTAATCATTTCGTTTCCTTGAACAGAGTGACGAACCTCAGGGTGGAACTGTACGGCATGAATTTTGCGATCACGGTTGCTCATTGCAGCAATGGGAAGTGACTCCGTGCTTGCCTCTACGACAAAGCCATCAGGTAAAACGGAAACATGGTCACCATGACTCATCCATACCGTTTGGTTCGCCTCAAGACCTTTGACAAGGGGACTTTCATTTGAGAAAAGCAGATCTGCTTTCCCGTATTCACGCGTATGTGCGCGTTCTACTTTTCCGTTCAATTGGTGTGCAATCAACTGCATCCCATAACAAATTCCTAAGATCGGAATACCCAAATCGAAAATGCCAGCGTCAACGGAAGGAGCTCCTTCGCCATAAACGCTTGCAGGACCGCCAGAGAATACGATCCCTTTTGGATTAATCTCACGAATTTTCTCAACCGTTGTATTGTGCGGCAGCAATTCGCTGTATACGCCCAAATCACGGATTCTTCTAGCAATCAGTTGGTTATATTGGCCTCCAAAATCTAAAACGACGATCAATTCACTTGGTTTACTCATTATCCGACCTCCTAGGTTCATAGCGATTGAAGCTTCGGGAGAACCCTTGTCACAAGTGTTGCATGAAACCTTTGATGCAACACTTATGAACCATTGTCCACTTATCGCTATTTCTAGGTACTAATTTTAAACATTAGGCACCTAGGATGTAAAGGGGATTTAATGTGTCTTTTGAATGGCTTTCCAAATCGCTGTAATTTCCCGCTTCGAATAGGCAAATGCACGCGCCGGATCGTAGCGGACACTTTCATAGATTTGAGCGAAAGTCATCAATGCTTGTTGTTGCCCTTGATGGGTCACCTGAAGATTCATCACATATTCGCGAACCGTTTGATTAGCAGGCTTGGCACCATATTTACGGAAAAGCTGCCTCCACAAACGATCCATATACGGCGTCAATGGATGCTGCTGAGCTGAAGTTCCATTGTTGTAGCTCGGGAGCTCCACCGTTCTATGCAACAAGTATCCTTGACGTCTCAGCACGAGAACCATACCAACAAGTAGACAAATGCTGCCGATTAGAACGATAACAGCACTCTTATAAGCCTTTACCAATTGAACGAGATTATTCTTCATCGTGTGCAACCATTCACTCGACTTGGTGATGACTGAACCGGGCACTGGCGTATTGGTGAGGGAAGCTGTCATCCCCAGTTGCTCCATCGTTGCTGTCGTCAACAAATCTCTCGGTTGATCCGCGGATATCCTTGAGAACCCTGGCGTCGGTTCGAACGGTACCCATCCCATCGACGGGAAATATACCTCAACCCATGAATGTGCATCTTGATTGCCGACGACGACCTCTTGCAGCCCATTGTCATCGGTGGCACCTACTGTTCCTGGAGCAAACCCCTTCACCCATCGAGCGGGTACCCCGACAGAACGAAGCATAACAACCATGGCCGTGGAAAAATGATCACAATACCCTGTCCGATCAACGAACAGAAAATGACTGACGAAATCCTCATTTCGGCTAGGAGTGGTAGGCTTTTCGAGACTATAGGGAAAGGTTTGGCTCAAATACTGCTCGATGGCCACCGCTTTGGCATATGGCGTCAAGCGATTGGCTGTTACTTGCTCTGCTGTGCTCCTCACAGTCCGCGGCAGCGCCTCTGGCAATTGCAAATATTCACTAGTGATTTCATCTGGATAAGGAGCCATATCTGTGTTCAAAAGGTCTGGATTTTCCGTGACCGGTTGAACGGTTATTTTGTAATAAGATAGAGAGTCAGCGATTTCTGGCAAAGTCGTTAAGCCACTCGCTTCAGAAGTAAGAAGACTTCCGGATGAAATTGGTTTCCCTTTTTCACTCAATAACATATCCACACTCCGCAGCCCACCACCCACGAACAATTGTTTAATGGGCGATTTGGCGTTCAACAAGACTTCCTGCGTTACAAGTGATACTGATGATGACGATGGACTAGAGGCTGTGAAGGGCTCCCGCTTCTGAATAGGCTGCGTCCAGCCTTTGCCATCGTAGTAGCTTTTGGATTCACCGCGCCAGTAGGTTAATTCGGTGGTTTTGGCTGTAAATACTGGCGAGGTGTCCACTTGGAGTGGACCTCCTAAGGAAGTATCGTTCTGGCCATATCCAGAAGTCGCCACGGCAGGACTTACGCCCATGTCTTCGTTATACAGCTCAAACAAACGATCATACCAATGCGCCCAGCTCACCGGCTTCATCAAAAGTTCAGATTCGGTTTGTTTGGCTGACATCCAACCGACCCCAGACAATATCCCAACGACGAACACACTGACGATCACCCATTGGAGGTAGCTTCTAGAGCGTGTCGCCCTAACTTGGTACGTCTGTTCGATTCTAGATAGATTAAGTAAAGCCATCAAGAGCATTCCATAGCCTAATGTGCGTATAATCCCTTGAACGGTATCCGCCCCTAACACGAGCTGTAAACCAACTAGGTAAATCAGCGTTGCCATCACAAACCAAAGACTGTGCTGTCTTTGCAGCATAAGCGCTTGAACCACAGAGAGCAGCAGCGCCCACCCCATTAGGAATAGGAACGTACGCATTTCACCGCTGATGAGATCAAAATGCGCTTGTACGATGTACACAAAATCTTGTGCGAATGTTCTCACTAATGAGATGATCCATCCCCCAGCAAGTATGGACTCGCCGTTAAACATATAGCCAATAAAGATCACGATTATGCTGCACTTAGCGGGCCATCCCCATCCATAAGGAACCCTGAAGCAATCCAGTGCAAGACAGAGAGCAAAAACAACAAGGACCGGTCCAATCTGAATGGACTCATCGGCCATCCAAGCCAAAGGGCGCAACCATTCCGAAAGAAGGAGAAAAAGCAGTAAGGTGATGAGACTATCTCGGAAGAGACTATTGTGTGTGGGCGGTATCGTATCAGCGCGGAAGATGAGTTGTGATGGGTTGCGGGAAGCGCTGGTTGATGTGTCTGAGTGCGACGGATTAGAGTTCGAAGTGACTGAGCGTGAAGAAGCTGCTTTCGTATAGCGTGAGTTCGAAGCACCAAAGTGCGAAGTGACTGAGCGTGAAGAAGCTGCGTGCTTAGTGAAAGATAACGGGCGAGAGCGTGCGTGCAGCCCGCGGCGTGGTTCAAGCGGTTGCATCCTGGGCACCCCCTTGCATAGGCCACTGGCTCTGCGGATGCGGCACTTCTGTGAAGCTGCAGCCTGCGGCTTGCAGCTGAGAAGCCCCCTCTCGCTCTGCGACCGAGAGGGAAGGCCGCGCGTGCACGTAGATCACGTGCACGCATTGGCGCCTGGTGCGCGCTTCATCAGTGACCGCGCGCACCAGCGCCACATCCAGCGTCGATGTGATGCACAGCATCGACGCCTGCAGCGGCAAGTCTGCCGCCTCTTTCCTGATGAGGTCAGGAAAGGAGATGGCGGACTTGCCGCCAACGCTCGCGAGTACTTCGTACGCGAGCGTTAGATCGGGGCGAATCGTCGGCGCGATTCGCCTAGTACTAGAGCTGCTGCAGGCGAAGCCGCAGCTCTCTCGCCCACCCGCGGCAGCTTCGAAGAAGCCAGCCGCGAGGGCGACGCCCTTCTCCAGCAGCGGCTGCGCCGCTTCTGCTGGGCCCGCCGCAGGCGCTACATCGAGCAGCAGCATCCACTTCGTGGCGGCGGCCTGCTCGGGGTCTTTGGTCATGAGGCGGCTCAGACGAGCCGTCGATTTCCAGTGGATGCGGTGATACGGATCGCCGCTGACGTAATCACGAACGGAGCTGATGAGCGGCGTTTCGGCTTTTGAACTTAATGTTGTCGAGGAAGAACCATCCTCGGACTGAAACGTCATCCCGCTTCGACCCAAAGCATCCGGTCGCGGATATACGACATATCGCTGCAGGTCTTCTCTATGTACTTTGCGAAGCGCGAAACCAAAGAGATCCCCCGCTACAGCTTCAAGGTGAGCAAATCGGTAGCTGCCTCGCATGAGATTGGTTATTTTGTAAGGAAGCAAAAGCGTCTTCTGAAACCAAGGGAAAAGCAGCTTGCTATACGTCAGCTTTCCCCCGTTTCCTTCATGTATCCAGGTTTCTTTGAGCAGCAGCCATGGCAGGGGCACTGGTGAGCGATGCTTAAACTCCAGCACAATCGTCACATCTTCGCCAGAAAGAAACACGTCGCCTGACATGTGCCGATGCAAGTTCATGCCTTTTAGAGCAAATACATAAAACAATCCTGCCTGAATCCAGATCAATGATAAACAAATGCCTAGATACCAAGCAGCAAATCCGCCTTGCCGATACGCCAAAAAGATCATCAACACACAACCTACGAGCAATAACGTCGTCTTCCCCCAGCTTTTCATTAGATGGCCCCCTACTTCGCCGTTACGTATCGGAGAACTGGTGTTTGCATGCCATCTAGTAAGCCTTTAAGAATCATTTCGGCCGAACGACCCATCATGCGAGCATCCGAAGTTAGAATCAGCCTGTGTGTCCAAACGGGTAGAACCAAATCCTTAATATCATCGGGAACAACGAAGCTTCGCCCTTTCACATAAGCCGCCGTTTGAGCAGCACGCATCAAGGAATAAGACGCCCTTGGACTTGCTCCTATGTAAAAATCAGCATGATCTCGCGTCGCTAAGGCTAAGCGAACGATGAAATCTTTTAACGTGTTATCCACATGTATCATGGCCGCTTCTTTCTGTAATTGCACAAACTCATCCTGCACGATAACAGGCTTCAGGCTTTCCAACGGGTGACGATCCTGCAGACGATCCAACATCAGAATCTCTTGATCATGCGTTGGATAACCGAGGGAAAGCTTCATCATAAAACGATCCATCTGTGCCTCCGGCAAGGCATACGTCCCCTCATAATCCATGGGATTTTGCGTTGCGATGACAACGAAGGGCTTCGGCAGTTCATAGCTCGTGCCGTCAATCGTCACTCGTTTCTCTTCCATCGCTTCGAGGAAAGCAGACTGTGTCTTCGGAGAGGTCCGGTTACATTCATCAGCAAGTACAACAGACGTCATTAATGGGCCTGGGCGAAACTCAAACTCATTACGCTTCACATTAAATACCGAAACACCGGTCACATCCGAAGGGAGCAGGTCTGGCGTACATTGAATTCTCTTAAACTCGCAACCGATCGTTTTGGCTAACGCGCGTGCTAGCATGGTTTTGCCTACACCAGGAACGTCCTCTAACAGAAGATGGCCGCCGCTCAACATGGCGATAAAAGCTTTCTCTATCGTCTCTCTTTTGCCAACTATCACTTTCTCTACGTTCATGATCATCCGTTCCACTAGAGGCTGCGGTTGATCGAATATTCGGGTTTTCGATGCCATAGACAAGAAGCCTCCTTAATAAGGGTATGCTTCTAGTTTTTCCAGCTCTCTACTCTTTTAGACATTAACCGCCCATAGCAAATAGAGAGTTTTTGAGAATACTATTATTTTCTTTGAAAAAGTAGAGGGGGCGCAGCGCCAAAGAAACTTCTCGTGTGTTCGAATCCACCACGGCATTCGTAATTCGGCCGCCGAGTGAAGCTATGGTTTTTCGCAAAGGAACGATAATTTGATTATTCTGCATGTGCATATCCGCTAACGAATACGTGGCTGTTTGCTTACCTAAGGTGTACAAACTAATGCTTCTATTGGCTAGATCATAATCCATATCATAGATGCCATAATGCGCATTGGCTGTTTTCGTACTCGCTTGCCAATCGACTTTCCCGCCCATCTTTTCGATGAGATAGCGTAAGGGCAGCTCTATTCGATTCGATTGGAGCTTATAAATAGATGGTTCAATGGTAAATGTGCCTCCAACCACATGAACCTGCAGAGGCAAGGCAGCTTGTTGGGCGAGAATGCGAGCAGCCTCCTCCTCTTCTTCCTTCTTCGCTATCGCTTTCTCTTCAGCCTCGGCCTCCAGTTTCTGTACGAGGAGTTTTTCCTCTGCCTTCTTGGCGATGTCAGATGTGCTAGGGTGAGCAACTGCATATTGCTGTGTTTGTTCTACCAGATCTTGAAAATGCTTCAAGCTCATATTTCGCGCCCATTTCGGCTTCGTGACAGTGAATTGTTTAGGTTTAACCTGATCTGTTAACGTGGCGAACGTGTATCCTAGCTTTTTATAATAGTTAATCACTTGGGGTAGTACTTGGACGGAAGATTCATGCCCCGTTCCATCGTGAAACAAAATGTTGATCTCATGATCAAGCGGTGAAGCCTTCACCGTCTGCCAAATTTCATTCACAGGGACGTTCGCTCTCTTGGAGTCCCCGCTGTCAACATTCCAGTCATGCACGATATAACCGGCTTGCTCCATGAGGTAGAAGTAGTTAGCATCAAAATTCGTAGCGGTCCCGCCGGGTGCTCGCACGATCTGTGGTCGTATCCCCACGATATTTGAAATAACGTCCTCGCTGCGCTGGATTTGGTTCCAAAAGGTTTGAAAATCACTATAAAGCTCTTTATAAACATGGTTATATGTATGATTGCCAATGGCATGACCGTCTTTTACGATTCTTTTGAGCTCAGCAGGATGCGCTTTCGCTTGTTCCCCAAGTACGAAGAACGTCGCCTTGACGCCTTCTTTATCTAAAATATCCAGCACCTGATTCGTCAGCTTGCTTGGACCATCATCAAATGTGAGATACACAGTAGGTTGCTCCGGTGTTACATAGGTCCTCTCACTCTTCAGTCGCTTCCCTGATTGAAGCTGTTGATAGACCTCTCGCACAGCTGGATCAGCGTCATTGTCCGCGGCATGGGCCGGCATCATACCAACCAAGAGTGAAACTAGTAAAACTACAACCATCATGATTTGAATTCGAAGTCTTTCGTTGATTGGAGCTTGTACGTGTAAGCGCATCCGATGATCCCTCCGCATGTTCTATCATTTTGACATCTGATAGATTATATGGAAGTAGGATCGAGAGTATGACAGCAAAAAACTAGAGAAACCAAAAACAAATATAGTAATCATTCACCTATATTTGTCGCTTTGATTCTATATTTTTATCAGCAAAATATGTGTCTACTTCATTTCCATCACAGCATCCAGAACAGACTGCACATGATTCTTAATCTTCACTTTGCTCCATTCTCTCACGATATATCCTTTTTCATTAATGAGAAAAGTGGAACGGATAATGCCCATGTACTCGCGACCATATAGCTTTTTCATCGCCCATACGCCATACTTCTCCGCCACCTTGTGATTCGTGTCCGAAAGCAGCATGAACGGCAGCTCGTACTTGGCAATAAATTTATCATGCGCCTTCAGCTCGTCGGGGCTAATCCCGATCACTTCAACGCCTAACTCGGCAAACTTCCCATTATAATCCCGAAAATCGCACGATTGCTGCGTACAGGTTGGTGTATTGTCTTGCGGGTAAAAATAAATGACGACTTTGCGCCCTTTGTAATCGGCTAATGAGACTTTCTCTCCGTTAGAGGCAGGCAGCGAAAAGGCTGGTGCCTTACGCTTGGTTACTGCCGTTTCATTCACTTTGGTCAATGGTGCTCTCTCCTCTTTCTCGTCTTGCTAACCAGCTACTATCTTCATCCATTATGCGTCATTCACTGGGCGACATCAAACGAAAAAAAGCCACTACGAATCGTAGAGACTTCGTGAGCAGCTGCTGTACATATCATCCATAATTTTATGTTTCTGTACGGTTCACTTCTAAGTGTCTTAATTATTCAATGGCTTTATCATGCAATTGATCGATAAGTGTTTGCCACCCTCCGTGCAGGTAAAGAACCCCTTTCAAGGACATCTGCACCTGCGCAAGCACAGATCCTGCTAGCTGATGATCTGTATCGTGTGCATAGGTTGCTGTTCGACACAGGGAATAAAAAATATGACGTACCATCGGGTCTGGAATCTCTTTTTCCGCCCATTCTCTCAACGTTATCGCTTTTACCGTTTTCGCGTCTAGCTTCATTAGTCGTATGACCAATCGCAGAAGGCTCAGCTTCCCCGACCACGAGAGCAGCTTCGTTGTGAGCATACTAAGTGGAGTTGACGGCATCGGCTGCAACCGATTGTTCCACAGTGCTTTCACCTTCGCAGAAGGCGGACCTCCTTCAATGCGAATGCCAAGCTCCTTGAGAATGCTATTTGCTTTTCCGTGAAGATATAGGGCGTGCCCGCCTAGGTTGAAAAATACCCCGTTTTTCTTATTTGTCATCGCTCTGCCACCCATACGCCCTGATTTCTCTAGCAGCACCACTTTTCCTCCACCCTTAGCAACTTCTATAGCGGCAATACATCCAGCTAGGCCGCCCCCAATCACGGCTGTATCGTATTTTGTCATATGCAACATCCTCCTTTTCGCTTCCCCTCTATAAGGCGAAATAGGCGCTTGTTTTGTGACTAAAAAATAATCCACAGACGCTTTTCTGTGGATATCTCAGTATGTGGATATGTTGATATGCGTCGAATAAGTTATGCACAATAGGGACTTAAGGCCCTGTGGACTTGTGGGTAACTCTGTGGATAGATGTGGATAATAGTGGATTAACTACTACTGGGAGGAGTTGACCTGCTGCCCTCCAACATAACGCCCTTGTTCAGCCGCACAGCTTCCCGCCAATAGTAACCAGCAATAGCAATGTCGAAGATCCCTAAGCCCATCGGATTAAAATAAATCGATTCCTCCGTATCCACAGTAGCTAAGTGATCGCGCAACACGACATCCGCGAGAGTACTCACTTCAGATTCCTGTAAGTTATACAGGAGGTGCAGCTGTTCAATATCCGTCTGTTCGCGGCACACTTCACGCCAATCATCCACAATGATCGCTTTCAGGCCCGACACACTTTCCGGTTTATAATCTCGGAGAGAGACATTGAGAAGGAGCGCGCCTGGAGGCGGAGCCTCATCGATATATCTCTCCGCAGACACCGTGCAGGTCATAATCACATTAGCCTCGCGGTAGCCATCTCGCCAATCACTTACTACCTGAGTTTTACTCTGAATAGCTCCCGGAATCGTTTCATGACTTACACCCATCAAATCATAAATCCGAACCTCTTCAATTCGTTCACCAAATAAAGCGACACACATATCAAGATGCAGTCGACCAATCGGTCCCCATCCGATTAAGTGGATGCGCATTGGATCAGGCTGCCTAGCTTTCACAAATTGGCTCAGCATCACACCGCTGACCGCTGCGGTCCGCAGACCATTTAACAGACCGCTGTGGATAAATGCCATAGGCTCACCCGTCGAGGGTTTATTCAAAATCAACGTATTATGGGCCCGGGGAAGTCCCAAAAGGCGATTGTTTGGAAAGCTCGCAATCCATTTAATGCCCGACATATCGATGTTACCGCCTACATAGGCAGGCATCGCAATGATACGGTTCTTCGGATCACGAAAGCGTAAGTATGGCTTCAAAGGGCGAGCACAGTCCCCGCTATCTTGTATGGCAACGACATCTTGAATGATGTCGGTTAGTTTCGCCCAATCGATTCCGATCTCTCGGATATGGTCATCCTGTAAATACAACATTCGCTAGTCTCCCATGCTAGTTACTCGGTGTATAACCTAACTCACTCTGTACCCATTCATCGTTATACACAGTACGCAAATACCGCTCTCCCCGATCTGGCAAAATCGCTGCGCAAACCGCTCCCGCAGGAATGGCGCTGCTCATTCTGCGGATCGCCGAGATCACGCCGCCTGAAGAGGCGCCAGCCAGGACCGCTTCTTCCCGCACTAAGGCGCGGCAGCCTTCTACGCAATCCCTGTCGGATACGTACATGACCCGATCCGCAACATCATGCCGATGCAAGCCTGGCGTGATGCCTGCGCCTAGTCCAGGGAATTTTCTCGAACCTTTTTCCCCGCCAAAAATAACACTGCCCTCGGCATCCACCGCCACGATCTGTGTCGACCATCCGCGACTGCGGATATAGTCCATACAACCTCGAATCGTGCCACACGAGCTTACTCCGCAAAATAAATAATCGACTGCACCTAACTGCTCGCCAATTTCCCGCATCGTTGTCTCGCTATGGGCCAGCGCGTTGTCTGGGCTACCGTACTGGTTCGTCCAGTAGGCGTTCGGGATTTGCCGAACCAGCTCAGCTACACGCCGTATACGGGCCGGCAAAAACTCACCCGTTGCCTCATCCGGCACGGAAACGAGGTCGATTTCCCCATGAAAGCTGCGGATAATCTGCAAATGCTGCTGCGTCGTACGAGGATCAACTACACAGATGAAGCGAAGCCCAAGATATCGGCAGAGTTGGGCCAGACTGATGGCCAGGTTGCCAGAGCTAGACTCTACGATGACACTCTCACTGTTCACCTCGCCTCGACGTATCGCTTCCCGCAGCATAAACAAGGCAGGACGATCCTTCGCGCTGCCGCCAGGGTTCATCCACTCCATTTTGCCATATACCTCAAAGGGTTGATCCTTAAACAAGCGAGACAGCCGAATCAGCGGCGTACGTCCGATCGCGTGGACAATACCTCCTTCAAGCTCCATTCGCTTCCCCTCCTTTACGTGTAAAAAATCTTTTTATTTTTCACGGAGGTGTTGGTTTGTGAATCCTCAAAGGTGCCCCCGATAACTTGAATGCCTTCTAAAAGCTGGGACTTAATCATCATTCCTATAGCTGGTATATGGCTCTCCACATCCGCACGAATGCAGTCCAGAACGGCTGGCGTTGCTAGCGCGGTATAGACATACACAGTTAAAGTGTTGCCGCTAACCTGCACACGAACGCTTGCTTCGCGAAGGTGACGATAGACGACATCCTCGATGTCATAAATACTGATTTTCTCACCGTGTTTCAGGTCAGGCCCAATGCGTTTTACGATGCTCTGAAAGCTCTGCGTAGGAACGCCATCTACATCAATAGCTCTCAAATCTCGTACGACGTCATAGGTGACATAACGCAGCGCTGGGAATGAGTCCCTTACCGTTGAGGTGAGGACCAACACCTGCTCCAGCTCATCTGGCAGCGGCTCCATATCAGCACCTAATAACTCCGCTTTGATGCCCTCTGCAACGATGCCCTCCGTAAACAAATACCTGCAATGCTCGTGGGAAAAATAAGCAATTGTCCCTATCTCGATGGAGCCGTACGTATCGGTGACACACGTTGCTGCAATGCCTAACCTTTCAGCTATACGCTGCCTCCAGCCTGGCGAAGCAATCTCGCCAACCAGAATGACATGTTGGATGCCATAGCCTGCAGGATCCTCCGACGCTTGCAAAATCCGATCCAAAATGGACGGCATCGTATACAGCACTTCGGGTCTAAAGCTTTGAAGCCGTTCAATATGCTGCTCGATCGGCAGCCGAAAGGATACTGATTCTACCTCCATACCGAGCTCACGAAATACCTCAACTGCCGTTGCCTCCGCATGCCCTGTACCCATGTCTGCCATCGCGGTTCGGTAACTCGCGCCTGCCAGAATGTTGCGGAAAACGTCCAGTTTGATTCGCAAATAAGCTTCTTCGTCCGATGGGGAATAAAAAATCGTCTTACGTCGCTTGGAGCTCGTGCCTGACGTCTGATACCGATTCATCTCCGCGCGGGGTAGGCATGGATTGGTATCAATGTAGTAGTACGATTCCAAGATCCCGGCTGACACAAGCGGTAGTGTAGGAAGCACTGCCAGCTCTTCTTGATCCAACGAAGCTTCTTGCACGTGCCCTGGCAGCAACCACGGAAATTGATGTTTCATCCTTTGTATTACTTCTTTCATGTGCATGGACGTGCGGTTCCTCCTTTCGGCAGTACGAACTAAACCTGATCCCAAATACACCTGACTACATATCCTATGCGCCCTTCCTGCCCATCGTTCTCTATTCCTGATTTACAAACTGGAATCCGTGTTCACCTGCCTCCGCAAGCACTCATATCATATGGAATAATGAAACGACATGCTCGCTAGAGAAAGGATCGTACCCATGACAAGTTCACTCAAGGCCGTTTCAAGCAAATGGATTAAAACACGCGTCACGCTTCGGAGTGCGAAGCTGCGCCAGCATGTGCCAACTACGCATCCCTTTAGTCGAAATCGATTATTTGCCATGCTCACCCAGCACGGTATGCTCTACATTAAACCCGACATCGGTTCCCTCGGTATAGGCGTTATGCGCGTTGAGAAAAGGGGGAACACCTACCGCTATCAAAATGGCGTGAACATTTATCGTTTTCCGACGTTCGAGAAACTGTATCAATCCCTCCTGCACCGATGCAGCACCAAGCGTTATCTCATTCAGAAGGGGATCCATGTGCTTAAGCATGAGGGAAACCCCTTCGATTTCCGGGTCATGATTCAGCGCAGCCCTGCAGGGAAATGGGTATGTACAGGGACTGCTGCCCGTGTTGCTCATCCGCAGAAGGCCGTAACCAACGGCAGTCAAGGCGGCACCATCTACAGTCCCTATGACCTCTTGGAACCCCAATTCGGGGTAGATGCAACATCTATTCTTATGCATAAAATGGAACAAATCGCCCATTTGACCTCCGTTCAATTAGGGCGCGCCTATCCTGCCATGAATGAGCTCGGCATTGATATTGCCGTCGATCACAAGCTGAAGCCATGGATTCTCGAGGTCAACACGCGGCCTGATCCTTGTCCCTTCACCAAGTTGGAGGACAAATCGATTATCCAGAAAATAGTCCGTTTCGGCAGAGCCAATGGCCGGAAGTATGATTTGACCTGCTCGAAGGCGAAAAAAGCGCCGAAGCAACGGGTGTCGACCGTTACTAATGTGCAGCCACCCTCGAACTTAGAGCTTCCTGCTGAAGCCACGGCTGAACCTCCTACTGATAGTGAGTGATGTTTTTCACACTTACAGCGTGAAAAAGAGCCGGTCCACAAGGTTGATTTCAACCCTGGGACCGGCTCTCACTTTTTTATGAACCTGCGCCGCGATACCGCTTGACGCCAATATTCCAAACCGTAATGCCCAGCGCACTAAACGTGATGCCAACCACAGGGGTGAGCAGTGCGAACCATTTCCAGTTTTCCGGATCAATGAAATACGCGGCTGGATAGAAGCCAACGAACGCAAACGGTAGAATCCACGTTAGAATACTTCGCAATAGTTTATTATAAATCGTCGCTGGATAACGCCCATAGTTCTGAATGTTCCATATCAATGGCAAGATACCCGTTGGCGCATCAGAGAAGAAAGCTAATGACGTCAGCGAGATATACACCCCTGCATAGATGAGGATCGAGCCCACCACCATCACGATGAAGATCAGCGGATCATGCCAATGAAACGGCAGGTCGAGCTGTACCCAGGAGTAGATCATGACAATCAAGCCTGCCAACGCACTGAACATGGAGGCTGGATCGAGATTTTCGAGCATGAGTTGCCACAGATTATAAGCAGGCCGCGTTAAGATACGGTCCATTTCCCCTTTGACAATGTAGCGCTCGCTAAAGCCCCACAGATTAAAAAAGGAAATAAATATACCATAGGGGATCATAAAATAACCGTAGATGAACAAAATTTGTTCTTGATTCCAGCCGCCAAGCGATTGCGTTTGCAGAAAGACGACAAGAATGAAGAATAGATTCAACCCATTGAATAACAAGTCGGACAGCACTTCAATCCAAAAATCGGATCGGTAGGTGAGCCTTGTTTTCATGTAGTTTTTGAAATAGTCGAAAATGAGGGTGATATAAAACATGTTTTACCCTCCCTGTACGAATAAACGTGTTTTGGATTTAACCCACAATACATAGATCGGTATAATTAAGAGCAAGAACCACAGTACTTGTACGCCAAAGTTGTGGAGTATGGCATTGCCCGTAACTTTGCCAGTAAACACTGCACTAGGCAAGTATGTTATCGCCTGAAATGGCAGCCACTCGAGAATGGATTCGGACCATCCTGGGAAAAAGGAAATCGGAATAATGAGCCCTGAAAAAAGGTCAACCGCTACGCGTTTCATCCGCATGAGGCCTTCATTATTTTCGAGAAAGAAGGCAAACAAGCCCGTAATGATATTCAACTGCGTATTAATCAGGAAGCTGAAGAACAACATCACTAAGTAGATGACCCACAAGCTTGGATCTGTTGGGAACTGAATCGGAAGCAGAAGCCAAATAAAGATCATGCCAGGTGTCGTGAAGAGCAGCAGGCGAAAAATACCTTCACCTAAGCCCTGCATCATTTTAACAAAAATATAATTGTACGGCCGGATGAACTGAATCGCTACGCTGCCATCCCGAATCTCATTCGCTATTTCACGATCTAAGTTATTGAAGTAAAAAGCGCGGCCCATCCAGGAAATCGCCACATAGGTGGTCATTTGGCCCAGTGTAAGGCCTCCGATGACTGCTTGGTCTCCGTATATCGCTTTATAGACGAAATAGTAGGAACCAATATTAATCGCATAAATCAGAATCCCGCTGTAATAATTCACCCGATAAGCGAGCATCATGAGAAATCGCATGCGTATGACTTCTATATAAGCTCTATGCATGGGTCGTGACTCCCTCTGGCTGATCGATATCCAAGCGTTTTACTTCGGCGGAGCCTGATTTATAAATTTCACGGACGATATCGTCGGTATTCGTTTCATTAATCTTAATATCTTGGATTTGGAGCACACCAACGACGCGGCTTAGCACCTCCGAGATGTTCGCTCTTTCATAAGGGATGAACACTTTGGCGGAAAGCTCATTGTCTAGCTGCCAAGCTACATCTAAGCCGAGAGTCAACTCTTGGAGACGGGCTAATGTTGTAGGGTGCTCAAACTGTAGCACAACTTCTTTGCCCTTGCCCCATCTGGCTTTCAACTCTTCCAGACCGCCATCATAAATAATTCGGCCGTCATCTAGCATAATAACACGGGAGCACAATGCCTCGATGTCCTGCAAATCGTGCGTTGTCAGCAAGATGGTTGTTTCATAACGCTGATTGAGTGACTTCAGAAATTCGCGAATTTCTGTTTTCACAACGATGTCGAGACCAATGGTCGGCTCATCGAGAAATACGATTTCAGGATTATGCAGCAGTGAAGCTGCTAATTCACAACGCATCCGCTGACCTAAGCTGAGTTTACGGACAGGTCGTGAAAGGAGCTCAGAAAGCTGCAAACGATCTACGAGCTCGTCAAGACGTTTCTTGTAATCAGCTTCGGAGACACGATACACCTTTTTGAGCAGCTGGAACGACTCCACTACTCCAATGTCCCACCAAAGCTGGCTGCGTTGACCGAAAACAACACCGATCCCAGCTACGAATTTCTCACGCTCTTTGAAAGGCACATAGCCATTCACCTTGATATGACCGGATGTGGGTACAAGAATACCCGTCAGCATCTTGATCGTCGTTGACTTTCCAGCACCATTTTCACCAATATATCCACAAATTTCGCCTTTAGGAATCTGAAAGCTGATGTCCTTCACAGCTGTGATTTGCTTATACTCTCTCTTGAATAAATCTTGTACGGCACCTTTGAGGCCACCGCGGCTTTGCTGAACTTGGAATTCTTTGCGAAGCATTTGAACATCTATAGCTAACATGCGTCTTTCCCCCTGACTTTGTCGTCTCGGTTACAGATTACGGCAACATTCGTCATAACTTGCTATCGAAGTTTCGTAGCATCTATAATATGGATCATAATGACGTTTTTCACAACCATACGACATGCTCATGATAACCCAATTCTGTGAGAAAACCTATATCGATGTAATTCAATGATGTGCGACCGCGTTTAGATGTAGGTTTTATCGCCAATAGGAAGCAGATTTCGTATACCGAAACCTTATACTTACCTATGTGGAAAATAAAAAAAGTACAGATTAACTTTTCTTGTATTACCCCTTAAATCACGTTGAATTTTACCCTTGAGAGGAGCTTAACTTGTATGAAAATCTTCAAACGGACCATGCTCCTGATCGTTATGCTTCTATTCGTAGTCGCAGGCTATTATTCTTACTCTATCTACAGCTTCGCAAATAATATCTCGCATAAATCAGATAGTACGAAAGGGACCGGAAGTGCAGGCTTTATTCCCGACACCGTAAAGGAAAAAGGAGATAAGTACACGCCACCCAAATGGGAAGGCAAGCAGCGCGTGAACATTTTGCTCTTAGGCGGCGATTCTCGCGGCATGGTGAAGAATGAGCTGCCGCGTTCGGACAGCATTATGCTCGCCTCTATCGATCCTGTCACGAAGAAGGCTTATCTATTCTCAATTCTGCGGGATACGTACGTGAAAATCCCTGGCGAAGGCGAAGACCGGATTAACACCGCGATTACGACGGGCGGTCCGAATTTGGCTATGAAAACCGTCAGTGATCTGCTCGGCATTCCTGTTCAATATTATGTATATACAGATTTCAAAGGCTTCATCGCCTTGATTGATGCGGTAGGCGGTATTGATATTGAGGTCGAGAAGGATATGAAATATTCCGACTCCGAAGATGATCATGTGTATGATATTAATTTGAAAAAGGGGCAGCAGCATCTGGATGGCAAAACAGCCCTGCAATATGTTCGCTTCCGACATGATGCGTTATCCGATTTCTCCCGAACAGAGAGACAACGGAAGTTCCTGACAGCTGTTGCGAGTAAAATGCAATCAACGTCATCTATAATCAAGCTGCCGCGCATTCTGAATGCAATCGATCCTTATATCGATACGAATCTCAGTGTAACGGACATGCTCAAGCTCGGAAGTCTTGGCTATGAAGCCAAAGCAGATGGGATCGTATCATCGCAGCTTCCGCCTTCGGACCTGCTCATGGAAAGAACGATCCGCGGCGCTTCGGTGATTACAGCGGATAAATTGAAGCTCCAGCAATATATTAAAGAACTTTTCGCTGGTAAGGCGGACGCCGATTCAGGTCCAACCAAGCCTTCACCTTCGCCAACGCCGAAGGTGACAGGGAAAACGATGAAGTAAGTTACGGATAATAAGAGTGGGTATCCACTCTTATTTTTTGTGTGAGCGCTCAAGCGCATGAATATGCCTATGGGTTATTGACTCTGACTTGCTGTCCGAGGCGGTGTATTGCGAAACGTAATAATTGCGAGTGACAAAAGTGGAAAATTGTCATTTGTAAAATGTCAGTGCGGTGAAATGAAGGTGCATGCATACACAAAGTCAGACCATGTCCCCTCTTGAAAGGGAACGTCATCGCGCATGAAAATTCAACAAATTCAAAAACTACTACATATAAAGGAATGATACTCCCCATGGAACGCAAGCAATCCGAGCTCCTCTATCAAGAAGCACTTAAACACATCGTCGGCGGGGTCAACTCCCCCTCCCGCTCATTCAAAGCCGTTGGCGGCGGCGCGCCCGTCTTCATGAAGCGTGCGCAAGGCGCACACTTCTGGGACGTAGACGGGAATCGCTTCATTGACTACCTCGCCGCCTATGGCCCGATCATTACCGGTCACGCGCATCCGCACGTGACCGAGGCGATTTACCGTGCCGCACAGAACGGCACGCTGTACGGCACCCCGACCGAACTCGAGATCGAGTTCGCTAAGATGCTGAAGTCGGCGATTCCCTCGCTCGACAAAGTGCGCTTCGTCAACTCCGGCACTGAGGCCGTGATGACGACGATCCGCGTGGCGCGCGCGTTCACGAAGCGCACCAAGATCATTAAGTTCGCCGGGTGCTACCACGGCCACTCGGATCTCGTGCTCGTGGCGGCCGGCTCCGGGCCGTCCACACTGGGCATACCAGATAGTGCTGGGGTGCCGGCGAGCATCGCGCATGAGGTCATCACCGTGCCGTTCAATGATATTCCGGCACTAGAGACCGCGCTTGCGCGCTGGGGTGAAGAGATCGCCGCGGTGATGGTGGAGCCCATCGTCGGCAACTTCGGCATGGTAATGCCTCATGCCGGTTACCTTGAGCAGCTATGCGCGGCTGCTCGCAAACACGGTGCCCTCGTCATCTACGACGAGGTGATCACGGCGTTCCGATTCCATTACGGATCAGCACAGACCTATGAAGGCCTCCCTATTCTAGAGGGAGGCTCTACCGAGGCGGCGGCGCGCTTCGCCGCCGTGGAGCCGGACCTGACGGCCCTCGGTAAAGTGATCGGAGGCGGGCTGCCGATCGGGGCCTACGGGGGCCGCAAGGAAGTGATGGAGCAGGTCGCTCCGCTCGGACCTGCTTATCAAGCCGGCACGATGGCGGGGAACCCCGCCTCCATCTCCGCCGGCATCGCCTGCTTGGAGGTGCTCCAGCAGCCGGGAGTATACGCCAAGCTCGAACAGCTTGGCACACGCCTTTCACAAGGCATCGCAGAATCCGCCGCCCGCCATGGCATTGCCTTGACGCTGAACCGCATCGGCGGCGCCTTCTCTACGCACTTCTGTGATCATCCGATCACCAACTATGATGAAGCGCAGGATACGGACGGCGATCGCTTCGCCGATTTCTTCCGACTTATGCTGGAGCAAGGCATCAATCTTGCGCCTTCGAAATACGAAGCTTGGTTCATGACGATTGCCCATACGGATGAAGATATTGCCCAAACGCTCGAGGCCGTAGATCGCGCTTTCAAAGTGATGAAAACACGCTGATTGTCCCAAAAACGAACTATGATCCTATTAGGATTATAGTTCGTTCGTCTTTCCACCCTTACATGAGTTGTTAGAATTTTTGGTTTTATTCACCAATATACAAAAAAGGTAACGCTTACATTCGTGATTTGCGTTTGCAAGTATTGTCGGATGAAGTTTTTCATGCTATTCTAAGATTACTTTTACCCTTTTAGCGAAACGGCTTGATTACACAGTATTTTCCTAGAAAGTTAGGGCATGATTTACAAATACTACACGGATTTTTGTGTGCGGTGCCTTACTTTCCTATGAGTCGATTTATGCCGTATTTTAAGAGTTATATCTCCTGTAAATTGGCATGATATTCAGTTATATTGCATTTTTATACACAAACATGCATATTTCGGTTTTAGGCATATTGTGGATTTCCCCCCTAAAAAGTGAAAACTGGCAGGCTCATCGGCGCCAGAATGCAAGAAGCGTAAGCAAGAGGAGTTTAATTATGTATGGGAGGTGACGGTCAGGCGACTGACCAGAGCAATGAATGAAATTATGCGTAATGAAGGCCGTTTTCAAGATCTACTAGGAACCGAACACGACAGCTGCGGTATTATTTGTATTATTGAAAAGAATGGTCACCCTTCCCGTGATAACATCCAAAAAACGATTGATGCCCTTGTTAAAATGGAACATCGTTCAGGATTTATCAATGGTGAAGGCGATGGTTGCGGTATTCTAACAGACATTCCACGTACTCTCTGGGAAAAGAAATTAACAGATGCGGGTCTGGACGGCAAGCTTGCTTATGACAACCGTTTTTCTGTTGGACATATCTTTGTTCCACGCAAGTTGGATTTGACTGTTACTGAGATTCAAAACGGCATTCGTGAGCTTTTTGCCTCCCATGATGTATCCATTATTCTTGAGCAAGAAAACCTCGTTGACAGCGGTTCGCTAGGCGCTAACGGTTTGCTCGATGAGCCAACGTTCTGGCAAATTGCAGGGATCTCCAACAAGACGGAAGGTCAAGTTGCCGATCACCTTTATGAGCTGCATATTGCGATTGAAGATCGTTACAACGTCCATGTTGCTACACTTAGCAATGTGACCTCTGCCTACAAAGTACTAGGTGCAGCAAGCATCCTTCCTAAATATTTTAACGACTTGCGTGATCCTTTATTTGCGTCCCAAGTTACGATCGGTCATAATCGTTATTCAACAAATACATTGTCCAGCTTCTTCCGCGTTCAACCGTTCTCCCTTCTTGGACACAACGGTGAAATTAACACGGTAAAGAAACTTCGTCTTGAAGCTGACATGGTTGGCGTTCCGCTTGTTAGCGGCGGCTCCGACTCCCAAGACATGAACAGAACGATTGAGACGTTCATTCACCGTTTTGGATTGTCCCTTTTCGAAGCGATGGAATTGGTATTCCCTCCTATTATTAATGAAATGAAACAGTTCCGTCCGGAACTTCAAGATCTATATGTGTACTACCGTCAAGTATGGGGCCACTTTGCTCAAGGTCCAGCGGGTATCGTTTCCCGTTACGGTAACGAGTGTATTTTCAGCGTTGATGCGCTAGGTCTTCGTCCTGTATGGATGGTTGAAAGTGACACGTCCCTATACTTCTCATCTGAGCAAGGTGTTATTACAGTTGGCGAAATGGTTGCTGATCCGAAGCCAATCGCTCCAGGCGAAAAAGTCGGTGTTGTTCTGACACCAGGCGAGCACATTCAAGTGATTCCTTATCACGAAGTTCAAACCTTGGTGTATGAGCGTGTAAGCAAGCGTGTGAATTTGGGCGGTCTCCGCTCTTATTTGAACCCTGCTCAAACGAATACAGAAGCCGAGCTTAATGAGAATATTGTTACAACAGATCAAGTTTATAGCGCATTTGGTTGGGATCGTGACGGTATTTCACACATTGAATCCATGTCCGAAACTGGCGCTGAGCCGATTCGTTCACTCGGTCATGATTCACCTCACGCAGCGCTTGCATGGGAACGTCAGAACGTGCCAGATTTCATTAAAGAAAGTGTTGCCGTTGTAACAAACCCTGCCATTGACCGTGACCGTGAAATGGAGCATTTCTCAACACGTGTTATCGCTGGAGCTCGTCTACCTGTATTCGCACAGGTGGATAGCAACCTTCGTCTTGAGCTTCTTACTCCGCTAGTTCTTGAAGGAACGAACGGTGTTGGCAGCGAAGAGCACTTGTCCCAACCATCTTTGGAGCAATTGCTTGCACAATTCCGTGCGCAAGGTGATAACAAAGTCGCTGTTCTATCCACAACATTCGCAAGAGGAACTTCTCTGAAGGATGGCTTGGCTAAACTTGCTGAAGATGCGATTTCCGCTGCACGTAATGGCGCTGTTCTTCTCGTCTTAGATGATTCAGAAGCTCACCAAAATGACCGTTTGTGGCTGGATCCGCACCTTGTCGTTTCCAAAATCGACATCGCACTTCGTGCGGAAAAGCTTGGTTTCGGCGACAACCTGCGCCGTCATGTTACGCTGATTCTTCGTTCAGCTGCGATTCGCAGCCTGCATGATATTGCTGTAGCTTGTGGTCTAGGTGCCGATGTCATTTCACCTTACTTGTTGTTCTCCACGGCTTCTGACAAAGAAGGCCAGGCAGCAGCAGCACGTAAAGTGTACGCGGCTCTAACGAAAGGGCTTGAAAAAGTCATTTCAACAATCGGAACGCACGAGCTTCGCGGGTACACACGTTTCTTCTCCTCCATCGGCTTCCACCCGGAAGTATCCGAGGTACTGGATATCGTGAACTACCTGGGTAGTGAAAAAGCAGGAACTGGCTTTGTAGAGCTTGAAGCTCAAGCAGAAGCACGTTATGCGGACTACACGAATCCGAAAGCGAAAGCAGCGAAAAACTTCCGTTTCTTCCAACGTATGTGGAAAGCACTAGGCGATGCTGCTTCAGGAGCTGCTCCTTACAGCGACTACCGCGACAAGCTGCGTGAAGAAGAGAAGAAGAACCCGATTTCCATTCGTCACATTGCGGGCTTCAAAGCAATTAGCGATGGCCGTCAGCCGCTCGATCCGTCGCAAGTTGATATCTCCATTGGCGGTCACTCTTTGCCGATGTTGATTTCTTCCATGTCCTTCGGTTCACAAAATGAAACAGCTTTCCGTGCCTACGCTGAAGCCGGCGAACGCCTGAACATGGTAACCATGAACGGCGAGGGCGGAGAGATTAAAGATATGCTTGGCCGTTACAAAAAAACGCGTGGAGCGCAAGTCGCTTCCGGACGTTTCGGTGTTAACATTGAGCTTGCTAACGCAGTAGCTTTCCTTGAGATCAAGATCGGTCAAGGGGCAAAGCCAGGTGAAGGCGGTCACTTACCAGGATCCAAAGTAACAGCTAAAATCGCTGAAGCACGTAACGCTACAATCGGTTCAGACCTGATCTCGCCATCCAACAACCACGATATTTACTCGATCGAGGATTTGGCGCAAATCATTTCCGAGCTTAAAGAAGGCAGCGGACGTAAAGCCAAAATCATCGTTAAAATCCCAGTTGTTCCTGGTATCGGAACGATTGCGGTTGGTGTTGCTAAAGCTGGCGCTGACGTGATTACCCTTTCCGGTTTCGACGGCGGTACAGGTGCGGCTCGTATTCACTCCTTGACGCACGTTGGTCTTCCTACCGAGATCGGTACGAAGCTTGCTCACGTTGCTTTGATTGAAGCTGGTCTTCGTCACCGCGTTGAGCTATGGTCCGATGGCGGTCTGAAATCAGGCGCTGACGTTGTTAAAATGGTATTGCTCGGTGCGAACCGTGCAGGATTTGGTAGTATCGCCATGCAATCCATTGGTTGTACAACATGTCGTGGTTGTCACTTGGACACTTGTCACGTGGGTATCGCGACTCAAATCGATTCCATGGAAGAAGCCGAAGAAAAAGGTCTTCGCCGTTTCGTACCTCGTCAATTCGATGTGGCTGTAGACAGCTTGGTTCGATTGTTTGGTGGTATTGGTGAAGAAGTACGTGAAGTCGTTGCTTCCCTTGGTTTCTCAAGCTTACAAGAACTCGTTGGCCGTTCCGATCTTTTGGAACAAATCAGCCACATTGAACGAATTGATCTATCCGATATTCTTCGTCCAGCTCCACTTCAGTTCATCTCTGAAGAGACAAGAGCGGCTGAAGAAGCAGCAGTTTCGTCTGATATCCGTATCGCGGCTGGTGCAGAAGGTTTGGAATTCTTCCCGGATTCCGTATCGTTCGATGCTCCTGTCGTTCGTAACTGGTCCAAAGTGGACGCCGAGTCCCGTATTCTAGGAACTCGTTATTCTAGCCATCGTGTAAGAGACCGTTTCGACGGCAGCTACGATGAACTTCCAGCTGTTGCTCTTAACTTGATTGACGGTTCCGTTCCTGGTAACGGTCTTGCCGCATTCAACGCACGTGGTGTGAACATTACTGTTCACGGCGGAGCTGAAGATGGTCTTGGTAAAATGGCCTTCGGTGGTAAAGTTGCCATCGTGAAGTCGCTTGGCCATAACAACACCTTCATCAACGGCAGCGTTGGTAAATCATTCGGTTACGGCGCTCAAAAAGGTTTGTTCTTGATCCAAGGCAGCGCAGATACACGTGCATGTATCCGTTTCTCCGGTGCTGACGTTGTATTCGGCGGCGAAATCACGACACCTTTGCAAGATGAGCTTGGTGGTCTAGCAGCACGTGCGAACCTCAAAGGCTTCGCGTTCGAGTACATGACAAACGGCCGTGCCGTTGTTATGGGCGATCCAGGTCCATGGATCTGTGCCGGTATGACTGGTGGGGTTATCTACCAACGTCTCGTGCCAGAAATGGGTCTTGATCAAGCAGCCATCGAACGACGTATTGCTAAAGGCGCTAAAGTTAAACTTGAGCCGATCGGCCTTCAAAGTAAAAAAGATCTTACCGAATTGCTCACAGCTTACCACGCTGAGCTTGCGAACTCCGGTCAATCGGAAGCCGCAGCTAAAATCGAAGGTTTGCTAAGCAATCTTGAAGCTAACTTCATCCGTATCTCCCCGGTCAACATGCAAGCTGACCAATCCGTTGCTACGGAATAGGATCTCTGTAACAAGCTCCACCCGACCTTCATTGGTCAGGTGGAGCTTTTTTTGCAAGTGATGGTTCATACCTTGCATAAAATAAGCTCATCTATCGCATTTTATTAGTGCAACACCATCCGCATGCCAGAGGAGGTTTTTAGCGATGAGCCACTCAAAACGCCGCGAAGAAGCTGCATGGAAGGGTCGTAAACAAGCTCAACATCCACCACATGGTAAGGTGAAAGCCCTGGCGGAATTCGCCAGCGAGTATGACGCGGAAAACCAGAAGTGAGAAAACCTCTATCGAGGCCATTCAATGATGAGCGACCGCGTTTAGAGGAAAGTTTTATCGCCAATTAGAAAGATGTTTTCGGGAACCGAAAACTTATACTTTCTAATGTGGTAAATAAGCCCCCCTCTCCTCCCACACGTTAGAGGGACCAACACAAAGAGCCCGTTCGACCCGTTTCTACGGAAACTAGGTCTTCGGGTTCTTTGTGTAATCGAGATGTTCGGGATAGTGCTCTGGGCTGAGCTATGGACACTTTCCCTCACTCAGGACGGCAGGCATCTTGATAGTGTCTGACGAGTCATGGGGATAGTACTGGTAACGCAGCACAGTAGCCGAGTCGCCTCTAGCAGCCATGCTTTTCGCGGGTACGCCATATAGCACGTATGTGATGGTTCGCGTGGCCGGCCATCATTTTCAGCAATTGAGCAACACTTTCTTCTCTTGTGGACGTGCGGATGGTTCTTTCCAGCGCACTAGGTAGATGTTTGCACAGGCCAAGAATATGCCCTCTGGCGGCACGGAATAAAAGCATTTCATTCGTAAGCGGTCTTTCCTCATAAGCTAATCCTCGCTGCCAATCGTCTGGATGAAAAGAACTTCCTTGGTACATTCGCCCAGGCTCGGCGAGCGCGAATTTCACTTTGTTCATGGCGATTAGCTCTAGATCAATTATATGGCACACATGTTCGCGGATGGACCACTTGTCTGGATGTTCCTTGAGACTGAGTTGTGACTCAGATAAGCTTTCTATCGCCATCTCCAGCTCAACCGATCCCGCTTCGAACATCAGCACGATGTCCCCCTCGGAGGGAAACAGTTCCTCCCAGTACACGAAAGTGTACCCGTCTATCGTGGGCACATGCAGCTCACGAATATGTCCTGGCTCTTCATGAATCGTCATGGCAGCCTGATAGCCGTTTGAGCGCAAGCTCGCCTCCATATCTGCCACGGAAGGGACGCCAATGTAAACAAGACCCCCAGGTTGTGGGGATGTGTGATTTGGTAGCAGCCAGCGATCCGCTTCTCCTTCAGCGATCAACACTGCATGATCTTCTGTCCTGCCGATGCGCAGCAAGACCGCATAACCCTCTTCAGCAAGCTCTATCACTTCCCAGCCTAGCTGGCTTCTATAAAAAGCTAACGAAGCCTCCAGGTTGTCCACCCTCAGCAAAAGTCTAGCTTGCTTCATTTTCTATGCCTCCATTTCCGCGCATAAAAATACGCTCCGTCCTAATTTCGACGGAGCGCACTTCCATACCTACTTCTTAGCCGCTTGATAGGCTTCGATATATTGAGCAGCCTTCTTCGCTACAAGGCTGTAGTTTCCTGTTTTGACCGCTTCGCTGGTCAAATCGGAGCCGATGCCGACAGCAACTGCGCCGGCTTGGATCCATTCGCCGAGGTTGCTCAGCGACACCCCGCCAGTAGGCATAATGTTCGCCTGTGGCAGCGGACCTTTAATGGCCTTAATCATCGCCGGGGAGTACAGATTACCCGGGAAGAGCTTTACAATATCTACGCCAAGCTCCAGCGCGGCTTGGATATCAGCAATCGTCATGCACCCTGGCATGATGGGTACACGATACCGGTTACACAGCGTAACCGTGTTCGGGTTCAAGGACGGGCCGACAACGAACTCGGCCCCGCTAAGGATCGCGGCACGCGCCGTTTCGGGGTCTAGGGCTGTGCCCACCCCGATAATCGCGTACTTAGACGCGTCCTTCGCTGTGCTCGAGTAGCGCTTCGCAAGCTCCTCGATCGCGCGCAGCGCGAATGGTACAGTCATCGTGACTTCGATGACTTTAATACCGCCGGCGATGGCTTGATCCGCCATTTCGACGACTTCTTCTGGAGTATCGCCGCGTAGGACGGCAACAACACCCTCATTTGTAATTTGCTGAAGTAATTGAAGTTTTTTCACAATCATCTTCCCTTCTATGTCTGTGCTTGTTTAACGTTCTATATGTTTAATATTGTTAAGTACCGCTTCCACTTGCTCCCACGTCGGAGCGCCTTCCCAGTCGCCTTCTGTCTGCACGATCATGGAGCCCACCAAATTACCGATGCGAACTGCCTCTGGGTACTCATACGCCTTCAGCACGCCAACCAAAAAGCCCGCGCAAAACCCATCGCCCGCACCCACGGTATCAATGACTTGCTCTGCTTTGAAGTAAGGCACCGTCGTAATGGTATCAGCTGTTACGACGTACGTCACATCTTCTCCACCTTTGACGATGGATACGGCCGACAACTCGCGCAGCTTGCTCACAATGACATCCCAGTCTTCTGTTTGGTACAGCAGCTTCAGCTCATCCAAGCCTGGCAAGAAAATATCGCACAGCTTCGCAAGCTCTAGCAGCACTGGACGTGCCTCTTCGATATTCCACAGCTTTAAGCGCAAATTCGGATCAAAGCTAACCTTCACACCATGCTTACGTGCCATGCGAACGGCTTCGAAAGCTGCAGCTCTACACGACTCACTTAACGCCGGTGTGATACCGGTAATATGCAATAGCTTAGCCCCAGCGATGTACGCCTCATCCAAATGGCTCGGGCTCATCTGACTTGCTGCCGAGTTTTTGCGGTAGTAGTAGACGGACGTTTTGCCCATCATCACTTCACGCATCATAAGCCCTGTTGGCGCCTCTGCGGTCAACTCCGCGCGAGAAACATCGACGCCTTCACCTCGGATTTTTTTGAAAATCATACGACCTAGCGGGTCCTTCCCCAGCCTGCCAAACCAGCCTACGCTGCCGCCAAGACGTGAAATCCCGATCGCCACATTGCTCTCTGCACCGCCAAAAAGGCTATGCAGCTCAGAAGAATACTCCAAACCCTTACCGCCTGAAGGCATTAGCAATGCCATTGTTTCGCCAAACGTAATAATATCTGGTCCTGATCCTGTATTTATCAACATAGAAGCACTCCATCCATTCCGATCACGACTCGCGTGTCCTGTTAATTGAAACGCTTAAATAAAGAGATATCTCATATTATAGTGGATTTGAACGGATTTCACCAGACTTTTACCAAGCGTTGCGCCGTTTCCAAATAGAGGAAAAAACCTCTCGTACAATCATTCCACAAGGAACGATCATGCAAGAGGTTGGATTATTTCTATAGCCCCGTCGCCTCAGCCACAGCTAGCTCATGCTGAAACTCCTCGTGAATGCGCCCATTCGACGCCAATACGTTACGGACACCCAAATGATACGGCTTGCCTTCCGTATCCGTCACACGGCCGCCTGACTCTTGAATGATCAAGGCACCTGCTGCAATGTCCCAGGCATTCAGACCAATTTCCCAAAAGCCGCTAAGACGCCCAGCAGCCACATAAGCCAAATGCAGCGCAGCAGAGCCTGCTACTCGAATGTTGCGTACTTTGGGCGATAGCGCCCCAACACCCTTCAGATTAATTGGCAAAGCTCCATCGCGATCAGCCGGGAACCCCGTGGCAATTAAACTGGTGAGCAGTGTCTCCTCCTCGGAGACCTCTGTCTTCTTGCCGTGCATGTAGGCGCCTTTCCCTTTCTCCGCTACAAAAAGCTCGTCGCGTGACGGGTCGTATACAACCCCTACGATCACTTCACCCTTGTGCGCAAGCGCAATGGATACGGAGTAGAAAGGAAAACCGTGTACGAAGTTCGTTGTCCCATCGATCGGATCTACGATCCAGAGATACTCTTCGTCACTCATCTCTTGCAGCGCTTTGGCCGACGCTTCAGGACCTGGTTCAACGCCTTCCTCCCCAAGAATGGAGTGGTTTGGGAAATGGGTCATAATGAGATTGCGAATCAGCTTTTCCGAGCCTTTATCAACCTCTGTCACAAGGTCTTGAGCAGAGAACTTCGTCCCTACATGATTAATGTCCCCGAGCTTCGTCTTGATCCATTGACCCGCTTTCGCTGCCGTATTAATGGCTACTGCTGTAAAACTTTTACTTCCTACTACGAAGGTTTCCGTCTCACCATGTACCATATATATCAACTCTTTCTTTTCATTAATTTAGATAATACGTTAAGTATAGTAAATTATACGTTTCTAATACTAGTGCGTTTCATCCTAAATTATTCGTACATTTTCACATGAAAGCTTGCCGTCCATTGCATGAGAATCGGTACGATCGCAAAAGAGAAGCAACATCAGGATTAAAATGGTACTAATGAACTAACACTATAAGCAAATGTTGCAATTATAGGATGATGATGCATGTTATCTATTAGAAGTCTATTTAGTAAAAAAAACCAACTCAACGGATCCGTCAAATAACGATCTGCCGATAACGGAGTCAGTTAGCAGCGATATTACCCGCAATTTAGCGGAGTTAAACTCGCGTTTTACCCAAATGCCCGATTTGGTTATTCGCGAATTTGTCATACAACAAACGGGAAAGCGGGCAGCGCTTATTTATTTGGTCGGACTCTCAGATTTGAACGCTATTAATAACAATATACTTAAGCCGTTGCTTCAAAAGTCGGCTACTAGTGAGTCGATGGAAGGCGAAATTCAAATTCCGGTGTCGGTCGGCAATATCCAATGGCTCACGGAATGGTTTAAAATCGAAAATGAAATTTTTCAAGGCAGTAGTATCTTGTTTATTGAGGGTCGCACAGACGCGCTTTCTCTGGATACACATGGATGGCCGCAAAGGGCGATCGAAGATCCTCAGCTTGAGTCTTCCTTAAAGGGGGCTCATCAAGGCTTTACTGAAACGGCTGGACAGAACATTGCTTTGGTTCGACGCTATATTGCAAACCGGGAACTGAAGATCAAGAAGCTTACGGTCGGAGCTAGAGGGAACACCCAAATCTTACTCATGTACTTGGCTGATGTGGCGAACCCAGAAATACTTCAAGAATTGGAAGACCGTATTACTCAGTTGTCTGTGGACTCTATTATTAATTCAGGAGAATTGGCAGAATTTTTTGAGGACAACCCGTATTCTCCCTTTCCGCAATTTATATTAACCGAGCGGCCGGATGCAGCCGCTTCCCAACTATTACAGGGTAGAATTGTGGCCATCGTTGACGGGTCCCCAAGTGTCCTTATTGCACCGGCATCGTTTTCATCCTTTTTTCAGAATGTCGATGATTATGGCACCCGTTGGATGGTATCCACTTTTTTGCGACTCCTGCGATTTTTAGCGTTTTTCATCGCGCTTTTCTTGCCGTCCTTCTATATTGCGTTAATTTCATTCAATTTCGATCTTATTCCAATCAAGCTGTTGTTAACTATCGGAGAATTTCGGAGTAATTGCTATATTTCTTTATTCCTCCCACTAATATAATTGTATAAAAACAGACAAAATACGACTATTTTCGATAGGACTTTAGGTGTTATTTATGCCTTTCAACCACCTCTTTCATGAGATGAATTATCGTGTGCAATGTGGAGTTTATGTGAAGTCCCCCCCTCGGGCGCACGCAGAACAACCCTCAAGCCGCGGCTTGAGGGTTGTTTGTCTCATACTTCTGTTTAAATACCAACGATGTGGTACCCGCCATCTACATATATAACTTCGCCAGTGATGCCGCGGGACAAGTTGCTCATTAGGAACATGGCCGTGTCGCCAACTTCAGCTGTATCTGTTGTTTTACGGAGCGGAGCCTTCTCTTCGACTTGACGCAGGATGGAGTTGAAATCCTTGATCCCTTTGGCAGCCAAGGTACGGATCGGACCCGCTGAGATACCGTTCACGCGAATGCCGAATTGACCAAGATCTGCCGCCAAGTAGCGAACGCTCGCTTCAAGTGCCGCTTTGGCAACACCCATGACGTTGTAGTTCTTCATTGCGCGCTCTGCGCCAAGGTACGTCATTGTCATGATACTTCCGCCTTCGGTCATTAGCGGGTAAATACGTTTGGAAACTGCTACTAGGGAGTAGGCGCTAATGTCATGCGCAAGCGCAAAGCCTTCGCGTGATGTATCAACGTACAGCCCGTCGAGTTCTTCTGTTTTAGCAAAAGCAATACTATGTACAAGCCCGTGCACCACACCGAACTTCTCTTTAAGCGCGGATGCCAAGGTATCGATCTCTGCATCAACGGTTACGTTACACGGCATCAAAGTTGAGCCTGGAATCGTGTCTGCTAGCTTGCGTACGCGTTCCTCAACGCGCTCGTTTTCGAACGTGAACACAAGATTAGCGCCTTGTGCGGCTAAAGATTGTGCAATGGCCCAAGCGATACTGCGGTCATTGGCAACACCCATTACAAGTATATTTTTTCCGTTTAATAGTTGACTCATGGTTCGTAGAAGCCCCTCTCACAATGGCATGGTTAGTCGTTAGATCTACCATTCAAAGTACCCCATTTTGTCCAACAATTCAAGCAAAATATGGGATTACAGCTGAATCGATGCTTGATCGAGCGCTGTGACGCCTTCTTGTCCCTTCAGGTCCTCCATCAGCTTGAATAAGGCGCCATCCTTCATCTTCGCTTCAATCATGATATCCAGCTTCGGTGTGATTGGGGCTATTGCTTTGAGAAATGTAAATAAGGGCCCAACCTCCACATAGTCGGCGTGACTTCTCGGCTCTGATTCACCTTTGGGGCTGGAAACGTGAATTTTCGGAGGGAGCGTGGCTGAAGCCTCATCGAGATGCAAGCGTGCGCGTGTTAGCCACGTCTCTTGAATGCGAGGCCATAGCTCCGTGACGTCCTCGCCGTTGTTATTAACCGTGTGATGATGAATGTCAAGCACCATCGGGGCACCGACTTCCTCGGCAATCTCAAGCGTTTCTAGCGCGTTGAAAGTTTTGTCGTCATTTTCGAGCGTGATTCGTTGTTGAATGGGGATACGCAGGGAGTTGAAGTTGTGGACAAATCGCTTCGCTGACTTTGTTTTGTCCCCATAAGAACCGCCGACATGGATGTTGCACATCGCCTCCATACCAAGACCCATGGCGTTCAGCATGGCGGAGTGACGTTCTAGATCTTCGATGGATTTCTGCAGCACGTCCTTCCTCGGGGTGCTGAGCACGGTGAAGTGATCCGGATGGAAGCTGACACGCATATGATTAAGCTTGGCATAGCTGCCAAGCTCTTCGAATTCAGCCGCTAGCGCCGGGATTGGATCCCAATCTCCCAGCATCTCATGACCAATCAACGGGATAAAACGGGATGAAAATCGGAACACCATGATATCATGAGCGCGATTATGTTTAAGTAGGCGGAGTGTGTTAAATAAATTTTCAGCGCCGATTCGCTCTAGCTTACGAATGGCTGCCTCGTGATCGAGCAGCTTACTAAAATTTGTTGCCGTCATCGTCTTGGACGGGGAAGCATTCTTAACCACGGTGGACATGGCCACGTATCCGAGGCGAATGAGCATGTTCGGTTAACCTCCAGGTTCGTTCCCAAATGGATTTGTATGGTTGCTTCTCACAAATAGATTGCCCTAGCAAATAGATGCACATACAACGATCAAGTACAAAAGGCCCTTCGACGTTCAAGAACGTCATAAGGGCCTTTGTACTTCTTGAGAAACAATTAGTGCTCGTATTTAATCTCAATACGTGCAAGTATACCAGCTGGATTGCAAACGCTTCGGTTTAGCTATTATATGAAGCTAGCACTCTGTTCGAAAGGGACAACCGAGACCGCATAGAATTATAAAAAGCACCGCCAAAAAAAAGGACGGTGCTTCTCTATATCATTACATCTTAAGCCTGTTCCCCGAAAAACATCTCGAACGCAAGCGAGGTCTGAATGCGAGCTTCTTCCTCCGTCAATTGACGAATCAGCTCCATCTCCACCTGCGTGACTTCTTCACCTTGGAAATTGATTTCCGCGATGGAGGCCACAATGCGTACGATGGCGATCGCCTGGTTCTCAGGCGTGTACGCGATGACCTTCTGACCTGTTGGAAACACTCGGAAGCCGCTCTTTACCATTTTGCCGCGGCCATACTCCAGCAGCTCATAGAGCTCCTGCTCGGACTTAAACTTACAAACTGAATTGAATTCCGTTTGAAAACCCATGGCTCATCTACTCCGCATCGAAAGAATATTGGATATTTTGTTTAGCTGCATGTCGCTCAAGTGCCAGACGAATGAGATCATCCAGCAGCTCTTTATATGGTTTACCTGTCTCTTGCCATAGCAATGGATACATGCTGAACGGCGTGAAGCCCGGCATCGTATTGATTTCATTGATATAGATTTTCTGATCGGCTTTGCCTAGGAAAAAGTCCACACGCGACAAGCCGCTGCCATCTACCGCCAAGAATGCACGGAGCGCCAACGCTCTGACCTCATCTGATATCTCTTGGGAGATCTCAGCAGGGATAATCATTGCCGATTTACCGTCTAGATATTTGGCTTTATAATCGTAAAATTCATTCGAAGATACGATCTCACCAACAACAGAAGCGATAGGCTCATCATTCCCCAGAACGGCAACTTCGATTTCGCGAGCATCAATGTTTTCTTCAATAATAACTTTGCGATCATATTGAAAGGCGAAAGCAACCGCCGCGATCAGCTCTTCTTGATTCCTCGCTTTGGAGATCCCAACGCTTGAGCCTAAGTTAGCCGGCTTTACGAAACACGGATAACCGATTGCCGTTTCCAGCTCCATAAGGTGATAAGCGCGATTCTTCTCCCACTCTGTGCGGGTAAAATGACGGAAAATACACTGAGGAAGCCCTTCCTGCGCGAATACCTTTTTCATCATGACTTTATCCATGCCTACCGCAGAAGCCAGTACGCCAGCTCCCACATAAGGGATATTCGCCATTTCCAAAAGCCCTTGAATCGTACCATCTTCACCGAATGTGCCGTGTAAAAGCGGGAACACGACATCTAATCCGAGATCCTCAGCACCAGCTGAAGTAATAGAAGAAACAGCCACATCGCCCTTCGTTTGGATGCCGCCGAAAATCGGCGCCAAGGCATTGGATGCAGGCGTGCTAGCATCGTCCGTGCTGAAGGTCAGCGCTTCCTTGGTTTGGGCAGGCCCTAGAAGGGGTGCACCGCTTCTCCACTCCCCTTTTTTCGATATATAAAACGGTGTAATCTCATATTTCGTGAAATCCACAGCCTTCATAACCGCCAATGCGGTTTGCAAAGACACGTCATGCTCGCCGGATTTCCCTCCATAAATTAGTCCAATTCGTATTTTGCGGCTCATTACGTACCTCCGTCTAGTATTTACAGTTTCTATGCCTTCTTACATTTCATCCGGAACATGAATGAACACGTATTTCGTCCGTTCCGACCAAGCAGGGGAATCCTTATATGCCCAATACCGATTGCGACTATTAAAGGTATGCGCATTAACAAGCGGCATCCCATTGGCATCTTTTCCGATAACAAACGTATTGTGCTGAAACCGACCATCGCCATCCCAATCATAGCTAATGGTATCCCCTGGCTGAAGATCCCGAGGGTCGCCGATGATTGTACCTGTCAAACCATGGTTGTGGGGACGTTCAAAATAATGATGTAAGCTATTGGCCACAGCCCAACTAAAGCTCCAGAGCTCTTGATGACCTTTTTTCCCAGAATACCACCAACCCGAATCCCTTTTCCCAGTATAGTCCATTGGAGCCCCGCCTGCAAAGAGGCATTGAGACACATAATTCGTGCAATCTACCTCAAAATACTCGTATCTCGGATTTGGTGTTTGCCACCAAGTTTCCGCATATTGGACGGCTTTGGGGCGATTATAAATGATTTTGCGATGAACGGATTCCAGACTGCTCGTATTGCGTATACTAGGATTGATATAAGGAAGAGAAGGTGAGCTGCGCTTGGTGTTTATGAATGTTTCATTCTCTGATAAATGGAAGCTGCGCCCCCGGCTGGGATGCGACCTTTCGCCTTGTAATGGCTCCGCACTTTGGACCTTCCAGGTAGAAGCTCCATTCTCAATAATCACGCGTTCTGACTCTATGCGCTCCTCTTGATGTTCTTTGGAACCAATTTGATAGGTCAAAAATCGATGCAGCTGGATATCCGCAATAATGCCATAAGGCAATTCCTTAACGCCCAGCAGACGAAGCTTTGTTTCGCCCCGCAGCAGCTTAGCATCGCGATCTCGGTAACTGTTCAAGAGCCTTCGTACCTTGACATCCTGTTTCCGTACATAAGCGCTGTCCAAGACAAATGCTTCCAAGGGTGCAGATGAGCCTTCAAGCTCAGCCTGATTTTTCGCATGAACGTAATTATAGAGCGCTGTTTTCCAGGACATCTTGGTATCCCTCCTTAGCTTTTATTAGGGTAGTTATCGGTTTAGGCAGGACAAGCCCGAATTGGTTTGAATTGATTCAATATATGACATTTTGACCGTAAAAATGATTGAAATTAATCTTTACTCACACGTGGTGAGACGCTATACTTGAAGTAGAGGGAATTATGAAATTGAGTTTCATTAGATGAAACCAATGGATGATCTTAATTAATGAGGAGGAACTACCTATGTCCAATAAGGACTCTTTTTCTGTGCGTAAGCAGTTAACTGTCGGCACGAAATCGTTCCAGTATTACAGCCTTCCTGACTTTGAAAGCCAAGGTCATGGCACAATTAGCAATCTGCCTGTTTCCATCCGCGTTTTGCTTGAAGCAGCTGTTCGTCAGTTCGACGGACGCGCGATTACAAGTGAGCACGTGAAACAAATCGCTGGCTGGGCTCAAGGCCGCGATGAGAATAAAGAAATTCCTTTCATTCCTGCTCGTATCGTTCTTCAAGATTTCACAGGCGTTCCAGTCGTCGTTGACCTTGCGGCAATGCGTGCGACTATGGCTCGTGAAGGCGGAGATCCTAAACGTATCAACCCGCTTGTTCCTGTAGACCTTGTAATTGACCACTCTGTCATGGTTGATGCTTTCGGATCCCCGGATGCACTCGAAATGAACATTGACTTAGAATTCGAAAGAAACGAAGAGCGTTACCGTTTCTTGCGTTGGGCACAAACTGCATTTGATAACTTCCGTGCTGTGCCACCTTCAACAGGTATCGTTCACCAAGTTAACTTGGAGTACTTGGCATCTGTTGCAGCAACGAAAACAATCGACGGCGAAACTGTCGTGTACCCAGATTCCCTTGTAGGTACAGACTCCCATACAACAATGATCAATGGTCTTGGTGTCGTAGGTTGGGGCGTTGGCGGTATCGAAGCGGAAGCTGGTATGCTTGGTCAACCTCTATACTTTGTCGCTCCAGACGTAGTTGGTTTCAAATTGACAGGTCAATTGGCAGAAGGCGCTACAGCGACTGACTTGGCATTGACGGTTACTCAAATTTTGCGTAAAAAAGGCGTTGTTGGTAAATTCGTTGAGTACTTCGGTCCTGGTCTAAGCAACATCTCCTTGGCTGACCGTGCAACAGTTGCGAACATGGCTCCTGAGTATGGCGCTACAATCGGTTTCTTCCCTGTTGATAACGAAACATTGAACTACTTGCGTGCTACTGGCCGTGATGAAGAGCAAATCGCGCTTGTAGAAGCTTACTACAAAGCACAAAACATGTTCCGTACTGACAGCACACCAGATCCAGTGTTCACAGAAGTTCTTGAACTAGATCTTAGCACGGTAGTTCCTAGCTTAGCTGGTCCTAAACGTCCGCAAGATCGCGTTGAGCTTACGAACATGAAAGAATCTTTCAATGCTATCATCCGTACACCGATCGAAAAAGGCGGCTACGGTTTGACAGAAGAGAAAGTGGCTGAAGTTGTTGATGTTGTGTATCCAAATGAAACCGTTAAAATGGGTACTGGTGCAGTCGTAATCGCGGCGATTACTTCTTGTACGAACACTTCCAACCCAAGTGTTATGATCGGTGCTGGTCTCGTAGCGAAAAAAGCAGTAGCGCTTGGTTTGAAAAAACCAGCTTTCGTAAAAAGCTCTTTGACACCAGGTTCCCTAGTTGTTACTGAGTACCTGATTAAAGCAGGCCTTCTTGAGTCCCTTGAAGCTCTTGGCTTCCACGTTGCTGGTTACGGCTGTGCAACTTGTATCGGTAACTCCGGTCCGCTTCCAGACGAAGTAAGCAAAGCGATTATCGACAACGATATGACCGTTGCTGCTGTTATCTCCGGTAACCGTAACTTTGAAGGCCGCGTACATGCACAAGTAAAAGCGAACTACCTTGGATCACCTCCACTTGTTGTTGCTTATGCGCTTGCAGGTACTGTGAACATTGATTTGGCAACTGATCCAATTGGTTACGACCAAAACGACAAACCTGTCTACTTGAAAGACATCTGGCCTACAAACCAAGAGATTCAAGATGCGCTTAACGTAGCCATGAGTCCTGATATGTTCCGCGACAAATACAGCAATGTATTCCGTGCGAACGAGCGTTTCAACGCAATTCAAATTCCAGAAGGCGATCTGTACGAGTTCGACACGAACTCCACATACATCCAAGAGCCTCCGTTCTTCACAGACCTAGGCACAGTTCTTGATGATATCGCAGATATTCGCAGCGCAAAAACACTAGCACTTATGGGCGATTCCGTTACAACGGATCACATCTCCCCTGCTGGTAACATCAAAGTTGACAGCCCTGGAGGCCAATACTTGATCAACCATGGTGTGAAAAGAGAAGATTTCAACTCCTACGGTTCCCGTCGTGGTAACCACGAAGTGATGATGCGCGGTACATTCGCGAACATTCGTATTCGTAACCAAGTAGCTCCAGGAACTGAAGGCGGCGTTACAACTTACTTGCCAACTGGCGAAGTTGAGTCCATCTATGATGCTTCCATGAAGTATCAAGCTGAAGGTCAAAACCTTGTCGTTATCGCAGGTAAAGAGTACGGAACTGGCTCTTCCCGTGACTGGGCAGCAAAAGGTACATTCTTGCTAGGCGTTAAAGCTGTTATCGCGGAAAGCTTCGAGCGTATTCACCGCAGTAACCTTGTTGGAATGGGTGTTCTTCCACTTCAATTCATTAACGGCGAAAGCTGGAAAACGCTAGGTATTACTGGCCGCGAAACATTCGATATCACAGGCCTTAGCAATGACGTTCAACCAGGTTCAACGGTAAAAGTTACTGCAACTCGTGAAGATGGCACAAACTTCGAATTCACAGCTCTTGTGCGTTTGGATAGCTTGGTTGATGTAGACTACTACCGTAATGGTGGTATCCTGCAAACCGTTCTTCGTTCGATTCTTGCTGAAAATAAAAACTAATTGTAAGTAACCAGTAAAACACACACACACACAAAGCTCGAGATTGCCATCATGGCAGTCTTGGGCTTTTTGCATATTTATGGGAAAAATCACGCATAATTTCACAAAATCGATGAAACATGCACCCCTCTCAAACCTTAGAGCCCCAAGGCATTGACTTACATTTCCAAAAACTGCGGGTTGAGACGATGTATATCAGGACCCTATACTGAGAACAGCGAAAGGGGAGATGAAGATGATGTTGTTTAAAAAACTAGTCGTAGTCGCACTCGTAGCTTCCTTTGGTTTAGGAATAAACGCAGGAACGTGGAGCCCGAAGGCATCCGCAGCAGGAGCTACTACCTTGAAACAAGGCACTCAAAACGGTGACGTTTGGGACGCGCAATTCCGACTAAAAACTTTAGGCTTATATGAGCCATCTATAGATGGAAAATATGGTCCGACTACAGCCGCGGCTGTTCGTAATTTCCAAACGAATTATGGCTTGAGTGTGGATGGTATTGTCGGTGCGAAAACGTGGGAATATTTGCGTAAATTCACAGTCAATCAAGCTGAGCTCGATATGCTAGCTAAGGTTATTTACAGTGAAGCACGCGGTGAATCCTTTAAAGGTCAAGTTGCTGTTGGAGCAGTCGTAATGAACCGACTACAATCCAGTCAGTTTGATAACACCATTCAAGGCATTATATTCGAGGTTGGTGCTTTTACGGCAGTCAGTGACGGCCAATACAACCTAACGCCAGATAGCGACGCCTACAAAGCCGCCCTGGAAGCCGTGCGAGGCTGGGATCCAACAGGTGGAGCCCTCTACTATTTCAACCCGAAAACAGCGACAAGCTCTTGGATCTGGTCACGTGAGCAAATCGTGCAGATTGGGAATCATATTTTCGCGAAATAATGTGCGAATCTTGTGAGAGCATGATGCTTAGTACTCGAAAACACCTCTAACCGAAGCCGCTATTGAAGCGCGCTCGTGTAGAGGTGTTTTTTTGATATAAGAAGACCGTTGTTATGCTTGCTCCGCCAGCTCCTTCATGTGTTCCATAACCTCAAGATGTACATTGCGAATAATGCTTTTCGTCCATATGTCAAAATAGAGCGATGGCTTTATCTTCAAATCATACCAGCTTGTGCCTACGAGTGTGGTGGTCCCGTCACCATTGTCTTCTAGGATGAATTGTCCCTTGGACAAACTGATATGCCCCAAAATTTCTGGATCGTCAGGGAGCTTGGTAATCGCGAAGGTTAGCTTGCGGTTTTCTTCATACTCCACGATCTTCTCATCGAAAACGATTCCGTTGCTGAAAATGCACTTACGGTCTGCACCAACATACTTGCCTTCTGCCGTTGACTGTACGGGGCTTGGCAATCCGATTTTAAACAACCAATAGTCGGGCTTTGACGTAATGGGCGAAAATGCAGTGACATTTTGCCATACGACTTCGGGCTTGGCATGAATCAGGATGCGGTCTGTGACCTCATTTTCACCTGGTTGAGCGGTAATCACATTCATCAAGATGAGGCCGGACATCGCGGCGATGATGGAGATATTGATCGTCTTTTGTTCCTTTTTGAACATTGTCTTGCCGAGTGTAATGCCAAGTAAAATAAAGAGATAAATTAGAGGAGCCACGATGATAACACAAATGTAGCCTTCGCCCATCATGAAATAACTATAAATGAGAGCCAAAAGCAGATTAAGAAACGCATAGCCGAATACTGGACCAGCAGTCACTCTATGACTTCGCCAGAAATAAGCATTAATAATGCCCATGATAAACGGGAGTAGGACAAAATCAGATAGGATTAGTATACCGCCCGCACCTGTTGATATTTTGACAATATACGCGGTCAAAGCAATTAAACATGCCGCGCTTCCATTTGCCACGAGAATCCCTAACCAGATATCTTTTGCTCTTCTACTCATCGCCTTCACTCCCTTTGACTCAAACATAAACACTGCCGGTAAGATGTTATGACTAATCTAACCCGAATCAGATAGATTGTAAATATTTAGGAAAATAAAAAAAGCTAACGCAGATACTCATGCGTCAGCTTGCTCTTCATACCAGGGATTCAAATGCACCAGCACTTCATCCACATCGCTATGGGCTTCTTTAATTTTCCGCTTAATGTTGCGGCTGATATCGTGACCTTCTTGAATCGTCAGTTTACCCGAAACGCCGAGTCTCGCATCAACTAATATGTAATGGCCATGCTCCCTCGCACGGAGGCGATCGATCCGCTTCACCTCTGGTACACCTCTGATCAACGCGGCATACTGCTCAATATAGTCGGGACTGACACTTCGCTCCATCAAAATATCGAAGGATTCGCTGCCCATTTCGTAGGCGAGTTTCAAAACGAGGAAGGAGACGATAATCCCTGCTACCGGATCTCCGTACCCCAAGTAGCTGATGTTGTACTGATCTCCGATTAATGCCAGGCCAATCCCCACGGAAGCCGCGATTGAGGCGTATACGTCCGCTAAATGGTCGTAGGCTGTAGCAATCAACCCTTTGCTATTGAGCTTCTTCCCAATGCGCATCGTGTAGACATAAAGAATTTGCTTCCAGATCAGCGAAATCACTGCTGCACAAAGAGCAATGATATGCGCCTCACCCGCTGGTTCGAATAGGGCATGAATGGAGTGATAGCCCATATAAATAGCGGCTCCGACCAATATAATAGCAACAATAAAAGCACCGAGTACCTCTGCCTTCCCATGCCCATAGGGATGTTCAACATCCGCTGGTTTCGAGGACACGCGCATAGAGCTGTAGGCGGTTGCCGTCGCGATAACGTCGCCAGCGTTATGAATGCCATCGGCAATCAGTACTTGGCTTTGGAACATAAGGCCGACGATGATTTTGATGGCGGTCAGCACGATGTTACTGGCCAGACTTATCCAGATCGCCAGCATCGAGGCTGTCTTCTTCATGACTTGCCCACTCCCCTTCCAACCAATAGTATGACCTTTCAGAAGTAAAGCATCCGTCGAGGTTGGGTAGGTTGGGTTGGGTGAGGGTATTGTTATTGATTAGAGATAGATGAGCTAGTTGGAGGGTGATGGAGATGGAACGGAATCTTAGACTGTGTGCGAAGCGATAAGCACTTGAGTCTCGCATGGGAACAATGCCGCTAGCGCAGCATCGTCCCCATGCGCCGCGCCGCCTCCATAATCGTCGGCGCCTGCTCTTGCATCAGCTCCAGCGTAAGCCTGTTCGCTGGACCCGAGACCGCGAGGGCGGCGACGAGTCGGCCGCCGCGGTCAAGAATCGGCGCGGACACAGCCGCCGCGCCTGGCTCGCGCTCTTCGACGCTCGTGGCGAAGCCCGCGCGTCTTGTGTCGCTGAGCTGCTGCAGGTATGCCTGCGTATCTAACCCTGTCGGCCAATCGGCCGAGGTTAGAAGCAGCTCCAGCAGCCCTGGCTCAGCAAAGGCGACGAGCACCTTGCTCGAGGCGCCGACATAAAGCGGCATTCGCGCCCCGACAGGGGCAACACGGCGAATGGCATGGTTGCTCTGCACGGCTTGGATGCGTACACGCACCAAGCCGTCCTGTACGTACAGCGAGATCGTTTCGCCGAGCTGATCGCGCAATCGTTCCATCTCAGGCAGCAGAATGATGCCTGGATCTCCTTCTTTGGACAAGTTAGCCGAAAGCTCCCATAGACGGTAGCCTAGTCTGTACTTCTCCGTCGCTTCATCACGCATGATGAAGCCTTTGCCTTCTAGGGATGCTAGAAGGCGATGCACCGTGCTTTTATGAAGCTGCACACGGGTGGCAATTTCGGTTAACGTCAGCTCGGACGCCCCCGTAAAACAAAGCAAAATATCTAAAGCGCGCTCAACAGCACGCACGGTCAGCTTGCCATCTTCCATAGATGAGTCACCACTTTCATGAGCCAAACTGTTTCACTATATGAAACCTTGTTATGTTCAGTATAACGAAACTACATGGAACCGTAAAGCTTAAACACCTCTTTTTCCCATTATTACAGGACCGTTACAATAGGCTTACAAATGCCGCATCTCCATTGACTTGAAAGCGCATTCATACTACTATAAAAGTAAGAACCTAACTTATCAGAATATTTAAACAATTAAAACTCCCTTCACAATTTACACCTCTAACTCGCAGCATTTCACATACATATCTTCACGGAGGGAGGCTACATCGATGTCTATTACAACACTAAATCCTGGAACTGGATCGCTTCAACCCACACTTGATCAGGTGATCACGCAACCATTTTTACGCAGGAAAAAGCTAATCACCACGACTCTTTTAGCCTTATTAATTCTAAGTACATCGATCGTTCTCATCTTCCATGCTTATGTTGCCTGGACCTTAGCCCGGCCTCATATTGAGCCTCTACATTCGAATCCGATGAAGGCCGTTCGACTTCCTTATACAAACGTGTCCTTCCCGAGTCAAAATGGCACTTCGAAACTGGAAGGTTGGTTCATCCCCGCTGCTGGGGCGAATAAAACGGTTATTTTCTCGCATGGCTACGGCGGTAATCGCGAAGAAGAATGGGTTCCCTTGTACACCCTGGCCCGCGAGCTTCATAAACAGCAGTACAATGTTCTTATGTTTGACTATGGTTACGTGAATCCTAATAGCAGTCGCCTTATGACCGGCGGTGTTCAAGAATCACAAGAATTGCTTGGAGCCATTGATTATATCAAAGAGTCAACTGGCGGTTCGATCTTTATTTGGGGCTTTTCCATGGGGGCAGGTACTGCCTTGCAGACGGCTCTGCAGCAAAACGGGGATATTTCAGGGATGATTCTGGACAGCACATTTCTGCTGAACTCGGACACCCTTTATCAAAATATGAATCAAGTCGTGCATTTACCTAGATACCCTTCTCTACCGCTTGTAAGTTTATTCTTTCCTTTACTAAATGGCGTAAGCTTACAGGATGTTCCCTTCACCAAAGTAACTACAACGTCTTATGAGATGCCGATCTTCATGATCCATGGCACCAATGACAACAAAGCTCCACATAGCCTAGTCGAAACAATGTTCAAGCAGCAGCACAACACCGCCTCTAAGCTATGGATTCTTCCTAACGCACAGCATGAGCTTCTGTACCGTGCTGAGCCTAAAACGTATGTGCGCCGCACGATGGACTTCCTCGGCAGCATTAAGCCATCGGCCACATCCGAGCACGTTAACGCTGGTATTCCCTCCTCCCTATAAAATCGACCTCTGATGAGGTCGGTCTTTTTTTGTCTATTTGAGTTTTGGCAAAGCAAAAAGCACCGACCAATCTGTAGTAAGACTACATTGGGCGGTGCCTTTGCAAGGTAGATATACGTTTGCTTTACTTGCTCTTCTGTGCCAACAGGTTCAATAGAATCGTTACAGCCTCAGCTCTCGTCGCATGGTCTTGAGGAGCGAATTCATTGTCGCCCTTCCCTTGCACGATACCTGCTTGCTTCACGTAGGCAACGCTCGATTTCGCCCAAGCTGGGATGTCCTTGTCGTCGGTAAAGCCAGTTGCTGTATTCACTTCGTTTGACTTGCCCAGCGCGGCCGCGATCATCGCGGACATCTCCGTGCGTGTAATTTGAGCATCTGGACGGAAAGTGCCATCCTCATAACCACTAATAATGCCAGCTTGTACCGCTTGCGCGACTGCTTGCTGCGCCCAAGCTCCGATCTTCGCTGTATCTGTGAAAGTCAGTGTCGTACCTTCATCCTGCGGCTTCAATGCGTTCATCAGCATGACTGCAAATTCCGCACGCGTTACGGTTTTCTCAGGCTTGAACGTGCCGTCCGGATAACCTGTGATGATCCCGCCGCTTACTGCCTTCTTGATGTTCTCTTCAGACCAATGTCCAGCGATATCGCTAAAGTTAATCGTTGGATTTACTGGCAAAGTTGCCCCTCGACCAACAGCAAATACCGCATATTTCGTAAAATGGTTTACATTTACGGATATCTTATCACCGTTTACTTTACCGTCAGGAACCTCTACCCATTCCTTCTTCGTTTCGTCAAAATAGCATACGACTGCTCTTTGGTCGCCACTCAATTTGGCCGGATCGAATGAAAAGGTCAGTGTGACCAGCTTACTGAAGTTTTCCGAGAAGTTTTTTAGAATCTCAAAGATCGGGCTGGCTAGTACGTCTTTATTCGTTAAAAAATTTTGAGTTTCAAGCACTTTTTCGATTGTTAATTTCAATTCTTTATTTGTAGCACCTGCCGGTATAGAGAGTGTTACCTCTTGATTCAAGCTAACTTCGCCTGCTCTACCTAATGGCAGTGATAATGTACCGTCCGTTGAAGTTACAGGCGTAATGGTTGTTGGAGCTTCGCTGCCTCCACTTGATGGTGGTGTAACTGGCGCTGTTGATACTGTTACTGGGAATATCGCAGTTATAACGCCTGAATCGGCATTATTTGCTGCGTATGTAGCTCCTGCTACTGTAAAGAAGTTTTGAGCCACACCTGCTAACTTATATCCCGCTTTCGGTAGGATTGAAATCGTCGCTGTGTACGCTGTACCTCCAGCAAATGTTGCGTCCAAAGGCGACCACGTTATAGTTCCAGTGTAGTACGTTGTCTCCGTTATTGTAGGTACTGGAGTTGCCCCTGTCACTGGCGCTGTTACACCAGCTATAGCTGCTGTTGGGATTGTAACGAACATGGAAGTGTCTGCTGGCGACACTGCTAAATTACCAGTTGTTGCTGTACGACCTGATGCAGTGTGCGTAATTGTCACTGCTTGTCCATTGTTCCCTGCGACTGTCAACATCGCCCCATTCGCTGGACTTGCCGTATAACCTCCAGCCGTTCCATCTGTAAATGGTACTGTTGTTGACGAGCCGTCGTTATACGTCGCCGTGACTACCGTGCCGTTCAATGCCAACACATCATCTGTCGTTTCGATATAACTCATCTTCGTCGGCTGCGTAGTTACGGCTATGCTGTTTACAGCTAACGCGCCCGTTGCTGGGTAAGTTATCGTAAAGGTTACGTTATTTCCTACGCTTGTACCCGTTGTCGTAGTTGGCCCTACGGAAGCCGAACCTGCTACTGTCGGGCTGAATGCTCCTGCCTGGAATAATTTTGAATTCTTTGAGGTCAGTCTGACTGTCGCTGTATAGACTTGATCTGCCTTGAATTTACCGCCAGATGTTCTGGCTTCATTCCAAGTTACAGTTGTTACGCTGTAATCAGGGTTTGCTGTTGCTGTTTGTATCGCTGTCCTAGTTTGTGGGGTTGCACCTACTACTGGCGCAACGATAGTTACTGCTGCAGCAGTGATGTATGCATTTACTGATAAGGTATTCGTTGTTGCAGTTTGACTCGATTCCGTGTGTGTGATGGTTACCGGATTACCATTGTTGCCAGTTAATGTCAACGTCACTCCATTCGCTGGACTTGCTGTATAGCCTAAAGCTGTTCCATCAGTAAATGGCACCGTTGTTGTCGAACCATCATTATTCGTCTCTGTGACGACCATGCCGTTCAAAGCTAATACAGCATCTGTTGGTTCCAAATAACTCATCTTCGTTGGCTGAGTAGCTACCGCTATGCCAGTTACGGCTAAAGCTCCCGTTGCTGGGTAAGTTACCGTAAAGGTCACGGTATTTCCTACCCCTGTACCCGTTGTCGTAGTAGGTCCGACAGAAGCCGAACCTAATACGGTCGGGGTGAATGCTCCTTCTTGGAATACTTTTGTATTCTTTGAAGTCAGTACGAGTGTTGCTGTATACCCTTGACCTGCTTTGAATTTACCGCCAGTTGTTAAGGGTTCATTCCAAGTTGCACTTGTTACGAGGTAATCAGCGCTATTCGATGCTGTTTGAATCGCCGCCGAGTTTTGCGGGGTTGCACCCAGTGCTGGCGCAACAATGTTTACTGCTGCTGCGGCCATTTCCCACTTCGCATATAACGTCTTATTCCCTGTCATATTCGTTGTAAAATCGAATGGCGCACCACTTACATCACTTGTGCTGTACCACCCTCCGAATGTGTAGCCCATCATAGTCGGGGCAGTCGGTGTTGAAGCAGTTCCGTTAGGCATAACAGACTGATCTGCTACGGCCGTCCCACCGAAACTGTTGAAGCTTACTGTGTAGATGTCCGATAGTTTTTTAACTTTATTATGATAAGTGTCAGCCACATACACGACACCATCACTTCCTATGGCTACACCACCCGGACGATCAAATATTTCCGTACTCGTGATGTCCTCCCAGGTACTGCCTGCTGCACTCGTCAGTTTTTGAATTCTATTAGTTGTAAAATCACTCACATACACCGTGCCGTCACTGTCTACTGCTATACCATTCGGATTAGCAAACACTCCCGTACCGGTGATGTCCTCCCATGTGCTGCTTCCACTCGGTAGTTTTTTGATTTTGCCACTTCCAACATGAGCCACATACACCGTGCCGTCACTACCTATTGTTATAGCCTTTGGCACCGAAAATTCATCATTAATGGCGATGTCAATCCAGTCACTTGCTCCACTCGGCAGCTTTCTAATCATGTTACGATTCGTATCTGCCACATACACCGCGCCGCCATTGTCTACGGCTATACTATTCGGATAGCTAAATAATCCCGCACTCGCGATGTCAACCCAATCAGTTGCTCCAACCGGCATTTTTCTAATCATGCTAGTATTCGTATCAGCCACATACAACGTGCCGTCATTACCTACCGTCACACCCTGCGGACTTTGTAATGATGCTGTACTTGTGATGACATCCCATGTACTGCTTCCGCTCGGTCGTTTTTTAATTTGGTTATTAGCAGAATCAGCTACATACACCGCGCCGTTAGTGCCTATTGCAACACCACCTGGCATGTAAAATCCTCCTGCACCCGGGGTGGAGTCAATGTCAACCCAAACTTTCCACTTCGCATATAAAGTTGTATCCGCTGTAATCGCAGTTGTTTCAAAGTTGAATGGGGTGCCACTTAGGTCACTTGTGCTATACCATCCACCAAACACCGAGCCCGTCTTGGTCGGAGCAATAGGCGCTGTTGTAAAAGAAAAGCCGTTAGGAATAACATCTTGAGCAGCAACATTTGCCCCTCCGTTGCTATCGAAGCTTACCGTATAGGGGCTAGACAGCTTTTTAATTCGATTATTATTCGTATCTGCCACATACACGGTGTCATTACTGCCTATTGCTATACCCTGCGGATTGTTGAATCCTCCCGCACTGTCGATGTCCTCCCATGTATGACTTCCACTTGGACGTTTTTTAATTATCCCAGTAGGTTCTACAATATACAGGGTACCGTCACTGCTTACTGTAATTTCACAATTATAAGACGAACATACTGTGCCGTTAGTGATGTCAATCCATGCGTCGCTTCCGCTTGGCAGTTTTTTAATCATATTCTCATGATCTTTCACATACACGGCACCGTCACTGCCTACCGCTATATAACGCGGATAGTAAAAAGCTCCATTACTAGTGATGTCAACCCATGTGTTGCTTGCGCTTGGCAATTTTTTAATCTTTGAATGATTATCATCAGACACATACACCGTGCCGTCACTACTTACTGCTACATCACCCGGATACGCAAGTTCTCCCGGACTGGATATGTCAACCCATGTACCGATTCCATGCGACAGTTTTTTGATTGTTTGGTTCAAAGTATCGGCTACATACACGGTGCCGTCACTGCCTACTGCTATGCCACGCGGACTGTTAAATACTGCACCATTGGTGATGTCCACCCAAGTGCTGCTTCCGCTCGGCAGTTTTTTAATTTGATTATTTCCAAAATCAGACACATACACGGTGCTGTCACTACCTACTGCTACACTCCACGGACTACTAAATCCTCCTGCACCCGTAATGTCAACCCAAGCTTTGGGCGCCGATGCAGCATGAGCCGCTCCCCCCTCCATAAATATCTGGATCATCGGAAGGATAACCAGTACGAAACTCATTAGCATAGCTGTTAATCTCTTCTTATTGATTACATGTTTCATATTCTTCAACTCCCGTTCCTTCATGTCACTTTCTGTCGTATTTTTCAACTATAAAACTTTCATTCCAAAAAAATAACTACCCAAATGGGTAGTTTATTGGTGAAACTATGTTTGAATATTATCCAATTATCCCTAATTCTCTAGCACGTTGCAGCGCTTGCACGCGGTTGATGACGCTAAGCTTTTTGTACACATTTTTGATATGAAACTTGACGGTTTCTGCTGTAATATTCAGTCGAAGGGCGATTTCCTTGTTCGACAATCCATCCGCAATCAACCGCAGCGCCTTCACTTCCTGCTCGGTTAGTATGTCTTGAGGGACCTCTGTGAAGGTCTTGGTAGGCACATGGCGACGTCTCTTCATGATCTTGTCCAATGTTTTCGACAGCCGCTGTGCGATCACAGGCTTCATCACATAATCTAAAGCACTCATCTCGAAAGCTTGAACGGCATAATCGTCATAGGCGGTTACAAAGACCACGTCTATCGTATCATCGAGATCCATCAACAGGCTGGAAAGCTGCATACCGTCCATTTCCGGCATGGAAATATCCAGAAATGCAAGTTGTATCGGATTCTCCTTCACAAATTCATAGGCTTCTAGTGGATTCAGAAACGTACAGCAAATTTCGATCCCGCCGATTTCGGATACGATTTTCTTCAAAAGCTTCGCTGGTAATTCTTCATCATCCACGATTATGGCTCGCAGCATGCTTTAATCTCCAATCTGTTTGAACGGTCCAGAGGGTATTTCGAAAAAAATACTCGTGCCTGTGCCTTCTGAGCTTTCAATACGAAGACTTTTCCCATATAGCAGTTGAATGCGCTGTCTAATGTTCCACAGCCCTACGCCCTTCTTGTTCGCTCTCGGTTTAAGTATTTCCGCTAGTTTGGTTTGACTCATACCGCATCCATTGTCTTCTATGGTAAAGCTAACCGCGGCGGATGTTTCCTGTTTCACAGCTATTTTTACGGTTCCCCCACGCAAATTGGACATCAAGCCATGTCTTATGGCATTCTCCACCAATGGCTGCACAATCAGCGATGGAATTCGGATATCCGGATCGGCATCCACATCGTACTCCACATGCAATCTGGCCCCAAATCGTACTTTTTCGATATTGACATACGCTTTTACCAGTTCCATTTCATTCTGTAAAGTTGTTAGTGTATCCAATTGCTTGAAGTCGAAGCTGCTTCTCAAATACTGCGAAAGATCGATCGTCAATTCTCCCGCTTTACGAGGCTCGTCGATGCAGAGCGCAGCAATAGAACTCAGGGTATTGTACAGAAAATGCGGTTTGATCTGGGATCGCAAAAAGGCGATTTCCGCATCCTTCGCGTCTGCTTTCATCTGTTGAATCTTGCTGATCATTCCATTGATCGTTTCTTTTAAAGAAACGAAGAACAACACAGCCGTTGCAGCTATCATGAAATAAATGGAATGAACCCTTAGAGCATCTGCTGTAACGCCTATAATAGAAAACCCCATTATTTCCCCAACAATACAATAATAGAAGGATAGGAGAACCGCAATTTGTATTCTCTTTTTCTTCTGTGCTTTAATGAAATATTTTTGAAAGATTAACATAATCGGCATGCTGAATACAAGCGTCAGACACGTCGTATAGAATCCCAAATTAAACCCAATATACCATCGGTATAGGATGATAAGCGCAGCTAAGACTACGCCTGTTCGTACGCCGCCATATAATGTTCCCAACAGTAAGGGAACGATTCGAATATCCATACGGATGCCGGTGGTAATATGGACAGGGAAAGTCATACATAAAAGGATGGCTAGTCCCATGAGTACGGTTAGAATGGCCTTTTCGTGCTTATGGCCCTCCGACCTTTCCGCAACAAATATTTGAAAAGCGAATATAAGCGATGTTATAAGTGAAATTGGTGTTAAAAAGTCCTTTATAATGTTCATAGTCAACCTATCACCTATTTCGTTAAGTATCCACAGAAACTATTGGTTTTACTTGCGCTTTTTCTTATTTAGTATATCTCATTTTGCTTAACAGCGCTCCACGTACGCCCTCTCACAAGAAAGAGGAGCGTGTGCAACCCGCACACACTCCCCTCTCACAACGCGCTGGCTCCTGCCGCGCTGCCAAGACAGCCTCTTCAATCCATCTCATAAATCGATCCGGATTTACTCGCAAACAGCTCCGCATATACCTTCTCCGCATACGCGTCGGTCATGCCAGAGATATAGTCCGCCACGAAGCGCGGCCAGCTCCAATTGCTAGTGCTGCTACGACGCTCGTAGCTATCGATCCAGTCGGGTGGAATGATCCACTGTCCCTTCTCCTGATCGATGAAGCTGTCCCAGAGACGCTCGACGATGATCTCGCTGCGCTTTTGCAGGCGCAAGACGCGGAAATCCTTAATCAGCGTGACCCACGCCAGCTTCTTGAGGATTTCCATCGTCCGCAGCAGGTCCATATCCTCCGCGCCTTCTCTGACGAGGGCGACTTTCTTCCAGCCGCGTTCCGTATCGTCGATAATGTCGAGGCGACTAGCGAAAGAACTGACCCAGCGAGCTTTCATCTCTCTGCGCGTCCGGGATTCCTCGCGGTTGCACTCGGCAAAGATGATCTCCCATTGCTCCAAATAATCATGCAGTACGCGTCTCACCATCTGCTCGATATCGACTTGTTCCCAGCCGAATTTATGCTGATTCGGGTCATTCAAAATCTCCATCACGAGATGGCGAATCAATCGTTGATCCTCAAAAAAGGTGGCGTTCATTTGAATCTTACCTGCCCGGATGCCATCCTCTATATCGTGTGTGGAATAGGCTATATCATCACATAAATCCATCAATTGCGCTTCCAATGTGGAGCAACCCACCGGCATTTTCCAAATGTCACGCAGCTCACGAATAATGTCCCACTCCGCCCCGTATACCCCCTTGAGGCGCCCCTCTTCCTCGATGAGGAAGGGATATTTATTGATTCCAAGAAGCACGGCTGCCGTCAGATCTAAGCCGCTCTCGCTGCCTGCTCGCTTTTCCAGAAACATGAGGATCCGAAAATTTTGCGCATTGCCTTCGTATTTCAAGCCGTGGTCCTTCATCAGGATATGATTGAGCACTTCTTCGCCCTTATGACCAAAAGGCGGGTGACCGAAGTCATGCGCAATGGATGAACACTCGACCACGGTCGGATCAATGATCAGGCCTGGATGCTCTCTTTTGCTCAAAAAGGGATTCGTCCGTTCTAAGCGCTTCGCTACTTCTCGCGCAATCTGTGCGACCTCCAAGGAGTGTGTCAACCGTGTCCGATAGTAATCGCCCGAGCCCGCTCCGAACACCTGAGACTTCCCCTGCAGACGCCGAAAAGTCGGTGATTGAATCAACCTTGCATAATCCCGCTCAAATTCATCCCGTTCTTCACTCCATTTTGAGGAAGCTGCCTCACCAGGCCGAAATTTCCGTATGTTGTTCATATGCTTGCCTCCTCTAGCCCTCTAGCGCTGTAGGGCGCCGATCTCATCCGTATCCTGCTGTTTCAAGCCATCCATCATTCTTCTATCAGTTTATGCGAGAGCATGTACGATAGTCACTATTTGAAGTGGCCGATATCATAAGGATTATTAAGTTAAAAGGATACTATATTCCTCATGCCCCAACAAGCCTTACTTGCTGTAAACGTGAAAAAAGGGAATGCTGCACAAGACCGTTGTCTCCATGCACATTCCCTCGCTCTTATGATTTAATTAAGGATAGAAATTCGGAACGAAGTGTCGCATCTTTACGGAAGGAGCCGCGTACAGCAGATGTTACGGTTTGGCTGCCGTATTTCTTCACGCCTCTTGCGCACATGCACATATGCTCGCCTTCAACGACAACCATGACGCCATGCGGCTTCAGCACTTCAGCCAAAATATCAGCAATTTCGGATGTAATCCGTTCTTGTACCTGCAGCTTGCGTGTAACGACATCGACCAAACGCGCAAATTTACTGAGACCCGCCACTTTACCGCTCGGTAAGTAACCCACATGGACTTTTCCAAAGAAAGGCGCCATATGGTGCTCACACTGGCTGTAATAGACGATATCTTTGATGATGACTAGTTCTTCATGCTGTTCATCAAAGGTGACCCCGAGGACTTCACGAGGATCTGCAGCATACCCTGCGAAAATCTCTTCATACATGCGTGTTACACGAGCTGGCGTTTCCAATAGCCCTTCCCGATCTACATCTTCACCAATCAAGCGCAAAATCTCACGAACATGACTTTCGATCTGTTCGCGATTCTCCGCGACTCTTTCATTTTTATAATCGATGGATGCCATCTTCTCTACCACTCCACCCTATTTCTTATTTCCGCTTTTGGTTAAAGTTTTGGTTTTTCATCATTTGCTGTGCTTTATTCAATTGTTGCTTATTCATGTTGTAGCCCATTTGCTTCGCCATTTTGGCAAGCATTTCAGGATTGTTCTGCATGGATTCGAGCTGTCTCTTCAAATAGAACACACCAATAAAGAAACCGCCAACCAAACCAACAATCAACGTGAGAATGGGAATCAAATAACTCCACATAACCTATGCCCCCTGCTTATACATTATTAGAATAGAATGCTTGTTCTATCATATCATTACTGTTCCTCGGTTTACAAATTAAAGCACTTGTTCGATGAATACCGTCGTTTCCTTGGCTAAATCGACTTCTTTGATCTCGAGCACTTTGTCTGTCGCATCCTGCTTCACAATCCGAATAATCGGTCGTGTTGGAAGTCCTCTATGTTGACCCACCACAACGCCCGTCTCCCGATTGGTTAGCTTAACCGAACTACCTGTGGGATAGATCGAAACTATTTTCAGGAATTGAATCAACACATCGCGATCCAGCTTCGTCTCAGCCAACGCCAACATATATTCACAGGCTTCATGCGGCAGCATGCGGCGACCCGCAGACATATCGAATAGCAAATTGTCGTACATATTGGCGACGGCCGTTATTTTGGCATAAAGATGAATGTCTTCACCCATTAGCCCCCTAGGAACGCCTTCGCCATTCAATGCCTCATGATGCTGGAACGCGACATGTGCAATGAGCAGATTGAACTCCCGCTTATTCTTCAATAGCTCAAACCCGCGCCACGTATGATGTCGCCGCGGATCCTCCGAATTATCGTCCGTAAGCAATTCCACTTTCCCTATATCGTGCAGCAGTGCCCCCATAGCCAGATCTTTCAATTGGGTCGCATTCATCCCCATATTCATCCCGATGAGCACAGACATCATACACACGTTCATGGCATGGATATACATTTGATTATCCTGCGAACGGATATCATTCAGCTGCACGAGAACATCGCGATTTTTCATAATCTCATCCAGCAGCGTATTGATCGTCATACTGACGTTCCGCGAATTAAAATCTTTACCCGACTGAATAGAGGCGAACGTCTGTCCCATTTGCGTCATGACAAGACGTTTCGTTTCATCCGAAAGAATTTCCGGGATTTCCACATCCGCCAGATTCGGGTCCTTGATATAAATCATCGTCACGCCAATACGATTCAGCGTATTAATCATAAATACGGTTAGCTGCACATTCTCCGCAAGCAAAATAGCCCCATTACTGGAATAAATCGTACGTCCCAGATATTGACCAGCCTCTACAGAATCCAAATGCACATATTTCATAGGATTCACTCCACATGTTGTAGTTGTTGAACTTCTATGTTAGCAATGTTCGTTGTTCCAAATCTAATAAGTGCACTTTGGTCGGAAGGCCTCCACCATACCCTACAAGATCTCCACTTGCTCCAATAATGCGATGACAAGGGATGATGACAGGAATCGGATTTTGATTATTCGCGCCCCCTACAGCTCTTACAGCCTTAGGCGAGCCAATAGCTCCTGCAATGTGCTTATATGAGGCAGTATCTCCGTAAGGGATCGTTTGCAGGGCTAGCCAAACACGCTTCTGGAAATCAGTCCCCTGCAGATCCAGTTCCCCTTCAAAGCTTTCTCGTTCTCCCTTAAAATACTGCGTTAACTGCTCAGCTACGATCGTTAGCTGCTCCGCATTTTCGCTAAGCTCAAACGCCCCATACCAACGACGAACCCACCCCTCACGTTGCTCTCGGTTCTTCTCAAACGTACCGAACTCAACCTTGCACAGCCCTTTCGGAGATGCCACTAGAACAAGGGGACCGATGGGTGAATCGATCTCGGTATAGGTAAGCGGGACAACCTCCTGAGGCGGTTTCATCTTATTCCTCCTGTACGACCACCGCTTCGCTGTTCTGTCCAGCAATGGCCTTCTCGATGTCCTTCTGCACCTGCGGCTCTTGCTCAGCCGCAGCAGCTTTGTCTAAGGCTGCGCAAGCTTCTGCGCCGCCGATTCGCCCTAGTGCCCACGCTGCGGTAGCCCGGATCTCCGGGCGAGGATCGCTCAGCAGCAGGTCTCGAAGGACCGGCACCGCTGACGCGTCCTTGAAATTGCCGAGCGCGATAATCGCGTTGCGCTGGATTGGTTTTTTGCCGCGCCAGGATGCCGCGATGCGCCCGTACTGCTCTTTGAAATCCTTGTTCGACATCGTGAGCAAGGGAATGAGCAACGGCTTGACCTTCTCAGGGTCAGGCGTTAGCTCTGGATGATGCGTCCAGTTCATCCCCTTGTTCTTCGGACAGACGACCTGGCACGTATCACAGCCATAGAGTCGGTTGCCGATTTTGCGTTTGTATTCGTCATCCACATACCCTTTGGTCTGTGTGATGAAAGAGATGCAGCGGCTCGAATTGAGCTGCCCCGGGCCGACTAGCGCCCCTGTGGGACAAGCATCGATGCAAATCGTGCAGTCTCCGCATTGGTCCATGATCGATATATCGGATTCGAACGGGATGTTCGTGATCATTTCGCCCAAATACACCCACGATCCCCATTCGGGGGTGATGACGGCGCAGTTTTTGCCGCTCCAGCCGATACCGGCACGTTCGGCGACAGCACGGTCGACCAGGGCACCGGTGTCGACCATGCTCTGCAGCCTCGCCCCTGGCACGCGCTGGGCGATGAAGGCCTCCAGCTTCGCGAGCCGATCGCGAAGCACGTCGTGGTAGTCGCTCCCCCACGAGGAGCGCGAGATCATGCCCCGATAAGCCCCAGGCTCGGATCGGGGCGGGTTCGGCAGCTTCGACGGGTACGCGACGGCGATTGAAATGATCGACCGCGGTGCCTCGAAGCTAAGCTCGGGATGCACCCGCTTCTCGATATCCGGCTCCTCGAAGCCGGATTCGAAGCCCTTCTCCCTGTGGCGGAGAAGGATGTCTTTCAGTTCGTGGAATGGCTCCGCGGAGGTGAAGCCGATTTTATCAATACCGAGAGAGGGTGCGGCTTCTACGATCTCTTGTTGCAGCTTTCGCCAATCTGTTCTTGCTTCATTGATGCTGGAATCACCAGAAACCGCCAACCCACTCACCTCTCTCTTCTATTTTGATGTCTTTCTTGGACTTACAACTTGCCGACCATGTCTAATGGCCACAGTACGAACTCCGCCCGTCCTTGGACGAGACTGGTCGGTATGACCCCGAACATGCGGCTGTCTGCACTCGCCGCCAGGTGGCGATTATCGCCCATTACGAAGATTTGGCCCTGTCCGACCGCGATCGGCCCGAAATCCCCATCCTCGATGAGCGTATCCGCATACGGCTCCGTGACTTTATCGCCGTTCAGATAAAGAGCTCCATCGCGGCTCTGCACCTCATCGCCTGAGATGCCGATGACCCTTTTGACTAATAAAGGGTTCTGGGGTAAGGCAAGCTTCTCAGGCTCCTTAAGAATAACGATTTCGCCGCGCCCCGGAGGTTTCAAATACGTAATGGCTTTATTCACGAACAGCCACTCACCATCCCCGAGTGTCGGGTCCATCGAGTGACCGCGCACGGTCGATAAATTGAAGCCGAATTGATGAACAATGATAACAACAAGAAGAGCTACGAGAATGGATTTCGTCCAATCCCACAGCTCATGCGTGAAGCTTTTCGATTCTTGAACATGCCTCGGCGCCGAAACAATCTTATTGGAATCTTCTTGCCCTACGAAGAAGCTCATTTATCCGCCCCCGTTCTTATACTTTTCCCATTGCTCGTAATAATAGATCACCATATCATCCTGGAAAGGGGGCTTGTCCTCATTAACTAACGCCAGCAGCGCTGCAAGCCCTTCTTTCACCTTCGTCTCCACAAGGGACGAGTAGTGGTAGCCCAGCTTATGACGCTCGTATTCATCTTGATCCACAATATGTACGGTTCGATCCGGCAAGCGAATCACATCTAGATCATAATCAATATAGGTTAATACCTGCTGATTCACATACAGAGGAGAGGCTACATTACAATAATAGCGTACCCCAGACTCCTCCATGAGAGCAACAATATTAAACCACATTTTCGGTATGAAAAAAGAAACCCCTGGAATGCGACTGACCCACTCCTTGCCATCCGCTTCTTGAATCTTAGTCTGACTATTGATGAACACTAGCATGCCCTGTTTCTGATGCTCTTCATGGAGCATACTTGGAGGAACCCGCCAATTGGTCAACCACATGCGATGTAGATGCCCGTCGTGTTTGAAGCTTTTTATCACATACGGCGTGAAATTATCCATGTTCAAAGCTCCTCTATAAATTGCTGCCGAAACGTCACCTTATTATACTAGAAAAGCATATCTGACCCCCAATTGCAATGGCGGCACAGATATGCTTCCTATAAGCCAAACCTATTTATTTCCAAATATTGGTTATGATGTGTTACACACGATAAGTCGGCTATATTTCTAGATAAACGCTCCCGTCCAAGGAGGACGGCGGAGTCGTTTATTGTGCTACCGTGCCGAGCGAGAGACTATACACTTACTTTCTTCACAATGCTGAGCCGATGTGCTGCTCTGGAAAAGTCAACTGTACTGTAGCCAGCGGACTCATACACAGGCAGCACCATTTCATTGTGTACATCTACCGTTACCATAATTTTCTTCACATTCCGCCCGAGAAACCGCTGCTTCATTGCCTCGATCAAAGCTTTGCCAATACCCTTACGTTGATATGCTGTTGCGACTGCGATCCTATAGAAGTAGCCATTGTTATTATCAATCGTGCCGATAATCATGCCTACGACTTGATCTTCTTCTTGAGCGATTAAAACAAGCTCCGTGTCCCACGATAGCTGGCGTGCGAAGGCTTCAATCGTCTCCTCATAGCAGGTTTCCGACAGAACGTCTTCTAGAAGTTCTTTAACCGAAGAGGTATCACCAAGCTGAAATGAACGAACATGCATACGGTTCTCTCCCAATTCCATATTAATTTGTAGCGATTAATTTTCTGGTAAAGAAGTAAATACGACAAAAAAACACGAAATCCTGCTGAAAATGTGATGAAATTCACAAAAAACTTTGTTTTTTTCGGTTTTTCTCGTGAAAGCGCTTATATGCAAGCGTTTTCACTAATTTTTTCTGATTATTCCCCATGCCTTTGACCTCACTTTTGCTCGAGTTTACCCTCGCCTATAGGACGCATAAAATGACGCGTGCCAAGGAACAATGATAGACAGCATCTGAAAAAAGAGAATTTATGGGATGGTTGACATGAAACTGATCCGCCGTTTATTTAAAGCCGCACATCGGATGATTGAAGAAAGCTCGGAAAACCAACAGGAAACGCCAACATCTGAGAGCATCGAAATTTCCACAAGCCTATCCGACAATATAGATCACCTCTCCACGATTTTCAGTGACACACCTGATTTGATCGTTCGAACATTCACGTATAAACAATCCGGAGCCCCGGCAGCACTGGTCTATCTGGATGGTCTTGTAGATAAAAATTCCATTAATAATAACGTCCTGCATACGCTTATGTTTTACACGACGAGCGATAACAAGGATGAGATACCAGTCGCTCTAGGGGACCTCCAAAGCCTCATTGCTTGGGCAGCGGTTGAGTCGGCTATATTGTACGGCTATAGCGTTCTTTTCATTGATGGGCAAGCCCATGCTTTTTCCTTAGAAACACAAGGCTGGCCGCAGCGAGCTATTTCGGATTCTCAGATTGAAGCCTCGCTGAAAGGCGCTCATCAAGGCTTCATCGAAACAGGCAGTCAAAATATTGCCTTAATTCGTCGATACATCTCCAGCCGAGAGCTGAAAATAAAAGAGTTCCTTGTCGGAAACAGGACCAAAAGCAAAGTTTCCATCCTGTATTTAGAAGATGTTGCACTTCCTGACATACGTCTTGAATTAGAGCGTCGTATCTCGAGCTTACAGGTGGATTGCGTCTTAAATACGGGCGAACTGGCGGAATTAATTGAAGATAACCCCTTCTCCCTGTTTCCGCAAATGATTACCACCGAACGGCCGGACACTGCCGCATCCCAGCTGCTGCAAGGGCGATATTGTGTCGTTGTGGATCGATCATCGAGTGTATTGATTGCACCCGTAGGTTTAGCAGCCTTCTTCCAGGGTATTGATGATTACAGCACGCGTTGGCCCGTTGCTACCTTCTTTCGACTGCTTCGTTTCTTCGCCTGTATCATCGCTGCGTTTCTTCCGGCTTTCTATATTGCCTGCGTTTCATTTAACCATGAGTTGATTCCCTTGGACTTGATTTTGTCGATCGGGGAGTTTCGATCAGCGGTCCCCTTTCCACCTTTTATGGAGGCGCTCATCATGGAGATTATGCTCGAAATGCTAAGAGAGGCAGGCGTCCGTCTTCCTGCGCCGGTTGGCCAAACTGTGGGGATCGTAGGAGGTATAGTCATTGGACAAGCCGCTGTTCAAGCGGGCATAGTGAGCAACCTCATGGTCGTCGTCGTTGCATCTACGGCGGTTGCATCCTTCATTCTTCCTAACTATGACATGGCAGCTTCTGTTCGTTTGATTCGGTTCCCGATGATGACGATTGCATCCCTGTACGGAATCGTTGGGATTATGGCAGGCGCAATGGTCATACTAGCTCACCTCATTAGTTTAAAATCACTTGAAGAGCCGTATAGCGCCCCTCTTGCACCGCTGCGAATGACGGACTGGAAAGATGTTTTCATCCGCCTGCCGCTCAAAAAAATGGTCCACCGACCCCAAAGTGTACGCACGCTTCAAAAACGTCGATACGGCATGATGAAAAAGGAAGGAGATGACTCTTCATGAATCCAGGTAAAGGTAATCAGATTACGCTCTTTCAGTATATTTTGCTTATTCACAGTGTTCAACTAGGTATTGGCCTTATCCCTTTGCCTGGCGATCTTGCGAAAGGCTGCGGTACGGATGGATGGATTGTATTAATCATCGGATGGCTTGTTTCTATGGCTAGCAGCCTGATTATCATTCAGATCATGCAAAGGCACCCCAATGGCACGATCATTGACTTATTGAGTCATTACTTTGGAAAATGGGTTGGAAAAGTAGGAATGATTATGTTTGTCGTCTATTTCCTCCTCTTCATCTATTTAATTTATAATCGCATGGCCCTGCTACTTCAGAATTGGATTATGCAGCAAACCAATCCAGCCGTTCTCATGCTGCTGTTCCTTCTTCCAGCTTATATGATCGCCAGAGGTGGATTTCGCATCATTGGGCGCTATTCTGAAATTCTCCTTGTCCTTTCTAGCGGTTTAATATTAACTTCCCTCTATCTATTCAAATATGCGCAATGGATTCATCTGCTTCCCATCCTGAAACATGGCTGGATCCCCATCTTACAAACCGTAAGAACCAACATTCTGTCTTTTATTGGGTTCGAGATTGCCTTCTTTCTATATCCGTACTTAGAAAAAAAAAACTCTGCATCCCTCGGCATCATTATTGCGAACTCGATTACCTTCTTTATTTACATGTTGTTTACAATACTTGCTTTTGTCAATTTCAGTCCGGACGAAATCACGCAATACCATAATACACTCATCTCTTTATTCAAAATCATTGAGTTTCGTTTCTTGGAACGCTTTGATATTTTAATCCTCTCCACCTACTTACTCATTATCGTAAGAACTTTCATTCCTGTGCTGTATGCAACTGTTATTTGTACACAGCAGCTTGGGTTCAAAGGGCAGCCCCGACTGCACATCCTCCTCATACTTGTCGTTATGGTTGGCATCACAATGATTTGGAATCCTGGTTGGAATGACAGTATGCGGTTAAAAGATGTCGTTCAAACTATCGGAATCGGGATTGCTTTTGTTATGCCACCGCTCTTATGGGTCATTCTAGCTGGCATGCGTCGAATCTCAAGGAGGTCATCCCCATGAAGCCGATGCGAACAAGCCTTATTTTATTCCCGCTTTTCGCTCTCTTCATTTTGATATCTAGTTGTAAAGATCGAATGCCCTTAGAAAATATTACGCTTGTTCTCATGGTCGGGTTGGATTTAGATAAGGATAATAACCTCGTCATTTATGCATCAAGCCCCGTTTTTAACAAGGAAGCCAAAGAGAAAAATGAAGTCACAAAAGTATCATCAATTAACGTAAGGGATAGCCGAAACGAATTTGACACGCGAGCTTCAGCGCTTATTAGCGCAGGTAAAATCCAAAATGTGCTCATTAGCAAACGTATTTTGGCCCATGACGACTGGTTCAAACTGATGGATGTCTTCTACCGTGACCCCAAAACATCTGAAACAGCCAGAGTGATCGCTGTCGAGGGCTCCGTCGAGGAGATTATTAACTTTGCGCCAGCAGATAAACGGAGAATGTCCTTGCATATTGCCAAGCTCCTGGACACCGCTCATATGCGCAACTTGGTACAAGTCACAACACTATTTGACCTTCATCGGCACATGTATGAGAAAGGCATTACTCCCTACTTAACCTCCCTTCGGAAAGATACGGAAGTTGTGGCAGCGGGCACGCTGCTTTTGAGTAAAAAAGGAAAGTATGCATACACCATCAACAATAACGAAAATCAACTTCTTCAAATGCTGCAAAAGGAGAAAAATGGCGCTCTATCCATATCCGTTACGCTTCCTGAAGAGAACGGCGATTCCATCTTTGACACAGGCACGCTCAGCTTCTATGCGTTTCGTGTAAAAAGGGACATTAAAGTCACCTTCGAGCAAAATAAGTTCGTTTTTGATATCCAATGTTCCATGCCTATTCAATTGACTGAAAAACCTTTCACCTTCGATGTGAGGAATGATGCGTCTAAACTTGAAGCTGAGATCAATCAGCAGCTAGAAGCGAAAATGAAATCGCTAGTTACCAAGATGCAAAAGCATGAAATTGATCCTATCGGACTTGGCTTGTATGCACGTGCCTATCAATTCAAGGCATGGGAGCACGTACAGGATGAGTGGGGTCATGCGTTTTCGGAATCCGAAGTACGTATACACGTAAAGACGAAAATAAAGAATATGGGTGAAACCCTATAAAGCATGTATGAGATGCGTGAAAAAACACCATCTTATAGGAGGATATTCCCCTGAGAAAGAGGTGAAACCTATGTCAGATAACGAACTAGATCATGAACTTACGGCGCACGAGTACCCCCGGGAAATTCCGGATTTCCAGTTCCTGAGCACGAAAAAGCCTGAGGAATGGACCGAAATTGAGCTGCTTCAACTCCACCGGACGATGAGCGACTTATCTCCTTATCTTCATGAACAAGATACAGCCATGCACAATCAAATTACGCGTGAAATGGAACGCCGCGGCATTTAAGAGACTGCCGACTTAGTAAACACAAATGTTGCTTTATTAGCTGGGTTCCTTCATAATGAAATTGAAACTACATAATTTTTAGGAGGTATTTATTCAATGGCACATCAACTACCCGCTCTACCGTACGCAAACGAAGCTCTTGAGCCGCACATCGATGCAAAAACAATGGAAATCCATCACGATCGTCACCATAACGCATATGTAACAAACCTGAATGCAGCTTTGGACAAACATCCAGCTCTGCATGACAAATCTCTAAATGACCTGATCGCTGACTTGAACAGCCTTCCTGAAGATATCCGCACAGCCGTTCGTAACAATGGCGGCGGCCACGCTAACCACTCCCTATTCTGGGAAACAATCGGACCAGAAGCTGGCGGCGCACCTACAGGCGCACTAGCAGCAGCGATTGACAGCGAGCTTGGCGGTTTTGATAAATTCAAAGCAGACTTCGCTGCAGCAGCTACAACACGTTTTGGCTCTGGCTGGGCTTTCCTAGCTGTTGACAAAGCTGGTAAATTGAAAGTATACAGCTTGCCAAACCAAGACAGCCCGATCATGGAAGGCGAAACGCCGGTTCTTGGTCTTGATGTTTGGGAGCATGCTTACTACCTGAACTACCAAAACAAACGCCCTGACTACATCGCAGCTTTCTGGAATGTTGTTAACTGGAACGAAGTTAGCAAACGTTACGACGCAGCGAAGTAATTGGCATTGAAAAAGCGACCCTTGGGGTCGCTTTTTTTGTATGCTGCTTTTCCTCGTAGCTCTTATTCCCTCTTCGGGTTTGGACCATATTGATTATCGTTGTCGTCGCTATCTTGACAGTAGAATATAAGCAAAATAATGAAGCCAATAAAGGGAATTAATCCAATCAGCAGCCACCATCCACTCTTACCCGTGTCATGCAATCTACGAAAGGCTACAGCTAGAGAAGGTAGAAGGACGACTAAAGAATAAAGACCGGTCAAGACCTTATCCAATCCAATAACGGACTCGACGATACCAAGACCAATTGAAATGATAATATTGAACAGCACGAACATCCAATATTCTTTCCGTCTTGCTCTGCCTGAGAACCCTACATAATTGGATAACACCTTCACATACCATTCCATCTGCAACGACTCCTTTTCATGTAATCAACGAACGATATCCTCAGTTATTCTACATTCTCCCATTCATATTCCAGATTGAGGAATCTCATACATCATTTCCGACCGTAACCATGTTCTTTCGCTTTCCTCTTTACGCCAAGAAAACGAAGTTGTACGATAATGGTATATGAACCTACAATCGGAAAGAGTTGACGAACCCTTGACCATCGTACCTTTACTTCGACATGTCCCCCTGTTTCAAGAGCTTTCGGAAGAAGATCTGATCGGGATTGCCCCTTTATTTACGGAGAAAAAAGTAAAGAAGGAAACCATCCTTTTTGAGGAAGGCGACGTTGGTGAGGAATTGTTCTTGATCCAGTCTGGTGTTGTGAAAATATATCGTCTGGACGCGGCCAAAGAGGTCACACTAGCCTTGTTCCGGGATGGGGATTTCTTCGGAGAGATGTCCTTGCTCAGCAGTGGGATGACACGTTCGGCTACGGCTGAAACGATGGCGGCCAGCACCCTGTATATGCTGGGCCGAACAGCCTTCACTTCGTTCATGGAAAAGAGCCCTAGGCTATGCCTAAAGCTCCTTGAAACAACCATGCAACGATTACGCCATGCCAATGATCAAATCTATGATTTGACGTTCCTTGGGGTTCGCTCTCGTATTATTAAAACGATCCTTCGCTTGTCTGAGCAGCATGGTATCTCCACGTCAGACGGTTTACTCATTGATGTTAAACTGACTCACCAGCAGTTGGCCAACTTAGTGGGCACGGTGAGGGAGTCTGTCACCAAGGTCCTGCAAGAGTTGCTAGATGATGACCTCATTCACATTGATAAAAAGCTAATCACCTTAAAAAACATCGAAGCCATCCAGGCTGAACTTCGATAACATCATAGCGTAAGGGCTGGGCAGCTTGGAAACGTAGCGGAAATGTAAAGTCTACCTAGTGGACACCATTACGCTCCGCCCCGCTCCTGCCATTCTTTCATGATCCGTACGAAAACATTAGGGAAGGCGTAGTTTTGGAGATCCTCTGGACCTACCCATCGGTAATGAAACGGGATCCATTCTTCCCCGTTACTCGGTCGATTCGGATCACCCAGTTTAGCGCGATACACCTTCATTTTCCAAATGATATGACTGAAAATATGCTCCGTATCCATAAACCATTCATCGGTTTGAATCCCGATCTGCTCCTGCTCGGCAAGGGCTTGGCGAAGAACTTCCTGATTGTCTTCGTCTGACTGCCATGCAGCGGTCGTCCATTCTACATGTGGGAGCTCCCACATCCGGGCAAGCAGCCCCTCTTGCGGGCGCTGTCTGATCAACCATTTGCCTGCATGCTCACCTGTACCTTCGATGAAAGCCACTGCCCGCAGCTCTGGACGGGGCGGTTTGGCTTTCTTTTTGATAGGCAGACCTTCTTCCATACCAGCTTCCCGTGCTGAACAGTGTGCCATTACGGGGCACGTCAAGCAGTGAGGTGACCGTGGCGTACACACCATGGCACCTAGCTCCATGAGCGCTTGGTTGAAGTCGCTTGCAGTACCCTCCAGAATTAGCTCGCGCGCCAGCTTCTCCATAATCGTTCTCGTGGACGGCTTCATAATATCTTCTTCGATGAGAAAATAGCGCGAAAGCACGCGCATCACATTGCCGTCGACAGCCGGCTCTGGTTTATTGTAAGCGATACTTAGGATCGCACCGGATGTGTACGGTCCAACGCCTTTAAGCGCGGAAATTTCCTCTTTATTCGCAGGAACAACACCGTCGTAGCGTTCGTGCACTTCTCTGACTGCCGTTTGCAGATTCCTCGCTCGTGAGTAGTAGCCGAGACCTTCCCATGCTTTGAGCACATTTTCTTCCGGTGCCGTAGCTAATGCTTCCACAGTTGGAAATTGATCCACGAACCGATGGAAATACGGTATGACCGTATCCACGCGCGTCTGCTGCAGCATAACCTCGGAAATCCATATATAATAAGGGTTTTTACTTCTACGCCAAGGTAAATCACGTTTATGTGTCTGGTACCAATCCAAGAGATTCTTGGAAAAATACATCTTCTGTTGTTCGCTGTACATAAGCACTCCTTCTCTATGAGGCACGTTCAAGTTATAATGGACGAATGAATATGGTACCATTATACGAGAAGTCCGGAACATAAAACTAGAGGTGAATGTATGCAAACGTCGAAGCAAACCGATTTGGCCGGGGCCAAACAGAAACATTTAGAAAATAAAAGAAAAGATTGGCTGCGAGAAGCTCAGGGTTTAGTTGCTTTGCTGTTTATTTGGGGCGCCGAGTGGGTCTTTAGTGCAGGGGTAGATTTCGCCATCTACTGGCGAAATTTAGATTGGCTAAAGCAAGCGGCTTTTATTACCGCTGTGGTGGCCAGCTTGATCCAGATTTGGGGGATGCGGAAGTCCTTGGGTACCGGAGATTCCCGGGAAAACGATGATTCCGAACGCACCGGATGGGGGCATCCGATATTTCTTGTGCTGCCAGGAGCCATGCTCATTGCAGCTGTGGCATTATTAGAGGCGATCGGCGCTGTGAATCCGCTGTTTGCACCTATTTTGCGAGCATTTCTGCTCGCCATCGGGTTCGTTCAGGTTGGTCTGCTACTCGGCAGATCCCTGATTTATTTGGGGCTGTGGCTTTTCGCGCTGACCGCGGTAATGGGCGTGTGGTATTTGGGTTATTCGGGTGTGATTCTTGAGGGCATGGGCGGCATCAGCCTGCTCGTGAGTGGTTATATGCTGCGCGTTTGGGGACGGTAGGTCTGCCTTGAAGTCCTGCGCCCAGCAAGGCTCGGACAAACAACAACAACAACAACAACAAAACTAACACCAACACTTCACAAACTAGCAACAATACCAGTACTGCCACCAAATAACTGGAAAAATCCAGTTATTTTCAAAAAAATCCAAGATTCCCTACAATTAGATGGATTTTCTGTATCTATTTTCGCCGAAAGCAGCTAGTTTAGCTCGATCGGTTGAAGTTAACGGCAGAAAATCCATTTATTCGTTTAAAACTCCCAAATACCTTAATTTTAGCTACTTAAAATCCAGTTATTGCACCGACGCTCTTAAGGCATGGTAATCTGCTGTATTCGCGAAGAACGGTATATCTCTTCCAACGAGGACATCGTATCACACTGTATGTGAAGACAGCTCCAATAATGAAGTAGCTTCGTACGCTGCCTATACTCACACTTGTTCTACGATGGCATAAGCGGCTGCCATCGATTCCGTATGGGTGATGCTGATATGGATGCGGTAGTTGCCTTCCAGGCCTGCTCGCAGCAGAGCATCCTCTTTCACGGTGCAGACCGGTTTCCCTAGTGCATCCGGCAGTACTTCTACATCTTGAAAACCGATCTGCTTACCGATGCCGCAGCCAATGGCTTTCACAATGGCTTCCTTCGCTGCAAAACGGCCAGAAACAAACTCCGCGAGTCTTCCGCGACGCTTCTGCGCCAACTCCCGCTCCGCTGGTGTCAAAATCCGTTCCAGAAACCGGTCGCCTGAAGTACCTCCTACCATTTTGCCTACACGCGCAATTTCAATTAAATCCGTTCCGATCCCAATGATCATCGTTAAACTAGCCTCATTTCTAATAACGATACGCTTTGCGTACAATTTAACCGATTCCCCGCCCAAGGTCAAGGGAAAGAACGTGCATAAGGGCCACAACTTACGTCCAGGTAAGTAAGTAACACTATTTTCAGCTCTTATGTCAATCATCCACAGGGGTTATACTAGGCTTAGAAATGATAGCTAGGAGGCCATTATTGTGAAAATCATGCCATTGGAAAGACGCGGGATTTCGAACAGTCGAATTGTTTTCGGTTGTATGGGATTAGGCGGAGACTGGGCCGGAAATCCATTAACCAAGGAAGATTACATCACCGCTGAAAAAGCTGTAGAAGCCGCATTATCAATTGGAATTACCATGTTCGATCATGCTGATATTTATAAAAAAGGCAATTCCGAGACCGTATTCGGTCAGGTCCTCAAGAATAGACCTGATTTGCGCGACCAAATCATTTTACAATCGAAATGTGGGATTCGCTTTCAAGATGTTCAGAATCCGCAGCGTTTTGATTTTAGCAAAAGTCACATCCTAAGCTCCGTCGATGGTATTCTCGGTCGTCTTGGTGTTGAGCACATCGATATCTTGCTGCTGCATCGCCCGGATCCGCTCATGGAGCCTGAAGAAATCGCAGAAGCTTTCAATCAATTGCGTTCAGCTGGTAAGGTGCGCCATTTCGGTGTGTCCAACATGACTTCGGCGCAGATGCGCTTCATTCAACACTCACTACCTGAGCCGCTTGTCGTAAACCAATTGGAAATGAGCTTGGCGCGCTTGGATTGGGTTGAGCAAGGCATTCTAGTGAATCAAAAAGCCGGAACCAGCATCAATTTTGCCGACGGTATCCTCGAGCATTGCCAAATGCATGACATTCAAATTCAGGCATGGGGCCCGCTCGCCAAAGGTAAATTCTCCGGCAGCGATATCTCTGATGCGCCTGACACCGTCAAGAACACAGCCGCGCTCGTGCAGAAGCTGGCTACTGAGAAAGAAACGACAGCTGAAGCCATCGTACTCGGCTGGCTCATGAAGCATCCGGCTCGCATTCAGCCGGTCATCGGAACTTCCTCCGCGAAGCGTATCGTCGCTTGCGAAGACGCGGTTCGCATCTCAGAAACCATGACGCGTGAAGAGTGGTACGCTCTTCTGGAAAGCTCCCGCGGAGCGCGTATGCCATAGCGGTTAATAACGAAAAAGGGTCCCCAAGAGCCGTTTATGTGGCGGGGGGCCCTCTTTTTGCAATGAAGACATTCCTCACAATTACCTTATTTGTATCATGAATAGGGATGTGACGCATGCAAAAATGCGAATTTGCATCCTTTTTTACCAAATTAACCCCACTATCTGAAATGCGTGCAAAAGTGCAACCATTTCTGCCTGCATTCCTCATTCTGGCACCTTCTCATTCCTAAAGGATGTACTTTTGCACTAATTCATCCATGTTTAACCGTTTCCCCCGAAAATAAGTGTACTTTTGCATTTTTGATCGTCAGTGCTGGGACAGCCTCTAGCATCTAGCATCTAGCCGCTCTCTCTCAGCTTATCACTTCTCGCAAATCCCGATACTCCTGTGGACTAACCCCCTCCATCTCTTTGAACGCCTGGCTGAAATCGGAGTAGTTGAAGGAAACATGGTTCGAAACCATGGCCATATTCAAATCTTTATCAAAGTTCTCCTGGATGTATTGTGTAGCTTTCTTCATTTCCCTGTGATCGATATGGAATGTCTTCATGGTTCGCACATACTCATTTAGGCGATTCAACAGGCCTTCAACACTATGAAAATAATCGTAGAAATAATAGAAATTAGAGATATCCCCCACCTTTTTGAACAGCCGAAGGATCTCTACAGACTCTCCACCATACACATGAAATACTTTATCAAAAACAAGCTCATTGAAGGCCTTGCTCACAGCCTCCAGATAGGCGATATCAAACTGAGACACGGTTTTCATATCAAGTACTTCTAGCAGCAGCGCAGCCATGTCCTTATTGTGGTCCGTTCCGAGCATATTGGCGATTCTTTGAATGCGATCAAGAGGTACACTGAAATCTTTGCTCTTATGACAGTAGGTTCTGCGATTCAGGGGCTTGCGTTCAGCTGATTTTTGAGCACGAGAATTTGATCGAAGTTGGAGTTCAGGATACCGCTCACAGAAAGAATGAACAGGATCGTGATCGTTCCTTTAATCGAAGGAAGGGTTACATAGAACATTTTCTGAAAACGTCCTGCCCCATCGATCGTAGCCGCCTCATACATTTCCGGGGATACGCCGGACATCGCGGCCAGGTAGATAATGACCGACCAGCCCAGCTCCTTCCAAATATCAGAGGTGATGATAATACTCCAGAAATTCGAAGGCTCTGCCAAGTAGCTGATAGGCTCCTGAATGATATTTAGCGCCAGGAGCACCTTATTGACCAAGCCAACGTCTGCTAACCAAGTGGCGAGGATCCCTCCGAGAATGACCCATGATAAGAAGTGGGGTAAGTAGGAAATGGTCTGCACCAGCTTCTTGAAATGGATAGAACGGAGTTCGTTTAAGAAGAGCGCGAATACGATGGGAAGCGGAAAGCCAATAACGAGCTTCAACACGCTCATACCTACGGTATTCTTAATGACACTGGCTAAATTGTCATCTTATAGAAAGGCCTTGAAGTGCACAAGCCCCGCCCAGGGCGCTGCAGATATCGGTTTAACAATATTGAAATCCTTGAAGGCAATGATGATCCCGTACATGGGTACATAGTGAAAAATGATCATCCACGCGACGCCCAGCAGCGCCATCACCTGTAAGTATCGCTGTGCATATACGATACGGAGCAGCCTTGACGCAGATTTCTTAAATGGGACTGACTTGTGATTCGGAGTGGCGATGTAAGGCTGCAAATTTCAGCTATGGTTACTATTTTTCGGGTGATTTTTTTGGGGGGGAAGCAGAGAAAGACCTGAGGCTATCGCCTCAGGTCTTCGATCATTGCATTGCTATGGCTTAAACGCCCGGAATCGGGATCCGTTTATGCTCGGTCTTCATGTATTGCTTCTCCAGCTTCTCTTGCACCGCTGGATCGATTTGCTTGCCTTCGAGGTAGTCGCTGTTATCACCGTAGGTGATGCCGAGCTCATCCTCGTCGGTTTGGCCGTCCCAAAGGCCGGCTGTCGGGGCTTTGTCTAGCACGCTTTGCGGCACGCCGATCTTCGCCGCAAGCGAACGCACTTGACGCTTATTCAGCGTGCTAAGCGGCGTGATGTCAACCGCACCGTCGCCGTACTTCGTGAAGAAGCCGGTGATCGCTTCGGACGCGTGATCCGTACCTACTACGATCAAGCCGAGTTCAAAAGCCAAGGCATACTGCATGACCATGCGTGTACGTGCCTTGATGTTGCCCTTGCCGCCGCGGCTCACATGCTGGTGAACGCCGATATGCTTGAGGCCGTACTCGACTTCGATGGCAATCTCGTCGACGGACTCTTCGATGTTGTTCTCGATTTGATATTTCAAATCAAAGGCCTTAGCTACCGCATAGCTGTCCTCGATGTCGACTTGCTGACCATACGGTTGGAACACGCCAACGGTTTTGTATTCTTTGCCTTTTTCCGCTGTCAGCTCGTCCGTTGCTTGCTTACATAGTCCTGCCGCTACCGCGCTGTCGATCCCGCCGCTGATCGCGATCAGCAGGCCGTTCGCGTGCGCGCCGAGCACGTAATTTTTCAGGAAATCCACACGTTTACGGATCTCTTCGTCAATATCAATTTCGGGTTTCACGCCAAGCTTGGCGATGATTTCTGCTTGCAAACTCATGCAACTCTCCACCTTTTATCTAAATTTTGGAATGATGCCTTCTTTGAGATCTAGTATAGACTTTCGGCCTTCAAATTTCAAAGTGTAATCCACTGTAAATTCGAAAAACAGAGACAAGGCCTACGCGGTAGGCAAGTTACTCGATTATTTCGAGTAACTCGAGGCCGCGGACCCGTTTCGCGATGAGTTACTCGATTATTTCGAGTAACTCGAGGCCGCGGACCCGTTTCGCGATGAGTTACTCGATTATTTCGAGTAACTCGAGGCCGCGGACTCGTTTCGCGATGAGTTACTCGATTATTTCGAGTAACTCGAGGCCGCGGACTCGTTTCGCGATGAGTTACTCGATTATTTCGAGTAACTCGAGGCTGCGGACTCGTTTCGCACAAGTCTGCATATAGAAAAAGCCCACCTGCACGATCGCAGAGCGGGCCTTATCTGTATGGTTCCTAGCTTATCTTATTTGCAATATTGCTCAAAAGCACCAATCAAATCGCCAGCGATCATATCTGCGGAACGATCTTCGATTTGGTGACGTTGAATGAAGTGAGCTAGCTCACCGTTCTTGAACAACGCGATGGATGGGGATGATGGCGGGTATGGCGCTAGGAATTCACGCGCTTTCGCTGTAGCATCCTTCTCTTGACCAGCGAACACTGTGTATGTGTAAGTTGGCGTTGTCTCGTTTTGTAGGGCTTTCGCTACACCTGGACGACATTGACCAGCGGCACAGCCACAAACGGAGTTCACGACAAGCAGCATCGTGCCATCCTTGGATTTCTCAATTGCTTCCTCAACTTGCTCTGGAGTCAAAAGCTCCGTAATACCCAGACGAGTCAAATCTTCTCTCATCGGTTTAACCATATCTTTCATGTATGAATCAAAAGACATTGCCATATGTGCCACCCCTTAGGATTTAATAGTTACTCTTAAAACGTAATGACTATAACTTATATTATACATCCGTTAGCGGTGAAAGCAAAGTCTAATGTCCCAGCTGCATGACAAAAGAAAGAAAGCGAAAGCTGTTAGGCTTCCGCTTGATCATTCTTTTTACTGGTCGTTGCTTCGGCCGTCACAGAGGCCACATTCTTATCCGCATGGGTAAAAATCCCGCTTTGCGGAGCAACGCCCTCTTCAAAAATCTCCCGATTCTCGGCGCTTTGGAAGCCGACATCCTTAAAGGGATGAACCCACTGATCACCTGCCATAACCTCGGGGTTCGTATCCGATGTCCACTGCTCAAGCGGGGAGTTGTCGGATTCATAGTCATGATCACCGATGGTGACCCCATATTCATTTACAAATGGAGCCCGCGGGCCTCGCCCCCGCTCAAACTGTGGCAGAAAATCAATCTCAAAGGGATCGAGATCACTCTGCTCTTGGGATGACTTGGTCGACTTTTTATGATCTTGACTCATGTGGATGGGCGATTGGGACCGTCCAGTTTTTTATCGACATAGCCCTCTTTACTAGTAGTTGTTTTGGCGCGCTCTTGGTTTTGCTGCTCTTGCTGGATTTGTGTTTTGGAATCGTTCTGACTCATATCCATCAGCTCCTTTCTGCCCGTAGTATGTGACAAAATAGGAAGGATCATTCCAATAATCAACATGAGTAGATTCAGTAACTGTCCATGGCTGAGATACACCGCGGTTGGCTCGGCCAAAGCAAAATAGCTGGCTATCATCCCCGCAGCACCGCCATAAAGGAAGGTATATTTTAGCAGCATGCCTGATCCTAGAACTGTTGTCGAACGAGCTGCCAGCAACTGCTGCCACACCAGTAACGGTAGGAGTAAGATCGCCAGATACGCATGATTCGGATGAAACCGGGACACCGTACCTTCAACACCGATGCCCCACGGCAATGTGGTTGGTAATCCGAAGGTAGGCGTCAACGCCGCATACAGAAATACAGCCGATGCTGCTCCGATGGCAAAAATATCAAGCAAAAGCCGCCATGGGATAGCACGCTTACGTACTTGATAGGTTAAATAGATATAGGCTAATACGATGCCTAAAATGACCTCCATATTGGAGCCTGTAGTCAGGAGCAGCTTCATCGGGCTTTGCCATAGCAAGGATGGCTGCGTCAGAAGACTGCCCAAGCGCCATGTAAAAAACACGATCAGGACACAGTTTAAGAGCAGATTTTCCATGCCTTTTACGGCTCCATCAGTTGCAGGCACTCCAAGCTCTACCCGATTCAACTGCTGCAATACTCGCCTCATGAGCCAGAATCCAAGCATACACGCCAATAGGAGCACCAAACCATGCCCTGACAATTGCAGCGGTCCCATTTGTACGACATCAGGCATGTAGCATCCTCCGACTCTTTTTCCCTAAACATATCATTAATGAGCTTAACTTTCGACAATGCGCTTACTATTTCCTGGGAAATTTTGCGGAATGACGGTGGCGTTTGTCTAAATATCTCGAAATTGAGGAAGTCCCTTCTGCCGCAGGTTGTCCTCCTCATCCTATTTCCCCACAAAAGGAAACAGCAGCTTCTGATTCTCATTCGTATACATATTCTCTTTGGTGATGACCTCGGAGCCCGTATCCATCATCCGTTTGACGGATTCGCCACGATGAGCTTGGAGGGCTGTTTTGACAGCTAGATAGCCCATATTAAAGGGCTTCTGCACGACCGTCCCTTGCAAAATCCCCGCCTCCAGGAAGGAGATTTCATTCATTGAGCTGTCGAAGCCCACAAGCTTGATCGCTCGGTCGGGATCCAACTCCTTCAGCGCACGCGCCGCGCCCATGGTGGATGGCTCATTCAAACCAAATATGCCGCTGATATCTGAATGCTCCCGAAGCAGCTCCTTTGTCAACTCATACGCCTTGTCCTCGGACCCGTTACTATACAACGTATCTAGCAACTTAATAGAAATATCGTTCTTCAAACTATCCCTTACCCCGTTCTCGCGATCCATCTGGGTGTTCGAGGTTTTGACAAAACTAACGATGGCATAGGTTGCTGGCTCTTGCACATAACCTTTCATCGTTTCCACTGCTTTGCGACCTGCCGCGTAATTATCCGTCGCTATAAAGCTCTCTGAAACGCCGCCCTCAAGACCCGAATCGACCGTGATTAGCGTAATGCCTGCATCTATCGCATGCTGAGCAACGGGTACGAGGCGATTGTAATCCGTAGCAGCCAGTATGATCGCCTTCGGCTTCTCAGCAATAGCTTGTTCAACAAGCTTAATCTGCTCATCGATTTGCGATTCGGATGCCGTCCCCATGATCTTAATCTCCGCATTGTACTCTTTCGCGGCTGCATAGACACCTTGATTCAGTACCTGCCAAAATTCCACATGCGGATCAATCGTTTTCGGGATCAAAATGATCGTTTCGTTCTTCTCGCTCAGGCTCTTCGCGACGACAAGTAACCCCAAGATCAGAACAAGACCAACGGCAACCGTACTCACGAGTGTGCCAACTTTTATTTTCAATCGAACACCTCACTTCTAACCTTCACTTTGATCAGGCACGGACGGCATTTCAGGAAACGTAATCGTAACCGTTGTGCCCTCTTCCAGCTCACTTTCGAATTGTAATCCGTACAGTTCACCAAAATACAGCTGGATGCGATGATTCACATTATGCAAACCGAAGCCTTTGCCTGATTGTGACTGATGGGTCTTCATCTTCAAAGCCTTCAACTGCTCCTCGCTCATCCCAACCCCGTTATCCATGACCTTCAACTCGATTACGCCGTCCCGTTTCCGTCCCGTTATACGGATATGTCCTTTTTCCGGCAAATGCTTCATACCATGATAGATCGCATTTTCGACCAGCGGTTGAAGTACGATTTTCAAGCTGCGATCCTCTAGCAGATCTGGCTCCACCTCGATGTCATACGTAAATTTATTACGATATCGGATGTTTTGGATCGTTAGATAATTCTCAATATGGGCTAATTCCACACGGATGGGAATAAGCTCCTCACCTTTACTGATGCTCGATCGAAGCAGCTTGGACAAGGCAGAGGTCATCGTCACAACGTCATCGACCTTCCCCATCTCCGCCATCCAAATAATCGAATCCAACGTATTATAGAGAAAATGCGGCTGAATCTGCGCCTGCAGCGCCTTCAGCTCGCTAATCCGTTTGACCTCCTGATCCAGTACCGTCTGGTTCATCAGTTCTTTGATTTTGCCAATCATCAGATTAAACGTCCGTGACAGCTTGCTGATTTCGTTCGCACCTTCCACATCGACGCGGATTTCGAAGTTCCCTTTCTCCACCTGCTTCATGTGCACTTCCAGCTGCTTGATCGGTTTGGTCAACGTAATCGACAGCCAGATTGAAATGGCTAGCGCAATAATAAGCGCGATACCGCCCCACATGACGGAGGTCAGCTGCATGTCTTTTTTGTTCCCGCTTAGGTCGCCGGCATAGGTCACGCCAATGATTTTCCAACCGAAGTTCGTGGTGCGCACAGTGTAGATCTTATTTTCATCCGACGTCACCGTCTCGAATGTACTATTCTGGGCTTGCATCAGTGCGCGAATATCCTCCGATTTCAAACCGGAATACAGCAGTTGCTGCTGTGGATGATAGATCAGATCACCGCTTTGATCGAGGATGAAGACATAGCCCCGTTGGCCCAACTGAATTTGATTACAGAGATCATTAATCAGGTTAAAGTTCAGGTCAACGAGCAGCACGCCACTTGCGCCGCCTGGTTGTGGACTTGGCATCTGCTTCGAGATCGAAACGACCCATTTATATTCATCTTTATACACATGCTGCACATGGGAGGATGAAATTACGATATCCCCCTTACTCCTGCTCGCTTTCGTATACCATTCTTGCGATATAAGTTCAGCATACGGTTTAAATTCGGGTGCCACTCGATCCGATACGATGGCGCCGTTGGAACCGATGAACACGATGGAAGCGATATCATTTCGCGATGCAACAATCGTATTGAAATAGCTGCTGATCTGGTGCTCCAACTGAAGCGCTTCAGGTTCCTGCGGATTTTTCAAAGAGAGATATTTCTTTAGATCTGTGTTACTCAAGGAAAGATTTGAAATACTCTCCATATTGCCGATATAGGTTTGGATATTCTTATTGACTTGCTCGATTAACTGATTCGTATACGTCAGCGAAGCATCAGTAACAGCGACCGTCGAGAGCCGATATGCGCTATAGCTGAGAATTACCGTTGTACATAAAATTAAACAAGAAAAGGCCAGTGCGAACTTGGTATGGATGCTTTTGAATTGAAAAGCTTGAAGTACGTTTCTCATAAGCTCAGCCCAGCCTTGTTGGCGGCTCTGAACTCCTTCGGCGTCATGCCTGTATGTCTTTTGAATATTACGCTAAAATACTGCGGATCCCCATAGCCAACCTTGGCAGCGAGCTCATACGTTTTGAGCTGTGTGGTAGCCAGCATTTCTTTGGCTTTATCCAGACGATAACGCGTCACATACTCAATAAAGGTTTCACCTGTATGCGGCTTGAATAAGGCGCTGAAGTAGCTCATGCTCATATAAATATGATTGCATACCTGCTGCAGCGAAAGCTGCTCATCGGCATAATGCTCATGGATATAGGCTACAGCTGACTCGAGCTGCGCCTCAGACACATGTGTTCGTTTCTCTGCGAGTCGATCTACAGAGGCTAAACAAATTACCTCTAACCAAAGCCGCACATCATCTAATGTTTTGCGCGTATAGAGTTCCATGAATGAGTGATCGCCCAGCATGTCGCCCTCATCCAGCCCCGTCTCCGCTCCAGCATTCATCAGAGCGACGAGCAGTTTATGCAGCTTGCCATAGCAGGTCTCCATCAGACAAGCCGATTTCTTCAAATCGTCGATCCACTCGTGCAGGGTTTGGGAAATGACGGACTTTTCCCCGGTTTTGATCGCCGAGATCAGTCTCTTCTCCATCCGCACATAGCTGGTATTGTCCAAACTGCTCCCGAACTCCATATCGCCAATAGCGATGATCCGATTATTCCCCAGCATAAAACGGTAATCGAGCGCCGTTAGCGCCTCTTGAAAAGCCTTCGGCAATTCTTGAAGTCCCGCATACATACGGCTAATGCCTACCGTGACTGTCATCCCCAAATATTTCTCAATGCTATATCTCGCTTGTTCAGCCAGCGTCTGGCAAATAACTTCCACCTGCTCTTGGTGACCCGACACGAGTCCTACGAGCTTATCATCACGGGTTCGGAAAACCGTACCGCTATGCTCCTTCTCCACAATTTCATGCAAAATATTATAAGCCGCAAATCGCAGCAGCTCTTCTTCCGCCACTTGGTCGCTGTACAACTCCCGCCCGAAATCATCAATATCCAATGCTAGTACCGTATGTCCAGAAACTGAACCAGAAGTCGAACCTGTACCTGTACCCGAACCAGAGCCCGCTCCGTTCAAATGCAGACCAAACATCGGCAGCTTCCGCTCGATCTCATCTTTTCTCATGCCGGACGTGACTAGTCGCTCTAGAAACCGTTCACGCAGTAAGGGCATGCTCTCTTGAAACTGACGTCGAAGGAACGTGATGTCCTCTCGCTGCTTGCGTTCCTCATCCAACTCGAGGCACAGCTTCTGCAGGAATTCGGTGAATTCAGCACTATTGATCGGCTTCAGCAAGTAGTCTTTGACCTTCAGCTTGATCGCTTGCTTCGCATAATCAAAATCCTCGTAACCGGTTACAATCACGACTTTGATGGTGCGATATTTGGCGACGATCCGCTCTGTCAGCTGAAGTCCGTCCATGAACGGCATATTGATGTCAGTGATGACGACATCCGGCTGCAGCCGCTCGACCGCCTCATAGGCGTCCCGGCCATTGTCGTAATCGCCGACAAGCTGGAAGCCGCATGCTTCCCAGTTCGTCTTCTTCTTAATGCCTTCTCTGACTTCATCCTCATCATCAATCATGATGATTGTGTACATGCGTGTTCACCTCTGGCGAAATCGAATTAGGCTCTAACTAATATGTTTATCTGTATTGTACACACCAGTACCAGTAAATGGCAATAGAGGCTGCCCGTGGGGGTCAGCCTCTGAGTTCTATTCATATAAGAGTGCTTTGATTTCCGCTGAATCAATGTTCGTTTTGTCGTACCAGTGGAAGCCCGTGTCGATATTTTTCGGAACCGTTTCGCCTTTAACCGCTTGCACAGCCGCTTTCACAGACCAGTAACCGATGCCGATCGGATCTTGGGTGATGGCACCCGCCATTTTACCACTCTTGATCGCATCCATTTGTTGCTTACCGGAGTCGAAGCCGATAACGACGATTTTTCCGTCTTTTTTGCTTTCTGTAATCCCGTTAATAACCCCAATGGCCGCACCTTCGTTAGAACCGAAGATACCTTTGATATTCGGGTGAGCTTGGATGATGGCCTTGGACAAGTCTGTTGCTTTCAGTGGATCCCCACTGTATTGCGTATCAACAATTTTGATATTCGGGTATTTCGCTTTGATTTGGTTCACGAAGCCATCTCGGCGATCAACACCCGTACGGCTCGTTTGGTCATGCACAACTAGAGCAATCTCGCCCTCGTTCCCAATCAGTGAAGCCATTTTATCAGCAGCCAGTGCTGCTGCAGCTTTATTATCCGTAGCGGCAGTCGTTACCGGAATGTCGCTATCAACACCGGAGTCGAACCCGATAATCGGGATCTTGCTCGTTTTAGCCTTCTCTAGCAGCGGTGATGCCGCTTTGCTGTCAAGTGCAGCGAAAGCGATTGCCGCAGGCTTTTTGCCCAGTGCCGCTTGCAGCATTTCAATTTGCTTATCGACTTGTGTTTCTGTTTCAGGACCTTCAAACGTAATCTCAACATTGAATTCTTTCGCTGCTTTCTCGGCACCTTGTTTAACCGCTTGCCAAAACTGATGCTGGAAGCCCTTGGAGATGACAGGAATGTACATCTTATCTGATTTCACAGCTGCTGTCGTTGTCTCTGCTGTTGAAGTTGCTGTTTTTGTCTCGGAACCGCATGCACTCAAAAAGATAGCGGATAGCAAGATTAATGATGACGCTATTGCAAATTTCTTAGTCCGTTTTTGCACGGTTGATCGCCCCTTATTCCTAATTTGGTTTGTATAGGACTCCTGATGGAGTAAATACCACGGTTACTTCTTGCGACGGCGCATCATATCTGCATAAACCGCCAACACAATCACGATACCGACAATGACGGTCTGCCACTCTTGCTTCACGGATAAAATCCGTAGCCCATTCGTCAACACACTCATGATCAGCGCCCCGATCACCGTTCCAAGGATCGAGCCCTTGCCCCCACTGAGGGAAGTTCCGCCAATCACAACGGCTGCGATCGCTTCCAGCTCATAACCAGATCCGAGTGCGGGCTGTGCGGAGTTGAGCCTTGAGGCCATCATAATGCCGGCAATCCCGCTGAATACACCTGTGAGTGTGTAAATGACGATTTTCCAATAGTCGACGTTGACACCTGAGAGTCTCGTGGACTCTTCATTGCTCCCTAAGGCAAAGTTGTAACGGCCAATAATCGTTTTGGTTAAAATAATACTGGCCACAATCGCGGCTCCGAAGAAGATGAGAATCGCGTTCGGAATTCCACTGATGATCGAGCCCATTGAAATCTTGGTAAATGCGGGTGTGTCGTTAAAATAAATCGGCTTCGCACCTGAAATAACTAGCGATAAGCCCTTCGTCACCATCATCATGGCGAGCGTCGCGATGAAGGGCGGAATTTTCATTTTGGCTACGAGCAGCCCGCTAATGAGACCGCAGATCGCTCCGGCGAGAATACCTCCGAGTATGCCGAGCGGCATCGGCAATTGCCACGTCGTGATGATCACGCCGGCCATCACGGCGGAGAAGGTCATCACCGTTCCCACGGCCAAGTCGATACCGGAAGTTATGATAACGAACGTAGAACCCAAGGCTAGAACCCCAATAACGGCGGTTGAAAGCATGATCGCGACTAGGTTATCGAATTGGAAAAAGTTGCTCGACGATATGGAAAAGATGAGAACGAGCATGATCAAGCTGGCGAATGCCAACAGCTTCTGTGCAGCCCCGCTTTGTTTGGACAAGGTGGGGATGGTTTTTTTGTACGCATGTGCTAGTCGTGTAGACATGGGACCCCTCCTAACTGATCCGCATCGTAGCGAATCTCATAATAGCTTCCTGTGTTGCTTCCTGCTGTGTGAGTTCTCCGGTAATGCGTCCTTCGCACATAACCATAATGCGATGGCTCATGCGCAGTATTTCAGGCAGCTCCGAGGAGATCATAATGATCGATTTTCCTTGCGCCGCTAGATCATCGAGCAGCTTGTAGATCTCTGTTTTGGCCCCGACATCAATCCCTCGCGTCGGTTCATCGAAGATGAGAATATCGCAGTTACGGTGCAGCCATTTGCCGATAACGACCTTTTGTTGGTTACCGCCGGATAGGAATTTCACCTGTTGGTGGATGGTCGGTGTTTTGATTTGAAGCGCTTCCACATAGTGCTGCGCTGTTTGAGCAATAACGCCATCACGCATCCAGCCAAAAACCCGCCTTGCCTTACGATACGAAGCCAGTGCAATGTTCATCTTCACATCCATGTCTACCATGAGCCCGTAGCGCTTGCGGTCCTCAGATAAATAGCCGATACCGTGCTTTACGGCATCATGCGGAGCTTTGATGTTAACCTGTTCGCCGTGGATGCGAATGTCACCGGAATCAATGGCATCTGCGCCGAAAATAGCCCTAGCCACCTCCGTGCGACCCGCTCCCATGAGGCCAGCGAAGCCGAGGATTTCTCCTTTGGCCAGATGGAAGGAAACATCCTTCACCGCTGAACCGCTGTTCAGCTTGGAAACTTCAAGCACCTTCGTCTGTGAGGTGTTTGTCGCTTGCTGGTTCGGGCTGACGTAGAGCTCGCGGCCTACCATCATCGAGATAATCTGATCGATCGACGTCGTCTCCGTCTGGACGGTATCGATATAGCGGCCGTCACGCATCACCGTGATGCGATTGCTAATACGCTTCAGTTCCTCCATCCGGTGTGAAATGTAGACAATGCCCACACCACGGCTGCGTAATTGATTGATAATCCGGAACAGCTCCTCAATCTCGGCGTGCGTTAGCGCGGCTGTCGGTTCATCCATGATCAGCACCTCGGATTGAAAAGATAGCGCCTTCGCGATCTCAACCATCTGTTGCTTAGCTACCGTCAAATCCGCCACCACCTTCCGGGGATCTAGCGGAAGGTTCATCTGATCGAGGAGGCGCTGCGCTTGCTCGTTCAGCTTTCGTTCATCTACGAAAAGTTTGATACCGTGTCTCGGCTCGCGGCCGATGAAAATATTTTGAGCAATCGTCAAATCCGGCATGAGATTCAGTTCTTGGTGAATCATCGAAATGCCTAGCTGCTGTGCTGCTCTTGTATGGGGGATGCTCACTTCGTTCCCCTTCACGAGGATGCGACCTTCGTCCTTCTGGTACACACCCGTGGCAATTTTCATCAACGTCGATTTCCCTGCTCCATTCTCACCAACTAGCGCATGAACCTCACCAGCCGCTAAGGTCAACTGGCACTGATGCAGCGCGTGCACGCCAGGAAAATGCTTCTCTATCCCTTCCATCCTAAGCAAAACTTCTTCACTCATCGTCTATCTCACCTCATTGCGCTGTTTCGTAATGTCCCTCGCTTCATGAGTTCATTCTACCTGCCGGAAGTTGGAATGAGAGTGGATAAATCTCTTAAAAAATGTTGAAAATCTTCTGATTTGGGATGGGTGGGAATGCGCTAACTTAGCTCTGTAAGGGTGTAAAACACGCTTATAGCCTCTGGAAGGGTTCGTTTCCCGCGATTCTACTTCTGTAAGGTTGAAATACATCACTACAGATGGGGAAATGCGCAAACCTTGCTCTGTAGTGATGTAAAACACGCTTATAGCCTCTGGAAGGGTTCGTTTCCCGCGATTCTACTTCTGTAAGGTTGAAAAACATCACTACAGATGGGGGAATGCTCAGTATTAGCTCTGTAGTGATGTAAAACACGCTTACAGGTGCGGGAAAGGCTCGTTTCCCGCGTCAGGTTGAGTTCCAGCAGCATTGAATCTACACTCGTTCATTGGATTTAATCGGCCTAAAAAGGACCTACACTCTCGGTCTGACTGGATTTGTCCAAATCAAATTCAAAATTTGACTACTTTTAAGAGCATTCCATTGGATTTATTCAATGGGCAGCGACTGGGATTGGGGTTGGGTTGGGGGTACAACACAAAACACCAAAAAGCCCCTCACCAGGATATCACCAGGAGGGGCCTTCCGCTCTTCACCCAAGCTGCTATTCAGCAGCTTGACCGTTCAATTTCTCTTTGAGCAAGTTCAACTGCTCATCCACTTTAGCTTGCTTCGCTGTGTCGATCGGTGCGTAGCTGTTAACAGAACCAGCAGGCACGTAAGGCTTTCGAGCGATCTCAGCTTCAACTTCAAGCTGGATGATCTTCTCTTCCATGCGTTGGAAGCCGCGGGATGCGCTGCCGCTTTCGATCACACCGTTGTAGGATACTTGCGCCATTTGTTTCTTGGCTTTCGCCAATTGAGCACGAGATACAAGCTCGTTGCGTTTGTTGCGCATTTTGTAGAATTCATCTTTCATCTCGTGCAATTGCTGTGTCAGCTCGTCGGCATGTGCTTTCGCAGCAGCATGTAGATCTGTGTATTCGACAATTTTATCTTCGTGGTACAGCTTTTCTTCAACAGCTTGGCGAGCAATCGCTTCTTGACCGTTTTTGATCGCTGCCGAAGCTTTCACTTCACGGTCAGCCACTAGGCGAACGGATTCCTCAAGGCGCTGCTTCAGCTTGCGCTCACTTGCGATTTGGCGTGCAACCGTTACTTCAGCTTGAGCAATTTCTTGCTCCATATCGCGCAGATATTGGTTCAACATCACGATCGGATCCTCGATTTTATCTAATACCTCGTGAATTGATGCTTTCGTCATATCCTTCATTCTTGTAAATACACCCATGGTTTACACGTCTCCTTTTTTACTATCCAATGTTTGTTTTTCAAAGCGAGCTACTTTGGCTCTTAGTTCATCTACTTCTCTTTGTAAAGCTTTCTTCTCAATGTCTTTCATCATCTCATCGATGTTGTTCGTTGGTTGGCTAGCTTCATATGAGGCATACTTGCTAGTCGGCTGTGGAGCTTGGTGGTGATTGTGGTGGTGATTATGGTGGGATTTATGGTGATTCCATCCGCCGCTTGAATAGTTTTGACTACCATATGAGTTCGCATAGGGATCAAATGGGGGCTGATCAAACCCAGGTTCCTTCGGAATAACAATCGCCGCTACAAAATAGATGAAAATGACGGTGCCTCCGGTGAAAAACGTGGTGATCACGACTAGTAAACGTAATAGTGTGACATCTACATTCATGGCTTCTGCAAGTCCCCCGCATAGGCCCGTAAGTTTCTTATCTCTTCGTGAGCGATATAGTTTGTTCATGATCCTGTGTTCCCTCCTGTTTCAGTTTATTGCGAAGTGCGTCCATTTCCGCATCTACAGCTGGGTTGCCCCCGCTGTAGTAGCTTTCGCGACCCATTCGACGAACATCGCGAAGTGTTCTGGCATGCAGCTCCATATCGGATACGCGCTCTTCCAATCGGCCGAACATCCGCGGTGCCCCATCTTGTGTAACACTGCTGCGAGCGTGCATACGCTGCTGCAAGCGGGCGGACTCCATACGAGCCAAGTAGTAGCTGCGTTTGTCTGCGACTTCTTTGTAATCGGCTTTCAGCTGCCCAAGCTCCTCATCCAGCTCAAGGATGGACTGCTTCGCCTGCTCATACAATTCATGATATTGCACGCTTTTCTCTTCCGCCTGCAACTTCTCTTGCAGCACGATTCGTGCCATGTGCTCTTCGCCAGCCTTCAACGCTAGCAGCGCTTGATGCTCGCGCTTTTCTTTCGTTTCAAGTGCGGTTAAATATTGCTGCCGAAGTGATGCTGCGTGACTCACGCATTGCTGATACAGCCTTTCGGACTGCTGTAGCTGCTCACGCTGGGCCGCTAAGTATTGGTCAATCAAGCGTACCGGATCTTCTGACTTCTCTAAATGCTCATTCAAAGTTGCCACGGTTATATCTCTCATCCGCCTAAATAGGCTCATCTTCACTCCACCTTTTTCACTCTCTGTATTCGGTTCAGGCCTTACGTTACGCCGTTCTTCCTTTTAACATTGAAACACCATATCCAATCAACCCGATCGCAAGTAAGATAATGATCCAACCTGCCAGCTTACTTACTAGAATGATGATCCCGATTCCCGCAATGATCCATCCTAATTTGTTTCCGTTCTTAATGCCCACGTAACCCAGTCCAACCATAATCAGAGGAATTACGTATCCCAGAACTGAACCTATAAAGTCTCCTAAGTGAAAGCCTAGCTTATTGAATAAAATCAGTGCGCCGAATGCGATTAGCAGAGCGGCAAATCCTGTATTTCTTTTCATCGTTTCGTCACCGCCTTTCGTTGTATGCTGTTGTCTTGTTCATGTCTTTATTCTAGGTAAAATCGCAGCTTTCCAAAACGGACCATGGACGGTATTTGCTCCTAGACCTTAGTCGGGGTGGGTCTACGACCTGTGATAGACAGGCACTTTCCCTGCTGGCTTGTCTAAAATTATCGTGAGTGCTATTTATGTTGTATGGTAAAATGAGGGGTAGTTCGAACTATCTCGCTTATTTCAAAAGGAGGATTCTCTTGTGATCGTTACTGAGGGAACATTTCAGGGAGCTGGCGGTGTTGAACTCTTCTATAGAAGAGCCACTCCGTCAGATGTACCAGCCAAAGGCATGGTTATCGCTGTCCATGGTCATGGAGACCATAGCGGCGGTTTAATTAATATGAGTGAAGCGCTCGTACAGGGCGGCTATATCGTATATTCCGCTGATTCGCGCGGTCATGGAAGAAGCCCGGGTATTCGCGGGTTCATTCGTTCATGGGATGAATACTTAGAAGATCTTCATGTATTTAGAGAACTCGTCCTATCAGAGAATCCTCGGTTGCCTCTCTTTATCATCGGTCACAGTATGGGTGGCGTGATTAGTGCGGACTATGTGCTCGATCATGCTTCCGGGATAAGCGGACTCGTTTTGGTGGCCCCCGCTATTTCGTATGAAATGACAACCTTCGAAAAATGGCTCATTAAGCTTCTGGGGAAGCTGCGACCTCAACTTACCATTCAGAAATCAGGCAGCATCGAAGGACTAACACAAGATTCCGTCATGATTGCAAGACTGCAATCAGACCCTTTGCGTCATAGTACTGTAACGCCAGGCCTAGGACTAGGATTAAGTCAGGCTGTTCCAAGACTGATGAAGCAAGCACATTCATTTACACTCCCTCTCCTCCTGCAATATGGCCGAGAAGATAAAATGACGCCTCCTGAGAAGCTGGAACAATTCCTGCAATCCGTGGGTTCGCAAGATAAAAAAAGCTACGCTTATGAGACGATGCGCCATCGTCCCTTTGATGACCTAGGACGAGAGCAATTCCTTGCTGATTTACTAGGTTGGTTGGAGCGACAGACGCTTACGTCTGAAAACCCAAAATAGATGCTGAACATGCAAAGAAAGACCGACGTCAACAACGTCGGTCTTTCTTTGTTTTATAGTCGCTGCTACACGGTTTCCTTATCTAACACATAGACCTTTACATTCTTTTTCACACCAAACTCCTGGGCTTGGCCCAAATCATTCATGAAAACATCAATTCTAGAACCGCGAATCGCTGATCCGATATCTTCCGCTTTCCGAATGCCGATGCCTTCGATGAACACGGTTGATCCTAATGGAATAACTGCTGGATCCACAGCAATCGTACGTCCCTCTTTGGCTTTGATACCGCTATATGTAATGCCGTATGTAGGGTGAGACGCTTTTTTGCCAGTAGATTCAAAGCCCGCGGTGTACGCGGTTAGCGTTGTATTGATTACTTTTTTAATAATTTTCGGCTGTCCCTCTGACGATGAGGCTCCTGCAGCTACGATGGGGATCGTTAGACTTTGTCCGATTACCAGTTGATTCGGATTGGAAATTTGATTCGCAGATATGAGGTCATCAACGGCGATATCAAAGCTCTTCGCTATTTTGAACAGGGTATCTCCTTGGCTTACTTTGTACGCAGTCGTAGCTTTCTCAACTTCAGCGGTTGGAGCTTCTTCTATCGGTTTATCCACGCTTTCGTTCGAAGTAGCCACATAGACAGGTGACATTTCCCCATCTTCATCACTCGTCGGATAGGAATATACTTTCGCTTGCATGAACCACAATCCTAGCAACAGAGTAAGGGATAAGGTCGAAATACATATTTTACGAAACATCATAGCCATAGTTCCTCCTAAAAATTAATAGAGTTATAGCTACTAGACTCGGTCAAAAATTGCATTTCTATACATTCCCTATGAAATAAATGATAGATAGGTGGTTGAATACGAGAGAACAAGGAAGGCCGCCTTGTATATTTCCATCTCGTTCTGTTTACGATAGTTAACCTATGGATGGTATCAACCTCAAATAGAAACGACCGACATGGTCGAGTTCCATGTTATTTACACTCTCGAATATTCCTTGACAGGAATATTCCGTTCGAGGTATATTGTGTTTATGAATACGATATTCAGTGCTCTTGCCGAACCACACCGCTTACACATCGTTGAGCTTTTGCGAGACGGCCCCCTGACCGTAGGGGAAATCGCCCAACGGCTTGGCCTTAGCCAGCCACAAGTATCAAAGCATCTGCGCGTACTTAGCGAGGCCGGACTTGTAGATGTACAGCCGATAGCGAATCGAAGGGTCTACAAACTGCGGCCGCAGTCCCTTCAAGCTATGGATACTTGGCTCGGTTCCTTCAGGCGCCTGTGGGAAACGCAATTCGATCGAATGGAGGCTTATATAGAAGCACTCCAAGCCAAAAACAGCAAACCGACGGATCAGGAACCACTTTTAGAAAAAATGGAGGAATGAAAAATGACACAAGAAAATGCAACATACAAATATGAAATGAAGAGTGATGGCTCAGAATTGGTGATAACACGCATCATTAACGCCCCTCGCGAGCTTGTATTCCAAGTATGGACGACACCTGAGCATTTGGCAGAATGGTGGGGACCTACGGGCATGAAACTAACGGTAGAATCCTTAGATGTTCGCCCTGGCGGCAGCTTCCACTACTCGATGAAGTCACCTGAGGGCTTTGAAATGTTTGGCAAATTCGTTTATCACGAAGTTGCTGCACCTGAGACATTAGCTTACGTAAGCTCATTCTCTGATGCAGAAGCTAATGTGATTCGCGCCCCATTTAGCCCCATTTTCCCAATGGAAATTATGAATCACTTAACATTCACAGAAGAGGACGGGAAGACGATTCTTACTATGCGTGGGGGTCCAATCAACGCGACAGAAGAGGAATTGAATTTCTTCGCTTCCATGAAAGGTTCTATGGAAGAAGGCTTCGGCGGAACATTCAAGCAATTGGACGAATACTTGGTCAAAATCAAAGCTTAATATCCCAAAAACTACAAAAAAGAGTCTAAGAAGGTAACTTCTTAGACTCTTTTGCTATTCAAGAGCTGTACGCTTATACGGCTGCCCTGCGCAACACGGTATAGGAGAGGAACCAATAGATCAGGACAATTGGAATCAACCACCAGAACAGATCTAAATAATTATCACCAATCCAATTCCCTAGATCAATCCATAGTTCCAAACGTGTCATGATATACGAGATGAGCGTACCCAATACAAGCATCGCGGTAAAAAAGATATACATTGAAATGCCACCCCAACGACGATGGATGCTCGATATCATCAAACCAAGGAAAAACGCATGAATTAAGACGATAAAATTGATACCCAGTATGCCGATGAAGGAGATATCGCTAAGGAATTCCAGCTGGAATAGATGCAGATTGACACTCCAACCATGGGTTGCTTTTTCAATCGCAGCTAGAATCGTTAGCCCAACCGCTGAAACGGCATTCACGTAGAGAACCGTTAGTACTGTTCCCCAGAAATAATCCTTACGCCGAATACTGAGTCCTATGGCAAAAGGAAACGTCTCTTTGAGCGTAAGGGTCCCGGCTACAAACATAAAAACGAAAATAGAAGAAAGCGAACCTGTATGCAAATCTTCATCATTATTAAGTGACAACGCGATCAGCAGGTTAATTGCAAAGTTAACTCCTAAAATGATCCATGGAATGGAAAACCACATTTTCTGATTTCGAAGATGAAGCTTCACGACTTGATTAACTCGATTCATATGGACTCAGACCCCTTTCCCGCCACTTGCGTGCGTGTCAGATGAACGATGAGCTGTTGGATGGATACAGGGGCAAATTCAAGCCCTAACTCTTCGGCATATTTTCGCTCTTGTACGCTCAGTTCGCCGATGATGGTTGCTGTAGCAGCCGAACCAATTGCTGTGCGTTCCAGCACTTCTTTTCCCCGTGTGAACGCGTCTACGGCTGATTTCAGACCAGAAACCGTACAAGCACGACCGCGAAGCGCATCTGCATCTTCATTTAAAAGCAATTTACCATTGTCGATCACAAGGACATGCTCCAGCAAGCGACTCACTTCATCGATCAAATGGGTGGAAAGGATAACGGTTCGCGGGTGTTCCGCGTAATCTTCCAGTAAACGATCGTAGAAAAGTACTCGCGCTACTGCATCCAAACCGAGATACGGCTCATCGAAGATTGTCAATGGCGCGCGGCTTGCGAGACCAACCACAATCCCTACGGAGGACAGCATGCCGCGGGATAGCTTTTTAATTTTCCTTTTGATCGGAAGTCGGAAATCCTCAATTAACGCATAAGCAAACGCGTCATCCCAGTTCGGGAACAAGGTTTTGGCAACCTCGAGCACATCGATAATACGGAAAGTATCCGGATATTTCTGACTCTCTTTGATAAAACAAATCTGATTCAGCACCTTGCTATTCTCAAAAGGATCCTCGCCAAATACCGTAAGCTCACCGCTAGTCGCGAACTGCTGTGCGGAGATCATATGCATGATGGTCGTTTTGCCAGCGCCGTTTCTGCCAAGTAAACCGTAGATTTTATTCGCTTCAATCTTAAAGCTTACGTGATCCACCGCGGTCACTTTGCCATAGGATTTCGTAAGTCCTTTTACCTCTACAATGTTCGTCATTAGGCTTTCTCCCCTCTCCGCACCATTTCTGTCAGTTGCTCTAACGTGATGCCTAGCTTCTCAGCTTCCCTAACCATTGTCACGACATACTGCTCATAAAATAGTTCTTTTCGCTTCTCCATCAGCTTGACTCGCGCTCCCTCCGCTACAAACATGCCAATTCCACGCTTCTTGTATAAAATCCCTTGATCCACCAGCAGATTAACACCCTTGGCCGCTGTTGCCGGATTGATCTGATAAAAGGCTGCAAATTGATTCGTAGAAGGAACCTGCGATTCTTCCGGCATACGTGATTCGATAATGTCATCTTCAATCTGCTCTGCGATTTGCACAAAAATCGGGCGGCTATCGTCCATCATAAATCCCACAATTCTCACCACCGCTTTCATTACCACATTGGTTAGTTACTCATGTAATTAACCATACAACCAAAGAGGTTCTATGTCAAGCAAATTACAAAAAATGGGTAATTAAATAATTCCCATTTTAAAGGGGAATACCAATATAGGATGAACACACAGTGATATCGTTAGACGAAATGCATCATATCGCACTTTATAGGAAGGTAGGTTCTCTATGTTTCTATTTCTCATACGGAGTAGTTTGGTGGTTTTGTTGGGGTTGGCAGTGGTCAGTCCTGTTGGGAAGGACGGGCATGGGCTTCACCAGCCTGCTGTCCCCGTTACTGCTCACGCGGAAGCTGAACAAGCCCCGCCGCTGTTTTCCTTCTCGGTGCTGAGCGATCTGCATATCATCTCATCGGACAAGATCTCCCAGCTGCTGCTGAAACAAGCGCTCATAGATCACCATGAGCTGCGCCCCGACAGCAAGCTGCTTGTCCTGAACGGTGATCTCACGAATGGCAGTGAGGACGATTACCGCAGCTTGATGGCGCTGCTCAGCCGTCAGCCACATGCCCCTGTGCAGGCGACCATGGGCAACCATGATTACTACGGCGTGTGGCACAAGCCGGATGGCAAGATGGATTACACGAAGATGAATCCTTCGTGGTCAAGCGCGAAAGCGGTCGCGTTGTTCGACCGCATCTGGGGGTACGACAAGCCGTATCACGAGCTTGTCGTGGACGGCTACCGCTTCCTATTCCTTAGCGGGGAAGCGTACAGAGACGTTGACGCATCCATCAACGAGGATGCGTTCCTCTCACCCGCGCAGCTCAGCTGGCTGCGCGAGCGGCTCACGGCCACGGGCGCGGCGGATGCCAGCAAGCCCGTGTTTGTGTTCCTCCACCAGCCGCTGCCGCGTACGCTGGATGGCACGGATCTGGAGCTGGGCGTCGTCCAGCACCAGGAACTGCGTGCGCTGCTCGACGCGCACCCGAACGTCATTTTGTTCAGTGGGCACACCCACTGGAACATCGAAACAACCAACCAAGTGAAGCAGCTGAAGTTTCTTGCCGCTTCCAGCGCCTCCATCCGCCAGGTATGGAGCGCTAAGAACGAGCCCGAGACTCGGTCACTCAGCCAGAGCCTCGTCGTCGACGTCTACCCAGATCGCGTCGTTATTCTGCGCCGTGAACACACAGAAAAGCGATGGATCGAACCATCCATCGCGAAGGGGTATGATGTGAAGCAATAGTTCGATTTTGCCTACTTAATGATGAGATTCGGTGGCGTTTAGTCGCATTAGTTCGATTTCACCCACTTAAACCGCCCACAACTAACTGTCACAACGATAATTAGCTAATTAGTTCGGCAAAATCGAACTATAGCCACCTCTTGGGGCGATTTGGCTCATTTAAGTAGGCTAATCCTGACTATTGGTTCAGCCTATGCAAAGTGTTGACCGCCATCTTCACCGTTGTGTAGGCAGTTAAATCGCCCTTACAAATAGCTTCGAATTGGAAAGTGGTATCCCCGTAGGGGCCTATGTTTCCATAGGCTCCTTTGATCGTAGTCGTACCTATCATCTCCGACTTGTCATTGTAAAAGTTAAGTCCCACACTCACATCATTCAGATTTGGGAGCGCAACTTGAATTTTGCCACGAATAATAGAATGGCTCCCTGATCTCGTTACGATTAGTTCACCGACGCGCACCTCAGGATATTTCGAATCTGTCAGGTTCAAATTGAATCGCAGCCCGCTCCAAGAGAGCGTCGAACTCGGCAGTGCTGTGTTATTTAATGTGTAAATGCGCAAGGTAGCTAATCCAAAGTTCGCCACATCCCCCTGCACATACACCACGAATCTGTTAATTTCATCCGCCTTGAACGTGAGTGGTCCCGTTCCAAAATTGGATGCCAACAGCATGCCTTGCTTGTCATACAGCGTGAAACCCGGTGTCAATTGGAGAGGACGACTCCAGTCCTTCAATTTATCCGTGAGTCTAGCTTGTATTGTTAGCTTTGTCATTTTGCCTATAACCTCAGCATGTACGATCTTCGCTTCCATATATTCGTCGCTATCTACAGTATCAAAATCAGATAACTTGGGGTTGATCCAAAAAGTACCTTGGTTCGTCCTTATATGAATCCAATCGTTCATCTGTTCGAATGCATATACCGTTGGTAATGTCACATACGTGTTCGTACTGCAACCTTCATCAGGAAATGTAAACAACTCCGTTTTGGCCGTGATTGGCATAAAAGCATCCAACTTCCGAATATCCTTCCACACTTGGTGGGCAGGTGCGATCCATCTATCTCCCAACCACGTATCGATTAAATAATACCCCTGCCATTCTCCCTTGACCGTTACCGTTTGTGGCGAGATCGTCGCGCTTTCCCCCATGAATCCAGCAGTAAACGTGTAAAGACTTTCTTCACCAGTCAGTATCATCTTCATGTTCACATTTTTCTGATCTCCTGGCATTGCAGAGTTACTACGAACCCATTTGTCACCTAGCCATGTGCGTATTTGGTACCAGCTGCTTTGTTCACCATCCAACTTATAAATCACTTTGCGATTTACGACATCCACCGTTTGGGGCGAGATTGACCCCATGGTCAAATTTACAAAGATATCATCGTACAAATCCGCCTCTTCCACTAATGTAATTGTTCGCAACTCATGCACGTGAGAACCTGGTGGTGGCAGCGGCTGTTGCTGCGATTTTACGTCTTGCTGCATACAACTGGCTACGGCTGTTGCAGGTGATGAAGTTGGACTTCCATTTGTTGATGTTGCTTGCGGTGCAGAATCAGCCAAAGTTGCTGTGGCCCCCATTGAAAAACCAGAAACCAGTATAACCGTATGTAGAACTAAACGTGATATTTTAAGCAAAAGAACGACCTCCACTAGGATCAAATAAAAATTGTATCTCTAGTACATTCTACGTTATCCATTTATTTCCTTTTAACTCAAGGATATCGAAGTTTACGAGGATGAGTACTTATTTCTACGGTTATTTCTTATCATAAAAAAATAGGCTTAGATCTGTTTAGATCCGTGCCTATTGTCTTAATCTCTATCCGTAATTTGAGATTTCTCCTTTTTTGCCTCATGGATCCACAAATTAAATTCAGCCTCTTCAAGTGGATGCTCAAATTTACTCGTTATGTATTCAACATCCAATTCTTCGAAGTACATAAGGAGCATACGGTATCCCCACTCCCGCGATTCGCCTGACTTCCAATGGACCGTGGCTCTTAACCGATCCAAAATTATATCCTCGATACCGATGATATACACTTTTCTTTCGCCAACTTGTAACTCTGTGATTTTGTCATAGTCACCTGTCAAAAAATTAGATGGAATTTCTATTGAAACCCCTAACATGCCATGAACCCAGTTCTTGCCCAACTTTGTAAACCCAAGTTGGAGCAGTATCTCATTGGCTATATCATAGCCATCCATTACAAAATCAATATCTTGTGTAGCATATCCGTTCAACGTGTATATTTCTACGGAAAGGCCTCCAACAATAATTGGTCGAATGCCTTGAGGACGTACTAAATCAGTTAATATTGCTGCTGTGTGAAGCATTTTTTCAAATTTACTTTTATCCTGAAGCTGCTCTAGCGCATCCTTAGCCTCTAGTATATTCTTCAATAAACAGCACCCTTCTTTCATTATCGTATTTGATGCTGCCTGACTGTAAGCCTTTTCTAAATGAGTACCTTGCAAGATAATTTAATGCTAGTATTTCGTCTTCTGATCTAGGGCGATTACGGGACATCTCCCAACCTTGCTCTCTTGTTTTTTCTCGAAAGTTTGCAACAGCAAGGTTGACTTCTTCCTTCGTTTCATTAACTTTAGTCTGAATGTCTTGAAGCGTCAGTTTCCGCATGGAATTCCCTCCATTTCCCTTTATATAACTAGTATAATCGGTCTTAGCAAGTTTAACCATGGGGTGCTTCAACCAAGAAATGTTTTTGGTAATATTTTCTTTAACCAATAATAACCATGACTCCCCCATCAAAAAAGCTTATACTTAGCATCGGCATTATTTCATGTTTGGATCAATTAAGGAGACTTCCTCTATGCAGAAGAACAGACTTACTACCCGATTATTCTTTCTCGTGGGTCTACTACTCACACTAAGTTTGACGACTACGACACCATCTTCTGCGCAAGAGCAGCCGATCACCATTTATCTAAATGGCAATGAACTGGTTCTTGACACGCCGCCTATGATTGTCGACGGTTTCACATATGTGCCGATGCGTACGATCTTTGAAGCACACGGTGCCACCGTGGAATGGGCGGAAGCAACGAAAGTAATAACAGCAACACTCGATGATTTGCATATCGTTTATCCGACGTCGGGAACAAGTTTATTCCTGAACGGAGCTGAGATTCAGTTAGGCTTACAAAGTATGAATATCGACAATCGGACTTTAGTGCCTCTACGATTCATTAGTGAAGCGTTAGGCAGCACAGTGATTTGGGAAGGTTCAACGAAATCCATCTACATCAGAGCGATTTATGAAAGTAAACAAGTGACTTCGCTTACACCACCACCGAGTACAACCATTGCAATGAGTGGTAAGAAACGCGCGAATTCCCTATTCGATTTTGAAAACAAAATTAATATATTCGTCGAGCATTATGGGATCGAAGACAATCAACTCTACAGCCAAATTTCACTTCATAATGAAAGTGACCATGACATTTATGTTTCCTTTGGGCCGAGTGACAAGAAAGTTATTCGAACCTACACGCAGAAAATCCCCTCAGGAACTACGAAAATTCAAGCCTTAAAAGCCTATGGCCCTGGTATGTGGATAGACGGTATTGATACCCTTTTACTCAGTAAGTACATTCAAACTCCCGATGGCGCCGTACAAGAACTTCTCGTTCCTGCTCACCAAACTGAGGCACTAACTCTTAAAGCAACTGAAGGAGCTGCTGAAAACTTAATCGTTAGTGGGAGCTACCACGTTAAGGGTGAACAAAGTACTATAAGAGATTTTAAAATTGATTACGCGATCGAACCCAATCTCGATTTAGGGACTTATGAACTGAGCTATAAGTATAATGATTTATATTTCAAATGATCCTCCCCTAGCGTAAAAACAGCCCAACCCCGGACATTCTTTTTCCAGAGGTTAGGCTGTTTTTCTTAATTACTTCACTTATTTCTTCTTTACATATATGTTCCAGGCCATGTACAACAGTACCCCTGTCCCACCTCCCAAGAGAAACCAGTATACGTCTGACATACTGTCCGCTGACTGAATTAGTAAAGGGTCCATTGACTGCACCTGCCCGTCTTGGTATAATTTGCTTATAAATGGCGTATAAATAGGCAAGGGACAAGTACACAACCGATTGGTGGTTTACAGGTTCCTCTCAGAAAAAGTAATCCCCAACTTATCTAGGGTCGGGAGGATTACTTTTTTCTTTTATCTTGGGAACCGTTCAAAACGTTGGCTAAAATTTTTAGCAAAGTAACTGTGAACATGGCTCCTGCAATAAAATACTTGACGTTATCGTCCATACGCTTTCACCTCCTTGCTTATGAGATGAAAGTTTCCCAACCGCTATGGACTTGTCTTAAATAAATGATAACATATCCACCCATTTATGGGAATAAATATAACACTAAATAAAAACAGCCCAACCCTAGGCCAATGGCCGTGGTTGGGCTATTTCTATTTCTGTTTCTATTCCGTCCCTGTTTCCGCTCCTACTTAAACTGCTTCAAAAGACGCTTCGCCGTTCCATTCGGCGTGTTAATGACTTCGTACATATTGATCGACATACCTGAGTTCATTTGATCAATTTTCACGCCAGTGATACTGATTTTCTGACTGCCGCTTGTTAATTTGTTCGCACCTGTGAGTGCAGCATCCTGAGTGCCAAGGCTACGACCGAAAGAATCGACCAGTTCGAACTGGATTTTGTTGAAATTCGAATCGATAATGACTTGGTCCTCATGCGTAATATCCATATTCAAACGGAGGTTATACGAGTAAGCGCCGCCGCTATAATTCCAGCTAAACGAGCTGTCATAGATTTTGAATGAGAATGGATAGATGTCAACGGTATCCCCAGCAACTTCTTCCTGCAACGCTACTTTGAACGTCCCTACCAACACGTTACCTTCGGAAACGGATTTATCATCATATACGTTAAGCGCGAATGTTTCCTCCTCGGCAGCTGTTTGGTTTGGCAGTAAGTACGAATAGCTTACAACGTAGGAGCTTCCTGGTGTAATTTGTGTCGCAGCCGCGCTTTGGCGAGAGCCGGTATAGGCATTCCCTTTGCCATCGATAAGCTCGTTCTGCAGCTCAGGCAACGCGAGTGTGCTTGTGCCGTTGTTGGTGATTTTGTATTTGGCAATCGCGGTTTTGTAACCCAGATCATCGTTCTCATGCGCATGTAGCTCAACTAGCGAAACATCGAGATTCGCATTGACTACGCTGCTATTGCTGAAAATGAGCTTACTGCCCATCTCGTAGTTGACGGCTGTGGTGAAGCCGTTTTTCGCTTCGCTAGCACCTTTCAGCAGGAACACAGCCACAGGCTGTTGACCTGTTGTTGTCGTTGCTGTTGTCGCTCCCCCGCTGCTCCCTGTACCCGTTGTCCCGCTTCCCGTCGTGCTGCCTGTGCTTGCCGCTGCTTTCTGCCACAGCACCAGCTGTGCCGCATTCGGATCAACACCCGTTGGCAATGTCGCGTTGAAGTAATACGTCGCTGTTTCCTTCGGAGCTAAGAAACCGCTTCGCGTGCTGTTATCTGTAGACGAAACGGTCGAACCGGAGTCGCCGAATTGATAGGATGCCAGCAACGAAGGCACAGGAGCGACGACGTCGCCATCATTGCTCAGCGTAATCACCGTTTGAACATGAACACCGTCTGCTTGGTTCGAATACGTTGATGAGCTTACTTTTGCCGTTACCTTCTCGCCATCCTGCTGTCCAGCATAGATCTGTTTCACGCCCAAAGCGACAGTGCTCAGCGACGAGTTCATGCTCGTTGTCCCCAGAGAAACATCCTCTGTTTTATTCAAATAATAATATTCCAGCGATAGCCTACTTGTTGGCATGCCCTTAGAAATGAGTGTTTTGAGTGTCAGTGTATCGGATTGATTCGGCAATATTGACGTATCCGACCCACTTGCGATCGTTGATGTGTATTTCAAACCGTTCGCGTCCACAAGTCTAACCAGTAGACCTTTTGGCACCGCAACGCTGGTTGAGCCTAAATTCTTGGCAGCAACTTGCGTGTACATGTACCATTTGCCATTCTCGGTCACACGTACGCTCTGGCCCAGCCCAAAAGCAAGTGAAGCATCGTTCGCGAGTGTGCTATCTAACGTGCGCAAGCTGATGATTTCCTCTGGCGCTTCCAACTGCCCTTCTTGGATCACCGAGGAAATCGGCAGCTCACCGAGATGATTCATGAAATTCGATTTATTGTAATCCCAACGGAATACATCTACTTTGAGATCAGCGGCGGATTCGCCAGCTGGCAAGTTCGCATAGAAACGGAAGCTTTGTTCTTCCCCGCCGCTCACGATCCCACTCTTTTTCTCACTTAAATTGGCTGTGTAGCTATGTCCTGCACCATCCGTCACACGTACACCATACTTGTTAAAATCCAACGTCTGATTTTCCCCATTATGAAATAACACGGAGAACTGTAGGGAAGAAGACGACAATGCCGCTTTACCCAGCATAAAATACGAATCATTCGAGATAAAAACGCCCTCATTAGCGGCATGTGCGACCGGAGTCGGAGCTGCCCACGAGGCAGCCAGCAAGCTTCCTGTCAGCAGCACAGCTAGACTAGTCTGTTTAAGCGGGATCGATGTTAGTTTACGAATCATGGTACAAACCTCCTGTTGCCTAATCGAAACGCAGGGCGTCGATCGGTTTTAATTTCGATGCTTTATTCGCTGGATATAAGCCGAAAATGACACCAACGAGTGCTGAGAATAAAAACGCATAGAGTCCAATATTGAGCGATAGGCTCGTCTCTTGGCTTGGATTGATATACGGCCAGGCCAGCGATAACGCGACCCCAACCAGTAAACCGATCAAACCGCCCATCCCACTAATTAACGTAGCCTCGACTAGGAATTGCAGCAAAATATTTCGCCGCTTCGCCCCAATCGACTTCCGAATCCCGATCTCTCTTGTCCGCTCACTCACGGTCACAAGCATAATATTCATGATCCCAATGCCACCTACAAGTAGGGAAATCGCCGCAACAGCGACCAATTGATTAGTCAACGTGCTAGATGCCGTTTGTCTTGCGCTTATGAGCTCGGATGAGTTCAAAATATTGTAGCCAGTCGTGCTTTTAAACTTTTGAAATAAATAAGCTTCCAAGGCTACTTGTGCACGGCTGACGAGATCACCGGAGGATGCTTCCACATAGGCAGTCCGAATGCTCCCTAGCTTAAAATCCCTGCTCATCGTCGGCAGCGGTACAAACACCGAGCTATCCAACGAGGTACCGCTCGTATTAGAGCCCTTCGATTGTAGGACACCGATAATCGTGTACATGTAGCCCTTCACGTTAATTTCTTCGTCGATCGGATCTTCCTTACCGAAGAACTTTGTTGCTACTTCACTACCGATAACCGCAACGTGGTTGCGGAAATCCAGATCCGCCTGAGCGAGGAACCGTCCGCTAGCCATCTTCCCTTTTTGCAATTCCAAGTACCGGTCATTCGTTCCAATTACATTGTAGCTTTCGGTTGTCCGATCATATTTAATGGAACTGTTCTGCGTCATCGTCGGGGCAATCGAAGAGATGCCCGCAGTCCCCTCAAGGGTCATGAACTCGTCATAATTTAACTGCGTGGCGCGCCCGTTGCCTTGTAAATTAACCGTCAGTAGGTTCGTTCCTAGCCCTTCGTACTGCTTTTCGATGGCTTTGGACGTCCCTTGACCGATCGACACGAGCGTGATAACCGAAGCCACCCCGATAATAACGCCTAGCATAGTCAGCACCGTTCGTAAGGGATTAGAGCGAATCGTGCTCATCGCCATTTGGAAAAGCTCCCAAATTCTCATGAATGCGCCTCCTCTAGCTTAGGCACTTCAACCGACCATGCACCGCCCCGGGTATCACTGACGATTTCACCGTCGCGCAGCGCTACGACACGCTTGGCGTTATCGGCGATGTGATGATCATGTGTGATCAAAACGATCGTATTGCCTTGCTGGTTCAGTTCCTTGATCAACTCGAGCACCTCGATGCCCGTCTTGGAATCCAACGCACCTGTCGGCTCATCCGCTAGAATTAGCGATGGTGAAATCGCCAACGCACGTGCAATCGCGACCCGCTGCTGCTGTCCCCCAGAAAGCTCACTCGGCTTGTGATGTCCGCGCTCACCCATCCCCAGCTTCTCCAGCATGCGCTTCGCTTGCTCTCTCCGCTGCTTGGCCGGAATACCGGCATAAATCATCGGGAGCTCAACGTTTTCCGTCGCTGTCAGTCTTGGCAACAGGTTGAACTGTTGAAAAATAAACCCGATTTTCCGATTGCGCAGCTGAGCAAGTCCGTTGTCTGACATTTTCTCAGTTGCCACGCCATCCAATGTATATGAACCTGACGTCGGGCTATCTAGCAGCCCAATTGTATTCATCAACGTCGATTTACCCGATCCACTGGGACCAATAATAGCGACAAAATCGCCTTCTGCAATATGCAAGGTAATGCCGCGCAAAATCTGCAATTCCTCCGCACCACGGGTGTAACTCTTCGTGATCTCATTTAACTCAATGATATTCATCCCATTAGCTCCTTTCCGCGCGAGGCTAGCTCCTTATTGACGCGCTCCTCCTCCGCCACCGCCAGCATTTCCACCACCTGTGAAGCCTCCGCCAGCTCCTCCTGCACCGCCGCCTTGGAAACCTCCTGCGCCGCCTGGGAATGCACCTCCACCTGGGAAGCCTTGCTGTTGTTGGTTCGTCGTTGTTGTCGCTCTGCGCACCGGCATCACAACTTCATCGCCTTCATTTACCCCGCCTAGCACTTCAACCTGCGTTTTACTGCGGATACCTACTTTTAACTCCCACTCTTCCGTCGTGCCATCAGCCTTCTTCACCGTAACCGTCGACTTGCCTCTTGTTGTCGTCACCACTTGAATCGGCAGCACAAGAATATCCTTCTTATCTTGGATCAAGATTTCAGCTGTCGCCGTCATCGCGTATTTCAGATCATTCTGAGCCGTATTTGGAATTGCTACAACCGCATCATAGGTTGTAACGCCATTCGTTGTTGTTCCGACATTCGAGACGGAGGTCACTTCACCTGTAAAGGTTTTGCCTGCAATCGCATCTACCTTCACGTTAACTTTTTGACCCACCTTCACCGTTGTCAGATCCAGTTCATCCACCGCAATCGCGAGCTGCATCGTACTTAAGCTTGCAACAGCACCGAGCGTTGTATTCCCATTGATTTGCGCGCCCACTGGATAATTCCGTAAGACATTGTTTTTACTATTGGCAAAATCCGCCGAGAACACGCCATCAAACGGTGCTTTGATCGTTAATTGATCGACCTTTTGCTGGGCATCGCTGACACGGATCTTCTGACTTTCAATCGCAGATTGTTTCGAGACGATATTCTTTTGAAGGTCATCGTTAAAAAGAGTCACAATCAGATCGCCTTGTTTAATCGTATCGCCATCTTTGAATTTCAGCGTTTTCACCGTACCGCTAGCTTCTGAGAAAATAGAAGCCGTACGCACATAGGCGAGCGCTGCCTGATCGGAAGACTCTACCTTCGTATTCCCGCCGCCAATGCTGCCTTTGACTTTCAATCCTGCCGAAAGCGTGCCGTCATTATCGACGAGTACATCGACCAACACCACTTTGTTACCATTCGTGTCTGCGCTAATTTCGTGACCGATCGTGTCGACAGCTCCAACTTTAGATAGCAAATAGCCATCCACACTCAGCTCCACAGGATCACCTTTCTTCAATTGCACAGCTTCTTGCAGGGAAAAAGGCAGCTTCACCTTAAATTGCGTTGTATCCGAAATCGTACCGATCTTGGTCGTTTTATTTACTTGGCTGCCAACGTCAAAATTCGCATTCAAGGAAATCTTGCCCGACATCGGAGCGGATACGCTCATATTTCCTTGTTCAGACTGCAGCTCCGCTAGATCACTCTCTAGCTGCCCCAAGCTCACTTGCGCTTCCTTCAGATTCGTTTCCGTTGACGGAACGGAGAGCTCGACGAGTACATCGCCTTTTTTGACCGCTTGATTCTGGGTTAAATTCATCGTTTTGATGATTCCTTCCATCGGAATCACAATGTTTTGCTTATCCTTAGCGTCCAATTGGGATGTCCCCGAAACTGCCATCGAGATAGCACCCTTGGTCACTTTCATCGTTGTTTGTTGCGTAGCCGCTGCAGCTGGCTTCGAATTATTATGTACATAATAGTATGTACCCGCCCCACAAAGGATGGCCGCCAGGGCTACGATTAGCCACCTCTTCTTACTGCTTGCTTTCATCCGTCATAACCCCTCTCCCGGTTTACCCAGACACTGCTTGCCTAGGCTGTACAATCTTCACAAGATGTAGTCTACTAGGGACGACTGAAACCTGTCTGAGTGCGGGCTGAAAGGTAGTTGAACGAAAGCTGAGGGTTTGCTGAAAATGGGGACGAGATCTCAGGCCTGTTCCACCTCAAGCACAAAAAGCCACTCGCATAGCGAGCAGCTTTTCATAACTTCCCCTTAGTTTGTGGCTGTTGGAGCAGGTGTTGCTGCACCTTTGGATGCGTTGAGATCTGGGCGACCTTGCGCACCTTCCGGACGTTTGTGAGCCGTGCCTTTTTCCTCAACAGCCTTCTTGATAGAATCCGTCATGCCGTCTTTAATTTTGCTGATCAAATCATCTTCGCTAATGCCTTTCGCTGTTGCGATATCCACGAGAGATTTGCCTGATTCAAGCTCAGTTCTCAGCTCATCTTGTGTAATACCCAAAATTGTCGTGATGACCTCAGGATTGCCGAAATGTCCGCCACCGAAGCCTCCGGGACCACCTTTACCGCCAGGACCGCCTTGGCCGCCTTTACCGCCACCCGGGAAGCCCCCCTTTAAGCCGGTGCCGTCAATTTGCTTCGTTAATTGGTCGCTCAGACCTTTGATGATCTCATCTGCCTTCTCTTGTGTCAGCTTACCAGCTGTGACTTCAGCAGTAATCGCAGTTGTCTCTGCTGCAACAAGCTTGGACAAGTAATCTTCCTTCGTCAGTCCTTTTTCAATGGCAAACGCCACTAATGTTTTATCTGCTTTAAGTACTTCCTGCACAACACTTTCTTCAACACCTAGGATTGTTGCCGTCTCTTTGATCACGTTGCCGCCACGGAAGCCACCACGGTCTCCCATGTGACCACGGCCGCGATCGCCGAAGCCTTTGCCTGCTTTATCGGCTTTTGGCGCTGTTGTGCTTGTTGACGTACCTACTGCTGTATCTGCGAATGCTTCATTATGTAAGGCTCCTACTAAGCCAACTCCGATGACAAAAGATGCTACTAGCGAACCTGCGAGAATTTTTTTGCTGATTTTTTTCATAATTGTTATTCCACCTCATCTTTGGATTTGTGTTTTGTTTCCCTTACAAAACCTAGTATAGCCCCCCTACCTGAAACCCATCTGAGCGTAAACTGAAGGTTCGTTGAGAGCTATCTGAGCATTAGCTGAAAATAGTATGGTAAAATTAATTCCCAAATTTACGTACTGGTGTTCTCTTTTTGACAATATCTATGGTAGACTAAGGATTATATGAGCACAATTTCAAAAAGAGGGGACGCTGAATTATGTCTTATCGTAAAGAACGCAACAAGCTGATCGCTTACTGGGTAACTACCATCCTAGGGCCTGCAAGCTTCGTGATTGGCGGATTCTTCTTCATCACGCATGGTGAGCAGCAGATCGCCACGTTGAACGGGCTCGGATATCCCGAGTATGTCTTAACCATTCTAGGCTTCTGGAAGCTAATGGCCGTCATCGCCATCCTGATCCCGCGCTTTCCGCGGCTGAAGGAATGGGCTTACGCTGGCTTTTTCTTCGAGCTCACGGGAGCCGCAGCTTCGCACATTTTAAATGGTGACGGCCTAGCTCTCGCTGCTCAACCGCTAGTGTTCTTAGCGCTGGTCATGGCTTCATGGGCCCTTCGCCCGCGCAGCCGCAAGCTTGTCTCTTAAACGCCGAGTAAATAGGCCTCCACAAAGTAGCGATTCCTACTTTGTGGAGGCCCTATTTATGTGGGGATAAGCGTGGTATACCACGCTTATCTTCATGCTTTGGCAGCTTTCGGGCGAATTAAGGGTGGGCAACCGCTCCTTTTGGAGCGCTGCACCCTACTTTTGAGCCTTCCACTGACAATTAAGAGTGGTCCACCACTCTTAATTTCATGCATTGGCCGCTTTCGGGCGAATTAAGGGTGGGCAATCGCTCCTTTTGGAGCGCTACACCCTACTTTTGAGCCTTCCACTGACGTTTAAGAGTGGTCTACCACTCTTAACTTCCTCCTTTGGCTGCTTACAGGCGAATTAAGGGTGGGCAACCGCCCTATTGGAGGGCTGCAACCTACTTTTGAGCCTTCCACTGACGTTTAAGAGTGGGCAACCACTCTTAATTTCATGCTTTGGCTGCTTACAGGCGAATTAAGGGTGGTCAACCGCCCCTTTTGGAGCGCTGCACCCTACTTTTGAGCCTTCCACTGACAATTAAGAGTGGTCCACCACTCTTAATTTCATGCTTTGGCAGCTTTCGGGCGAATTAAGGGCGGTCAACCGCTCCTTTTGGAGCTCTGAGCCCTACTTTTGAGCTCACCCATCACTCGCACCCGCCACACAACAAAAGAAGCTGACGCATCAGCGCAGCTTCTTCCCCATACTATCTCGGTAACCGCACGATAAACATGCTCCCCTCACCGACTACACTCTCCACATCTATTGTTCCGCCATGCACCTCTACAATGGAACGAGTAATCGATAGGCCCAAGCCCGCGCCGCCGCTGCGTCTTGCCCGCGAGGAATCGATGCGGTAGAACCGATCGAACAAATGCGCAATATGCTCTGGCGCAATCCCGGGTCCGTTATCGCGTACAGCGATTTCAACGCCTGCGTTCGTTCGCGTCAGTGAGACTCTCACCTCACCCGTCTCCGGATGCGTATGCTGAACCGCGTTGTGGAACAAGTTGAGGATCACTTGTTTGATTTTGTCCGGATCACAATGACACTGTGTTTCTGGCTCCAAAAGGAAGGTGACTGTTCTCTCACCTGCAAGCAGACGCAATTGGTGCTCCATCTCGTGGAGCAAGTCATCCATAGCTGCCTCCGTCTTCTGAAAAGACGGCGTTCGATCAAGCCGCGCCAACAGCAGCAGATCCTCGACTAATTTATTAATGCGGACCGATTCGCCGTGCATGCTTTTCAACGCTTTCAACAGTTGTTCGGGCTGTTGATACGCTCCGCGCAGCAATACCTCCAGGAAGCCGTGTATCGAGGTCAGCGGTGTTCGAAGCTCATGCGAGGCATCTGCAGCAAAACGGCGCATCTGTTCTTTCGCTTCCTTTTCAGCTTCAAATGAAAATTCCAAACGCTCTAGCATGCTGTTGAAGGAGGTAGCCAAACGATCCATCTCCGCCTGCCCCTGATGATCGGGAAAGCGTTCATTCAAGTTACCCGAATCAATACTTTTCACCGTATCTACTAAATTGGACAGTGGCACGAGTGTCCGTCTCAGCACCGGCAGGAAGCCTAGCAGCCCAATAACCATCGCGAGCATCGATAGAAATAAGAAGGTAAGCAGCTGCCTTAGAAGAACATCTTTGATCGGAGCGGTGCTTGTGCTTGCTTGAATGAGCGCCTGATAGCCGCGGGAACGATCAGGTTCCCCGCCTCCTATTTGATGAAAGACAACCAACTGTTCGTTCCCTTGACTGTCTTCCATAATCAAATGCTCCTGCTTCTTCGATCTCTTTTGCAGGATTTTTAAATATGCTTCCTTATCTAACTCCAACGTCGACTGTTCATCCTGCGATGAAACCAGTTTATATGTCCCTTTGTCATCAATCAGCGCAATGGTTAAATCCGGCACAAAAATCCGCGGGCCTTCACCGAAAGCATCCTGCCGATTATTGCGCATGAAATCCTGCCTAGGAAGGAATGGACTCGTTCCCTTATCTAGCCCTTGCTCAGCTCGAAGCCACACGTTGGGCGGCAGCGCAGCAAGCTGATTGCGAATGGTCTCCGCCTTATTTTGAAACATAAACTGCTGCATGAACACATATTGAAACACACCAATTAACAGCAATAGTGCGGACATGACCAATAACGTGCGTGATAAGATTTGAAACTTTAAGGATCGGGTCTCGAAGCTATTTGCAAACCAGTCACGCCTCTTCATGTCAAATCCATCCGATACCCCGCGCCGCGAATGGTGCGAATCAGCTTATGCTCCTTATCTCCAAGCTTTTCGCGCAGGGAGCGTATGTACACTTCCACAATATTTTCTTCACCGCCAAAATCATAGCCCCACACTTTATCCAGAATCATCGTCTTACTTAGCACAAGACCGTGATTGATCGACATAAATTTAAGCAGTTCGTACTCCGTCGGCGATAGTTCTAAGACACGATCATGCATGGAAATTTCTTTGCGGCGATCATCCATACGTAATGGCCCAATAATGACTTCCCCGAACAAGTTTGGAAAATGGTTCCGAATCCGCGCGTAGATGCGCGCCAGGAGCTCCTCAAAGCTAAACGGCTTAATCATGTAATCATCGGCTCCTAATGTGAGCCCCTTCACCCGATCATCGATTTCATCTTTAGCTGTCAACATAATAACCGCGACGTTGTCCGTCTTCTTAATCATGCGGCACACCTCGAACCCGTCCATGCCAGGCATCATGACATCCAGAATCGCGATATGCGGCTGAAATTTATTACAAGCTGTGATCGCACTGATGCCATCCTGTGCTGTCATCACCTCGAAGCCTTCGTTTGTAAGCCCGAGCTCTAGAAATTCTAAGATATGAGGCTCGTCATCGACGAGTAAAATTTTAATACCTTTTAATTGACGCATCTGCATTCCCATTCGACTCCCCCGCATTTCATTCGTACACGACTTCTACAATCAGTATCCCATATCCTGCCTAAAAGCAATCTGAGCAGTGGCTGAAAACTTGCTGAAAATCAGGAAATCTTCAGCCATTTTTCAGCTAACGATCAATTGAATCTCAGGTAAATCCCCTATACTGATCGTATCTAATAAGGATAAACGATGTATACAAGATATCGGCAAAGATTGGTTTGGACGGGAGTACAAAAGATTCAGTTCAGATGTAGCTGACAGCGAAATCAACCTTCTTAATACGTTGGCAGGTGAAAGCTGCCTCGTGTCCACGACAATGCTGGAGGTACTATTTCTTGCTGAAATGTATCAAGCTATCACGGATGGCTATTATACACCGCTGCTTTCTATCCAATCACCCCCGGGAACACCCAAGCAAACGCCAAGTTCACTTGGCTGGCGAGTCAATCCAACAATGAAATCGGTCACACTGCCTCCGCATACACGTATTCATTTGCAAGGTCTTGAGAAAAGCTGGTCGTTGAAACGATTTGTCAATTATATGAAGAAAACCTTATCGCTTGCACGGGGGCTCATGCTATCCGAGGGTGATGTGACGGCATGGGGGCAATCTGGGGCTCAGCAGGAGCCATGGACGATCGGGATTCAAAATCCATGGAACAAGAACGCCAAACTAGCTGCGATTGTGATGCTGGAGGGTGCGCTCTCTACGTACAGCCCGCTTCAGGATCACAAGCAGGGTGACGCTAGCAGCGATGTGCTGCAATGTACGGTTGCGGGTCAAGACCTAGTGGAGTGCCACGTATGGGCACGATTGTTGGGCTCATTTGGGCTGGAGGCTGGGCTAGCCCCTCTTGCCAAACGCAGCGAAGCATGCGAAGCTATTGTACTTTCCAAGCAAGGCGAGCTGCACTACTACGGGAAAGAAGATTCTCTTGGACAACGATGGTTAGACCTGGAGGTGGATCATTACCATTTTAGTGACAGTAATCTTCGTGATGATGTTGATAGCTTCGTCTAAAGAATGTAAGAAAGAGATTGTTTGTGGATGAAATTAGGAAAACAAGGTGTTATCCACAATTCAACTTCATTTATCCACACTCGAGATGTTAGTTACCCACAAAAACACCCGTTTTATTAACAAGTTATCCACGGGTTGTGTGTATCTTTTGAATATGGAGCCCTACGCATCATTTCTGGCGGCGGCAGATGCAACGTGACAAACAACAAAGACATGGATGAATTGATCAAGCATATCCCTGGCAACGGGCGCTTCTTTTATAGTGCATTCACCTATTTCGGGAATAAGGACATTATTGCGTTTTTTGAAAATCTCGGCATCCACTCAAAGAAGAGGACAACGGTCGGATGTTTCCCATCAGCGACAAGGCCAAAACCGTCGTCGACGCGTTAATCGGCCAAGTAGGTAAAAAATTAAAATGTAAGCGATTATAATTAACTCCTCAAAGAAGCAGGCAACTAGCCTGTCTTCTCAAGATCTGACTCTCAAACCAATAATGAAAGTTTAGTCGTATAATTGTTAAGTTCAGAGCGAATTTAGGTTGAGTTTTTTTGTCTCAGACTTTAGTAATACGAATAACCGCACTATCAAAATCACCTTTCAATTCCAGCTTAATCCCAATCTGCATCAATGCTTCACCACTGGCATGTTGCGGGTCGGAGTCAATCGAATAAAGCGCATGTTTATCCAAACCCGCAAGACGGACACGAGGCAATTGATTTCCGAATGAATTGCTGTGCAAAAAGGCGAATACAACGGCTTCATCTTGATCTGCGTTCACATACATACTCGCTGACACACTATTTTCTCTCGGTGAAAGAAGTCTGTACTGATCACCATGCTGTACAGTTGAACGAATCTCTTTATAAAGTAGGGTAAGCTCCCTAGCTTCTTCCCTCTCCAACTCGGACCAATGCAGCAGATTGTCGCCAATCCCCAAGTTCCCCATCATGGCGCAATGGAATCTGAACTTTAAAGATAACTTTCTTTGATTCACCCAATTGACTTCGTCCGTCACCCAGGATTCCATAATTTTGGCGCAATAAGCAAATGAAAACCCTTCTTGAATTCGCAACCGATCAAATGCGTCCGTATTATCGCTAGTCCAGACTTGATCAAAATATTGCAATACGCCTAGATCAACCCTACCGCCGCCACCGGAGCAAGATTGAAAAATGACATCAGGATATCGTTCCTTCAACTTTTTCACAATTTCATATACGCCCATAGCATGTTTTACCCAAATCTCCCGTTGTTCCGTTACAGCAACGGAAGGGAATCCAGGCTCGCTAAAATTCCGATTCATATCCCATTTAATAAATTTGATGTTGTAGGTGCCCAAAAGCTGATCCATAAAATTAAAAATATATTGGCGTACATCTTCCCTAGTCAAATTTAAAATCAACTGGTTTCGAATTTCAGTTCGTTGCCTCGTTGGAAAATGATAGACCCAATCAGGATGGGACCGATATAATTCGCTGTCCGGATTGACCATTTCCGGTTCCACCCACAGTCCGAAATCCATGCCCAATGCATTTACCTTAGAAATCAAGCCTTCCAAGCCTTGCGGGAATTTCTCTGGGTTGACATGCCAATCGCCTAAACCTGCTCGATCACTGTTTCGTGCTCCAAACCATCCATCGTCCATTACGAACAACTCAACGCCAATGGAAGAAGCAATTTCTGCAAGGTTGACTTGCTGATCCTCCCTCACGTCAAAACTAGTCGCTTCCCACGAATTATAGAATACTTTTCTGAGCTTTTCTCTGTTAGGAGCAGGCAGTAAATATTGCAGCTGCAGACGGTGAAGATTGCGGCTCGCTTCTCCAAATCCACCACTGGTATAACCGATAAAAAAACCAGGCGTAGTAAAGCTGGATTGCGGTTTTAAATCCCAACAGAAATCAAAATCATTCACGCCTGCGCTCACTTTGACCAGTCCAAAATGGTCCTTTTCAATCGCAATTTTCCAATTACCGCTAAACGCAAGTGCTCCAAAATACACTTCGCCTACTGATTCTGTCGCAAGTCCATTCGGATCTAACGTATAAAAAGGATTCGCATAATGACTAGTCGTACCTCTTCTACTTTCCAGCACTACTTTGGTAGTTGGAAGCATGATCTGACTGAATTGGGTTTCTCCGACCCACTTCCCTGTCAAATAGCTGAGCCGATAATCTTTATGTTTAGGCACGTACGTAGAACCGGATAATGCCGTTTCCAATGCTATGCTAGTCTCGCCGCCATTCACGATCTCCGCTTTCCGTTCCATAATGTCGATATTTTCATATATCTTGTAACTTAGATGAACAATTAACGGATAGTGATTGTCTTTAAGCGTAATTGTCAACGTATCGGATGTCATGCTCCAAGTTTCATACTCAAGCACGACATCTCGCACATGATCGGAAAATGTTGCTTTTAAGCATGGTTCCGTATATTTAGCTTTGGACCACCCCATATATTCCTCGGCGCTTAATTCGCTCCCCAAAGTAAATGGATATTCTGCCTCAGTGTCTGCGTTGGGATAATCGGAAAGGTAGGGAAGTTTGGCACCAAAATAGGTTTGATTAATTGTCCCTGTTTCACAAAGCCCGATCGCATACGCCATCGTTTTTGTTTCGAGTACCCAGATCGTTCTTTTCTCATCAAAATGTATCATCGTCATCCTCCATTAGCCTTTTACTGCGCCGGACATCATGCCTGATATGATGTAACGTTGACCGATTACATAGGCGATAATGATCGGCAACGTCGTTAAAACGATTGATGCGCATACCAAATTCCAACTGGAAATATAAGTTCCGTAGAAGTTATAAACGGCCAGTGTCATCGGATTGTAGGCTGTCTTATTGAGCACATAAAGTGGAATGACAAAATCGTTCCAAGCGTTCATAAAATTAATCAACAGCGCCGTAATCGAGACTGGTATTAGTAGTGGAAACAAAATCTTGAAAAAAAGCTGCCACGGGCCGCATCCGTCGATTACGGCAGACTCGTCTAAGTCTCTAGGCACGGAGGAGATAAACCCATAGTATAGAAACACTGTAAAAGGGATCATTAGCGCCGAATAGAGCAAGATAATGCCTTGAAATGTATTCATGACATGCAAGAGCTGCATGACCTTAATCGTAGGGATTATATTAAACGGTGCGATCAATCCGATAATAAAATAAAGATACAGTGCACGATTAGCCTTTGTTCTTCTGCGGGACAAAATATATGCCCCCATCGCGGAAGCGACATTTGTCAACAAGACCGACCCCATCGAAATGATCGTGCTGTTCCTGAAAGCGCGGATCATATGCCCTTCTTCAATAACCGTCCAAAAATTTTTAAATTGAAAATGAGCTGGCAGACGTAAATTCATTAAATCAGCTTCAACTGGCGTTTTAAATGCGTTTATAAGCACTAAAAAAAGTGGCACTAAAAAAATCAATGTAATGATCCATACTCCAGCCTCTTTCACACTTCTCATGCTTCCACCTCAGACTTTCTAGATAAAATGGAAAGCGCGGAAAGTGCGACAATCGTAGTTAACAGGAATATTAGCACACCATATGCGGTAGCAAGTCCGTAACGCCCTGCTGAAAACTCCCTGAAAACGGCAGTATTTAGCACTTCTGTAGCATTGCCAGGCCCACCTTTTGTTAATACAAATATCAAATCGAACACTTTGAATCCATTTATCAGGTTCAGAACTAAATTAATCGTTAATGCCGGCATAATTAAAGGCAGTGTAACGTTCCAAAATTTACTCCACGCATTAGCTCCATCCATGGAAGCAGCCTCGTAGTAAGACTTATCGATCGTTTGCAAGCCGGCCAAATAAATAATCATGTTGAAGCCAACAAATTTCCAAGTTTCTACGGTAATGACTGAAGCCAATGCAAACTTGATATCTACTAGCCAACCTTGCGTCCAGGATTCCAAGCCAATCGAGGTAAGAGCCGAATTGATAATGCCATGATTCGCGTCGAATACGGATGAAAAAACAAGTCCTATAATAAGCGGAGAAATCGTCACGGGTAAGTAAAACAGGGTGCGGAGCACGTTCTTCGACTTCAGCCCTTCATGCAATAAGAGCGCAAGCAACAGCCCCAGCACATTTTTAAGTAACGTAGTGAACAACGCAAATCCCGCTGTATTTTCAATGTATTTAACGAAAACTTTCCCTTCCGTGATCATCTGTTTGAAATTATCGAAGCCTACGAAATTAACATCATCGCTGAACGTATTCCAATCCGTTAACGAGTAATAGAAGCTAAACAAACTAGGTATAAAAAACAACAGCGTATAAATAATTACAGGAACAATTAAAAAATACATAGGGTAAATTTTTTTCATATTCATGGTTTTCTCACTCCTCTTGCTCGCACAGCTGATCTATTTGTTTTTTGAGGTAAAAAAGGAGGAATGTCCTGATAAGACATCGCCTTATATCCGACAATTCCCCCTTATTTGACATCGGAATTACTTTGCTACTTTAAAGGATTTATCGCGGCTTTCATCCAACTTTTGCAGAACTTGCTTCGGCTGCGATGCCCCTGCAAGCATATCCTGAATTGACTTGCCTACTAGTCCGCCATCCCAGAACTTTAGGGAAACCTCGTAAGCTTGGCTAATGTTTTTACCTGCAATTTCATTGATGCTTTTCAGAGCTGCGGTTGGCGGTGCCACTTCAATACCGTTAAAAGAAGCTTCACCCAAATCTTTTCTCTCCGTATAGTAGGCTTTCAAGTTGTCTGGTTTGGAAAGGAATGCAAAGTATTGTTTCACAGCGTCAATATTTTTGCTTTCTTTGTTAACAACGCGGACGACACCTCCCGAAGAGGTTGCGAACCCTTGATTATCCCCTAGTGGTATAGGGAACATTTTCCATTTATCCGCACCCGAATTAGGGAACTTTTGAACCACTTCTTGCTGATACGTTGTATAAACAAGATCCATCGCGTATTTACCACTTCCTATTGCTTCATAGCCATGATCCCAATCGTTAGATAAAACATTTTTTCCAAAATAACCTTTTTTGTTCATTTCATTTAATTGCGTCATCGCTGTTTCCAAAACTGCCTGATCAGCAAATTTCGCTTCGTTTTTGTTAAATTTAGCCGTTAAGTCAGCCCCAGCCCCTGCTACTGTCGACACGCCTGACAGCCAAAGCGGCAAATGCCATTCATCTTTTCCATTTTCGTAGATTGGTGTGATGCCGTTCGCTAACAACTTATCGCAAAGTGCTGCGAATTCCGCGTATGTTTTTGGAGGTGTTAAACTATATTTGGCAAACAAATCCGTGTTGTATAGTACTCCCCAACCATCAACGGACCAAGTGTTAAATCCGTACAGCTTGCCATTTATCGAGGCTCCGCTCTTAGCCCAACCTTTCAAATTGGCTGCCCAAGGCTCGTTGGATAAATCAAGGAAATTTTTATCTGGCTGGAAATTGTCCATTCCGATGCCTGACTGCATATAGATGACATCCGGCGCTTCATGCGTCGATATCTTCGTTTTCACAATATTCATATACTGATCGTCTGGATTGACTTGAAAATCGATTTTGATACCCGTTTCCTTCGTAAACGCTTCCGCTTGCTTACGATCGATGTCCTTAATCCAGTTTTGCGAAGCACCTACTGTAAGTGTCACATCTTTTTTCACTGCTGCTGGTGTGCTTGCTACTGTACTTGCTGGTGCCTTCTCACTTGCTGCCGGTGTTGTTGATACTTCTGTCTTAGTTCCGCAACCTGTTGCGATTACAGTCAATGTAGTGGCGAGAGCAAAAACGGATATTAATTTGCGTTTCATTTGCAATTCCCCCTAATTATATTGTGAGACCCTCGAGTGTCTAACGTCAGTATAAAACGCTTTCAAATCATTTGCGATGCACAAAATCCACCTATCAACTGGACGAAATTCACCTCTTTATTTTGATTGAGTTCCATTAAGTACATGTTATAATGGGAACCAAAATAGAACCTCAGGAGATGGGTCTTACCATGCCAAGATTTGCGATAAAGACGATTCAATCCAAATTGTTTTTCACATTTTCGATTCTTATTGTCAGCATTGTAATGCTTCTTTCCGCACCGTTTTATTATTATATAGCTCATATTCTCAAAGAAAGAGCTTCCGAATCCGCGTACCAGTCGGCATCCTACATATCGACCCAATTGGACTCTCAAATAGAAAACATGGATAATACAGCAGTTAAAGTCATCTCTTCTGGAAAAGTGAGGGATTTATTCTTTCAAGATCAAGATTTCACCGATACAAATGTTTCGTTGGGTATTCAACGCCAAATCAATGAGATCATATATTCCATCATGGGGCCTCTTCAGCTGGATTGGCAAATTAATTTATTCGATATCAAAGGAAGATTTGTAGGAATCGGCAACAATTCTTTGATTACCTCTTTCGGCAGCAGGCCGGAAGAGCTAGATTGGGTAAAAGAATCGCTGGATCGAGACGGCAGAAAGTTTGTAACCGCTCCGCATCTCGACGATTGGAGCTCAAGAAACAAAGAAGTAATTTCATTGACTAGGATGTTTCCTTGGGAGTTCGGATCCAATCAGCAAGGGATTGTGGAAGTCCAGTTGAACTACGAAACAGTAAAAAAACTTATTTCCAAACTCATGGCTGGACCATCCGAATCCTCCTTCTCCAAGAAGTCCGTTTACATTTATAATGAGCAGGGAAGTGTCATTTACCCCGCTGATGCACGATCGAAAGATCAAGCTGAGCTATACTGGGATACAGTTCAAGTAAGGCCGAGCGAATCTGAGGTACTATCGTTTAAAAACTCCGTTAGCAATGAAAGTGAAATACTTGCCTATTTTCGTTCCGGATACTCGAAATGGACGGTTGTTACAGCGCAATCTGAAACCTTATTGCTTCACCCCGTAAAGGTATTCCGAAATACGATTTTCGCAGCGGTAGTGGGATTGCTGCTGATTACGCTTATTGTTTCTTATTTTGCCGCCCGTGGTCTTACATCTCCCATCAAACAGATGCATAAATCCATCCGTGCGCTAAGCATTGATACGCTTGAGCCGGCATCCCAAATAGAGTCAAGTGTCGGTGTGAATGAACTCGAGAGTCTAAATATCGCTTTCAAGAAGATGTGTGCTCGTCTGCAAAGTTCGATTGAAGAAACTTTCATCTCACGTTCTAAAGAGATGCAGGCGCGGATGCTAGCCCTTCAATCTCAAATGAATCCTCATTTCCTATATAACACCATTACCATTATCAGCATTATGGCGGAAGAAAAAGATCAGCATGATATTGTGCAAATGTGCCGTCACTTATCTCGAATGTTGCGCTACATTTTATCAGATAAAGACAATCAAGTCAGTTTGGCTGATGAAGTTAACTACGCGGAAAGCTATATGACGTTGATGCAAAACCGTTATGAAGACATGATCCAATTTCAAGTTCAGATTGATCCTGCTATATTTAATGAAAACGTTCCCAAATTAGTGGTACAGCCAATTATAGAAAATTGTATAAAATACGCCATTAACGTGGATCCCCCTTGGAAAATTCAATTAATTGGAGAGATAGATGGTGATCGATGGCGTATACGCATTCTAGATAATGGCGGCGGATTCACATCAGAAGCTTTTGAGGCCCTTAATGCCCCCAAAGATCCTAACCGAACGGATAGAATGGGTCTAAAAAATATAAGTGAAAGACTTCACTTGTTGTATGGTAGTCAGGCTGAATTTACGGCATGCAACCTTACTGATGGTGGGGCTTGCGTTTCAATCGGGGGTCCAATAGACATGAAGAATCAGAAACTCATACAAAGGGACGGTGTATCCGCGTGATAGAAGTCAGCAGTGCGTCTACATACCGCGTGGTTGTGGCCGAAGACGAACCTAGGATTTTAAAAAATGTCGTCTCGAAAATACAAGATAATTCGGACCGTTTCCATGTTGTCGCATCCGCTTACAATGGCATAGAGGCGCTGGAAGCAATTCGAGTGCTACGTCCGGATGTTCTCTGTACCGATATTCGAATGCCTAAAATGGACGGCTTGCAGCTGATTCAGCATGTTGCCCAGGAATTCCCTCACATCGCGATTGTCATTGTCAGTGGATATAACGATTTTGAGTATGCAAAAGGAGCTATGCAGTACGGTGCTAAAGATTATTTGTTAAAACCAATTGATGCAAAAGATGTCGAAGAAACGCTGCAGCGGATTTGCATTCAGTTGGATACTAGGCATTCGCAAACAATGAGAGAACAGATTCGAGCGACACTCCTTAAACCAACTTCTCGATCAGACATCGCATTTTCACTTCAAAATCAGCTTTTCCATTTGTATTACATTCATGCCGGACATCTTCCGGGGAATCAGTTCTCACAAGAAGCTACCGAACATTTCGAGCAATTATGGGGGGGAATTGAGCGTAGTGGTGTTCTCGCAGATCAATTAAAAGAATTTGGTTCCTGGTGGGTAATAGAACCTAAACAAGTATTCGGGAAGTTTATTGTCTTGCAGACACAACAAGACATGAAATTAGAAGCACATAAACATGCGGACAATTTACTAAGCGCCCTCAAAATGCAAATTTCTCCTTTTCACGTTACAATAAGTTTTTGTGTCGACTCCCTACAGGCTGATCAATTGTGGGAACAGAGTCAGCAGTTAATTACCGAAGTAGAAAAACAACTCGTTATCGGGCATTCTGCCGTCCTAAGCCCGGGTAAGGAAGCTCAAGGTTTACCTTCTCGCGTGGATGCACTTATCCAGCAAAGACTCATGCAGCTGATTGTAACCAGCAACAAGTCACAAATATATAAAGAAGTCTCTGAACTTTTCCAGCAATGGCAGGCAGATCGGCGCCCACAGCGTTGGGTAGAAAGAACCCTCCAGCACTTTTTTCAACTTTTTCTTCATCACTCAACTCTCATGTCCGATGCAGAGTTTGTTCATTTGGAATACGAAATGTTATCAAAAATTACTCATACCACAGATATGATGGGCATCTTGGAAGGTATTTGGCCAATCTTGGATGCATTACTCTTCGTGAATGTAGATAAAGAAAAAGAGGGTGGGCTCGAACTTACTAATCGAATGGAAGCATATTTAAAAACAAATTACTCCTCCCCAATTACCCTAGATGAGATTTCGGAGAGGTTTCATTTTAACTCCACATACCTCATAAAAGTATATAAAAAATATAAGAATACCACTCCCTTGCAATATCTAATCAATCTTCGAATTGAAGAAGCGAAAAGACTGATTGCGACGTCACCGGAGCTGAGTTTCAAGGAAATTGGTGCTATAGTTGGCTACTCTGATCCTAATTATTTTAGCCGAATATTTAAAAATACAACGGGAATCAATTTATCGGAATATAAACAACGATAGCAAAGTAAAAAAAGCCGCATATGATGCGAATAATCATCTTGATAATTTTTATTTAAATAGTCGTGATTACGCATCCTATTTGGGTTTAGCTCAAATTAATGATACAATTTGCAAAAATGGGTCAAGGAGTTTTGTATGGCATATGATGTAATCGTGGTTGGTGGAGGATCTGCAGGTTTAATGGCAAGTATAGCTGCCAGCTTAAGTGGGGCTAAAGTTCTTCTCCTAGATAAGGGAGACAAATTGGGGCGTAAACTTGGGATTTCTGGTGGTGGTAGATGTAATGTAACAAATAATAAAGAAACCGATGAATTAATCAAACATATCCCTGGCAATGGTCGCTTTCTACATAGTGCATTCAATAATTTTAGTAACAAGGATATCATTGATTTTTTTGAAAACCTCGGCATTCGTCTTAAAGAAGAAGACAACGGTCGCATGTTCCCTGTAAGCGATAAAGCTAAAACGGTTGTAGACGCGCTTGTAAATCAAGTTCGTAAACAAGGTGTAGATATAAGAATTAATAGTCCTGTAGATAACATTAATTTTAATAATGGCTCAGTCTCTGGGGTACGTTTAAAATCTGGAGAAACCATCCGTAGCAAGAATGTGATTGTAGCTTCTGGCGGCAAATCTGTCCCACATACCGGTTCAACTGGAGACGGTTATCTATGGGCCAAAGATGCAGGTCATTCCATTACTGAGCTTTTCCCTACAGAGGTCCCTTTAACCTCTACTGATACTTTTATCAAAAGTCGTGAATTACAGGGACTTTCACTTAGAGATGTAACATTGACGGTATGGAATAGTAAAGATAAGCCAATCATTTCTCATCGTGGTGACATGCTATTCACACACTTTGGCATTTCTGGACCCATCGCATTACGATGTAGTCAATTCGTTGTAAAAGAACTAGCGAAGAGTGGACTAAAAGAAGCTATCCTTACTGTTGATTTCCAGCCAAATAAAAGCCTTAATGAGGTTTATGATGACACCCTCGCATTAACTAAAAATGAGCCTAAGAAGGCCATTAAAAACGTTCTCAAAGGCTATCTGAATGAACGGGTCATCCCTTTGCTTTTACAGAAGGCTGAACTTGATGAACAACTTACACATGATAATATTCCGAAACAAAATTGGATGACATTAAGCAAATTAATTAAAGCTTTTCCAATTAAAATATCAGGCACACTCTCAATTGAAGAAGCCTTCGTGACAGGCGGCGGTGTTAATCTAAAAGAGATCGATCCTAAAACAATGCAATCCAAACTTATGAATGGATTATACTTTTGTGGCGAAGTCCTTGATATTCATGGCTATACTGGCGGGTACAACATTACAGCTGCTTTTTCTTCAGGTTATACTGCAGGCAAAAACGCTGCAATGTCTTTATCTTAATAACAAAAAGACGAACGAACACCCCCTTGGTGCCGTTCGTCTTTTCTCTATTTTCACGTTCTGCTATTAAGCAGTCGCCAATTCCAATTCATCTTCCTCGTCACGATCGAACGCAGCGCGGTCGAATTCACCTTCGGATTCTGCTACAAGCAAGGCTGTAACTGTGGTTCCTGTTGCGTTTACAGCTGTACGACCCATGTCGATCAACGCTTCAACGCCAATCACAAGACCCATACCTTCAATCGGCAAGCCAAGCGCAGTCAATACAACGGTCGTGGAGATCGATGCAGGACCTGGTACACCAGCTACCCCAATGGAGGAAATAACGCTCACTAGAATCAACAAAGCATATTCAGAGATACCTAATGGAAGGTTATACACCTTAGCTACGAAAATCGCCACTACCGCCGGCCAAACACCGCCACAGCCGTTGAAATTCATCGTTGCCCCAAGCGGTGCCACGAAGCTGGCAATACGCGGTGATACGCGTAGACGTTTCGTAATTACCTCCAAGTTAACAGGCAATGTTGCATAGCTGCTGCGTGTTGTAAAGGCAACTGCAATCGTCGGATATGCCTTTTTGAAAAATTTGATCGGGTTAACTTTCGCTACAAGCAACACAAGTCCACCGAAAACCAACACGAAGTGGATAATTAATGCCACATAGGAAGTCAAAATAATTTTAGCTAACGGCTCCAATGTTTCCCAACCGTATTTAGCTGCCATTGCCGCGATCAACGCGTACACCCCATAAGGTGTCAAACGAATCACATACTTCACAACTTGGTGCATAACAGCCGTAGCGGAAGCAAAGAATGCCTTCACAGTTGCTACAGCCTCTGGCTTTTTGGAACCTACGGATACGATCGCTACAGCTACGAAAATCGCGAAGATCAGAACCGGTACTACTTTACCAGCCGCCATGTCGCTAATTGGATTGGATGGCACCAGATCCAGAATAACTTGAGAGAAGGTCGGAATTTCTTTGGCTTTAAAATCCTTCGGAACCGCTTGCGCGATCCCATTACCTGGATCAATCGCTAATGCGACTAGAAGACCGATCAAAGCTGCGATCCCCGTTGTAGCTAGGAACCAACCAATCGTTTTGAAGCCTAGTTTACGAAGCTGAGCCATACTGGACAACGACGAAATGCTGTTAATAACGAGAATGAAAACAAGAGGCATAACGAGCATTTTGATCAAATTGACGTAAATCGTTCCGATTGTACTCACACTTTTAAATTGCAGACCTGCCTGATTGAAAATGACCCCCGCTACTAGACCAAGACCTAATGCGATAAATACACGGTTACCAAAGCTGACTTTCTTTTTACCTAGAAAAACGAGGAAACCAATAATTACGATTGATACAACTAAGCTTACCCAGTTCGTTTGAAAAGCGGACACTAGGTTGTTTTCCACATTCATCATCTCCTTATCCCTACTAAATTACTTGGTTTAATTGTGATAAGAATATGACATCTCACACTACATGTCAATGGTTAATTTTTATAAAATGACAAAAAACCGAACTATTCCCTTTTTTATACAAGGGTTGATTCGGTTTTAGGCCTTTTCTCATAAAACACACGAAGTAAATTGCCTAAATCGTGTGTTGGTCATGCACGATGGCTACTAGATACCACTGTGAGCCTGAATACGCAAAAACAAGTCGTAAACTAGTCCAATCCATCCCTTGATACTGCGGATCAAAACCAGGGAAATGATATTCAACGGTTATATACGAAGTCGCGGGGTATACACTGAATACATTGTTGATCATGTTCCCTTTGCCTATCATCGTGTTATAGCTAATCTGTGGTGCAGCGGCAAAGTTAGCGTTATATACAAATTTGGCCCAGTAATTCGGGAAAGTAAGGTCAATCGGGTCGCCTGACCCATCGAAAGTACCCCAGTGCGTGAGACTTGGGCTAGCCCAAAGCGTTGCAAGATTGCTGCCTTGAACTTGAACGTCTGTCGCTGTGTGGATATAGGAATACGGAGAGAACTGTACACCTCTCTGCGGATGCACAAGGCTTGCGAGTTTCGTTATATTTTTCTCTTTCAGCACGGTTATCACTTCTTGGGCCCTTGCTTCGATTACTTTCTTGGCATCCGCCGCGGCAGCAAAGCTTGGGGGCGTTGCAGCTGGCGTAGGCTTCGAGCTAGCTGTTGCCTGCGGTTTCGGTGACGTTGTCGACGGTAGCGGTGTTGATGGCATGGTTGTTGGTGCGGGCGACCCAACCGACGTTGGCTCAGGGGAAGGCGACGAAGTGACACTCGGGGTTGGTTGCGCCGTTGAGCCGCTGGTACTCGTGACCCCACTATCGGTCTGTTTCGCGCTGCATCCTGCTAGCGTGCTGACCAAACTGACCATAATCACAGCAATGGCGATCTTCCTCCTACTTCCCATGAAAACCACTCCTTCTTCAATTGTCTTCCTTATTACACCAAACGTATGCGGGGGGCCAAAGGTTACATGCTATGCCTCTACGCTCAAAATAAAAATGAAAAAGGGCCCCACTCCGCATACGGAGATGGCCCCTTTTCCAACGTCGATTAAATCCGAATACCGGCGCTAAAATGATTATAGTCATCGGCCGAAGGATCGAAAGCCGCCTCATCATCACTCGGCACCGCGTCCCGATCCGCCACCACAGCTGAAGCCGCATAGCTGTCGGACCAATCCTCATTCACGGTGTGTGCCGGAATGCGAATGGATCCCTCCAGGTCATAGGCCATCGCGAGGGTGGCCTGCTCGGACTGCATCTGCGGCTGATCCACGAGCCGCCCGCCGTGCGACTGGGCAATTTCGATGGCCGAGGTGATCTCCTGCGCATCTAGATGGATGTGCAGCATCGCGCGCTCCCCTTCCAGCAGCTCCGGCTTATAGCCGAGTTCTTCTAAGGTATCTAGCGCAAGCAAAGCATCCCGCGTTTGATCAAACTCAAAAAAGATAGGAACAAAGTCCTTCATCTAACAGCATCCTTTCTTCCTAAAGTTTTTCGCCAGAAAAACTGGCATCGTAAGCATAGGCTTAAATGGAAAGTCTGCCTTTAGGTTTGACCAATTGTCCCTATCCTATTCGAAACGCTATTCCTTCTTGCGTGCTTCTTGAACGAATTGGAGCAGCTCCGCATGATATTCCGGCACAGCTGCTACTAAATAGTTCGCCTTGTCCGCTCCCGCTTCATCTGTAATTGCTGCGCCTCCGAGCAGCGCAACGGGATTGCCCATGAAATCCGTCACCTTCACACCAGCCTCCTGCGCAAGCAGCAAGCCAGCATATAAATCTTCTCCTTCGGAGTTGTACAAGACAACGCCGTGCAGATCGCCTCTTGCCAACATCGCCCACACCAGGGTAGGGGCCCATAAACGCATCACTCTTTTGACCGAATACTCCAGATGATGCCGGAGCGCTAACGCCCGCTGATCGTCTTTCGTTACAGCATGTCCTTGAATCCATGAAATCGTGGACTTCGCCAGAGCGCCGGAAGGCTTCGCCGCAAGCTTCCTATCACCTTGCCACGCCCCCTCATCTTGAACAGCCACATACGTGAGTTCCATGGCCGAATCATGAACGACGCCTAGCACAATGCGCCCTTGGTAGCTCAAAGAAATCGAAACGCCGTACAAGGGGATGCCCAAAGCGAAATTGTTCGTTCCATCTAAAGGATCAACATGCCACACCCAATCACTCGCTGCGCCACCTTCACCTGCTTCTTCACTATAAATACGATGAGTTGGAAATACACTCAGGATGTCATCCACGATGAGACGATCCGCCTGCACATCCACCTCTGTCACCAAATCACCGCGCTCATCCTTGTGCTGAAGGATGAATTGGCCACCGAAACGTTGCTTGGCTAGTAGACCAGCCTTCACAGCTGCCTTGACGGCAACTTCCCTTGCTAATGTCCATTCGTTTCGATTCATTCCCTTCAACCTCCTCGCATGATCACTTCTATCCTTCCATATTACCACATCCTACCTAAGAAAGTTGCATGGTTACCTAGCCTTTGCATTGACAAGCCACCTATTCATAAGTGATAATATAGCAAAATCAGAAGGCGACAAGAGCTGTCGAAAGGGGTATTTGCGAGTATGGTAAAGCATCATCAGCACAAGATTTTGGATTGTACGATTCGAGACGGCGGTTTGATTAACGATTGGGATTTTAGTGTGGAGTTTGTCCAAGACATGTATCGCGGCTTAAGCGCAGCCGGCGTAGAATATATGGAAATTGGTTATAAAAACTCAGAAAAGCTACTAAAAGGCGGAGCATCAGGGCCTTGGAGATTCCTTAATGAGTCCTTCTTGCGTGATGTTATCACCAAAAAAACAGATACGAAGCTATCCGCTCTTGTTGATATCGGACGTGTGGATGAGAACGACATTTTGCCTCGTGAAGACAGCTTACTTGATTTGATCCGTGTTGCTTGTTATATCAAGGATGTAGATAAAGGTCTTGAGCTTGTACAGAAATTCCATGACATGGGTTACGAAACGTCCCTAAACATCATGGCGCTTTCCCACGTAATGGAGAACGAATTGACAGAAGCCTTTGAAGAAATCAACAAAAGCCCAGTAGACGTTGTTTACGTTGTGGACTCCTACGGCAGCATGCAATCCAAAGACATTGATTACCTAGTTTCCAAGTTCCAACGCTTGCTTCCTGAGAAGGAACTTGGCTTGCATATGCACAACAACATGCAGCTTGCTTTCGCTAACACGCTAACTGGTGCTTCCAAAGGCGTTACTTTCTTGGATTCCTCCGTTTACGGAATGGGTCGCGCAGCTGGTAACTGTACAACTGAATTGTTGCTCAGCCACCTCAAAGGAGCTCGCTATGATGTTCGTCCTGTTCTTGGAATCATTGAGAAGCATATGATCAAGATGCGTGAGAAATGGGATTGGGGCTACCTCATTCCTTACATGATCGTTGGTGCCTTGGACGAGCACCCTCGCACAGCCATGGCTTTGCTTGATTCTGCTGAAAGAAATAATTTCGTTGATTTCTACGATCGTCTGACTTCCGTAGAAATTTCCCCGGCAGCAAGCAAAAAATAATCAATTCAATCTTAAAAACCCCTATTCGCCAGCTCAGAAGGTTCGCCTTCTGACAGGACGACTAGGGTTTTTTTAACGCCACATGAGTACCCGCTACTTGATAATTTTTGCCGAAACAACATAATTTTCTGCGTAGGCCCGATCAATCAAGAAGATGAAATCCTCTCCATCTCTGCGATTTACATTCCTTTTTGGATGAACCTCGATATAATCATTCTCAATTAATACCGTACATCTCTCATCGGCATAAATCAATCCATCTTGTAAGCGGCTTATGGCTTCCATCATAACTTCTCGTGACTTCAACTCTCCTTGAATCTCCACATAGACTTTTGCGGTAGCATCGTGATCTTGGAGTAAAATCGCTACCTTATGTTTGACTTTGATACGCACCTTCTTTTTCGGAGATATGCTCATAGGTTCTACTCCTTCACTCGTCTATGCATTCAGTTTATGTCGAAACTGGGTAAGGTGGACTAGGCTAATGGACATTTTAACTAACCACAGCTAGTTGGTGTTCAGGTATTGTAAGGCATCGAAGGATATTTTTTCCCAAATTTGAAGATAGTAAGAGCATCAGCACGTCAGGGGGGGTTCTGCGTGATTCAAGTACTCTCGACATGGCAAACATTCTGTCTATAACCTTCGGGAGATATCTCGGTCACTTTTTAACCACCTTTTATATTTGGGCATTTATTTACGGAGCCGGAAGAATTCTGCGGGATCTCAGTGAGCTTATGGGAGCATTCCTACTCCCTAGCACACCAGCGCCCTTCTTATAGCAGTGACGATGGGAGTGAATAGGATCTGCTATGCGTCGCATATTGCTGATTGAAGATGAAGAACGTATCTCTCGCGTGCTGCAGTTGGAGCTTGAGCATGAAGGCTATGAGGTGCTTATTTGTGGGGATGGAAGATCCGGACTGCAAGCTGCCACAAGCGAACCGGTATGGGATCTCGTCCTTCTTGATGTCATGCTCCCAGAGCTCAACGGACTTGAAGTGCTCCGGCGCATTAGGCAGGTAAATGCCGCCCTGCCTGTCATCCTGCTAACCGCACGGGATGCCATTCCAGATCGTGTCAGCGGACTGGATCTAGGCGCCAACGACTATGTCACGAAGCCATTTGCAACGGTAGAGCTGCTAGCTCGCATTCGCAGCCTACTCCGGCAGAAGAGCCTTCAAGAGCAAGCGCCCGAACAGGATCATTTGCTGAAAATCGATGAGCTCAGCATGGATTTGAAGAGCCGCGCCGTCACGCGTGAGGGCATGGCTATCGAGCTGACGCCAACGGAGTTTGATTTGCTGCGTTTCCTGATTCAGCATCAGAATGAGGTGATGTCACGGGAGCAGATCATCACGGAGGTGTGGGGCTATGATTTTATCGGGGATACCAATATTGTCGATGTGTATATCCGTTACTTACGTCAAAAGGTGGACAAGCCCTTCACCACCAAGCTCATTCAGACGATGCGCGGCATTGGCTATTTCATGAAGTCGGAAGCTCAAGAAACATCATCAGAAGGTGGTTCCCCACCTTCTGATGGGAAGGAATCCGAATGAGCCTAAGACTGAAAATAACGCTATGGGTAACCATTGGATTAATGGTGATTCTTTTCTCTAGCTTTACCTTCGTGTATTACATGTTTATTCGCGTCACGACGAAGGGCGAAATTGATCTATTGAAAGATAAAGCCAGTGCTTTGCTGATCAAGGACCTGCCCAATCATCCGGAGTATTGGAAAGACAATATGCAAATGGATGAGCTTCTTATCCCGCAAGAAATGCTGCGGTATATTACGCCGGACTCGAAGGTTGCACATCAGATTTATTCAGATACGAGTCTTGTCAGTTATCCAGCTATCTATGCGACTGAAGCGTCTGAAGCCTTAATAACCGATGCCGATGGCATTCTGCTATTCGTTCGGACACCTGTATACAAGAATGGTGAACAAGTCGCTCTCTTAGAGATAGGCAGAAATCTGAGAAGACTCGGTATGTACTCCGACATGTTGATTTCGATTCTTGTTTTGACTTCCATTGGTGCGCTCATTTCGGCTCTGATCGGGGGTTATTTCTATACGAATGTGCTGTTTCGCCCACTTCAACGATTCATCGCAACCATGCAAACCATTGAGAAAAGCGGTTCATTCCGTCACATTACAATGCCAGCTAAGCAGGCTAATGATGAATTAATGATACTTGCCGCCACCTTCAACCGCATGATCGATAGGCTGCAGGACATGTTTCGTAAACAGGAGCAATTCCTTGCCGATGCGTCCCATGAGCTTAGAACGCCGCTCACGATTATTGAAAGCTACGCCAGCTTACTGCGGAGATGGGCTTCCAGCAATGATCAATTGCGGGAAGAGGCACTGGAAGCCATTGTTTCTGAGTCGGCCCAGCTCAAGCTGCTCACACAGAATCTGCTATCCCTCACGGATACCAACCGTGAAAACTGCGAGCAGAATACGAGCTTTGACCTTCTTCCGCTTGCCCGACAAACCGCGGCCTCGCTCCGCGTCACATCTTCACGCGAGATTCGTGTCCAAACAGAGCTCGATATGAAAGAACTGCCGATGTCGGGTGATCCCTATCAGATTAGACAGCTGCTTATTATTTTAATAGACAACGCATTGAAATATAGCCAACAGATCGTCGACATCCGCATCAGTTTGAACGATACGCGGGTGACCATCAGAGTCATGGATCAAGGCATTGGCATCGCCGAAGAGGACCTGCCCCACATCTTTGACCGCTTTTATCGATCTGATAAAGCTAGGAACCGTAAACAAGGAGGAGCAGGACTTGGACTCGCTATTGCCAAGCATATTGTGCAGAAGCATCAGGGTACAATTGAGCTCCAAAGCAGTATAGGACTAGGCTCCACAGCCATTGTAACGCTTCCACAATCCTGTCAATAAGAACATTATAAGGGGATTCTCATCATTCTCTCAGAATTGGACATTCCTCTTGGTATAGCACGAATTCCAGCGTACCGTGGTAAATCATGTCTTCTCGATCCCTGGTAAGCAAGGCGTCATTCACCATGTTGCCATCTATATGGGCAATAACAAAATCCTTCAAACCTCCGGCGCCGGCGACGTACGTATTACCGATCTTAATAGCGGCACTTGGTCATCCCGTTATATGACAGCACGTCGCGTGTTGTAATCGGACATATAGGCAGTTTATTGAGAGTCCGAACAGATGGAAATGATCCATCTGTTCGGACTCTTTTTGCGTGAAATAGCCTAGTAGCGAATGTACGCCTCATGGTAGTTCTCCTTCAAACCGCGCTTACGAACCTTGATCTCCAACAGTCGCTGCTTATAAGTTACATTTGCTGATCTTGGCAATATGAGCGTTGGAACCTTCACAATACGATTTTTACCATTTGCAAATCCCGTCAGCTTAATTTGATTTGATTTTACGAACACTTGGAGCGCTCTTGGATTTTCTTCTTTGGCAATTTTCACCTTGATAATGACATGCTCATGCGTCTCAAAAATTTCTGTGCCGATGGATCCAGTGGATGAAATGCTGGCATCCATACCTGGCATCGCTTTTTTCAGCATGTCCTGTACATATCCTTCAGCCCACGTCATATTATCTAGAAAGGTCTGCCCTTTTTCGGCGAACGGCAGCTTTTGTCCAAGAAACTTCTCAACCTGTTCCCACTTCAGCCAAGGATGGCGATTAAATCCGCTCAAGCCCATCACCTCATTTTGCTAACAGTATATGTGCCTACTTCCCAATGTGACACCCTCCCGAAAATTCAGAGCACCTCTAGGCGGATACCTCATATACTGTAGGTGTGATAACGCAAGGGGGATCGGATTATGCCAGCTATCGTCGGGAATGTGAAAATTATTAGTGTAGGTTCCAGCTCTGTCGTTCATTTCGGCGATTCCTTCATCATCTCACCGACCAGCTCCTCTAAGACATTTGCCGGAGCAGGTTCATTTAACACAGGGGATTTCCCGCGTGTTTATAATACCTACAGCACGACGGTTACCAACGATTCTGACTTTGTTGAAGCGAATGCAAGCGGCAATATCCTCTGACCAAGGTCAGACAAGAGTGAGGTGTTCCACGGAAAATGAACTGGACCATCCATCAAACCATTATGATTCAACAGTTAAAAGTAAACTCTGTCGCCAACTCATCCGTCCTCCAGATTGGCACCGCTGGATCGATTCGTTCGTTGTCTAATCTGTACAATACAGGCGGTTTCGTAGAGCCTGCTCCCGAGCTTGGAACGAGTGAGGTAAATCCCGTAGCACTTGTTCCTTTGCCGCCAGCAACGTGATTCTATCGAAACTTGGAAGGAGGTGCTTTTCCAAATGAATAACGCGATCACGTGGCAGCAATGGGCCCAGCAGATTAACGCTCATATCGAGATGCAGAAACAACGCATTGATAAGCTAGAACAAACCGTAAGCAAGCTGCAGACGGATCTGAAGATTTTGAAGGAAGAGAAGCGAATTCACATTGATAAAATTGAATATAACTTCGATCAACTTAAGGTTGAAAAGCTCGATGGGACGCTCACGATCGGTATTAGCCCCAGCGCAATAGATCAGATTGAGGATTTCAGTGTGAACGGTAACTCCTTGAACAAAGAGGATAAAGGTGGCGGCATGGGTGCAGGGGACATGAATCCTTTTTACCAAGGCGGACAATATCAAGGGACAGGACCCAATGCGGGAATTGGCACGGCTCCAGAGGCGGGACGCGGAACAGCCGCAAGGCAAGGAAAAGACATACAAGCGGATGTTGCCAGCGGCATTGAACAGTATTTACAGTATGGCGTGCAGGCCGATATCAACAACCTTGAACATAAATATCAGCATCCCCTTGACGAGGATTACAAGGATTTGATCATTGATGATATTCGTAAGCAGCTGGATACGCGTATTCAGCATTATGTGAATCAATATCGCGGCGTAGGGTTCAAAGAACCGTTGGAGGCTGTGACCAATAACATTATGGACAAAACGAAGAATGACATCCTCACTGCGATTGAGACTTACATATCCAGTCTACCCAAATAAATGGTCGTCTTGGGCTGGCGCGTTTAACATTTCGAGGAAAGAAGGTTCAGCGATGTTTAATTTACATGTGGAAAATAAACAAATCTGTGTAGGCGATGTCCGTATTGTCGGGGTATCCAGTGCTTCCATCTTCCTAATCGGCGATACGGAGGTCATCTCTTTATCTTCGATGTTTGATACGCCTCCCGAATCTGTTATCATCGCGCCATTCGTTCCACTTCCTGCGGAGGGATAACCAATGGCACGCCTATCAATCGTTGGCAACATCTATATGAATAGCATAGGCTCCGCAAGTACGATGCATGTGGGGGATAATGTCTACACGGCCCTGCTGAATAGAGTCTTTGCCGTTCAACGCGAAGTGCCTATCTATTATGGGAATGAGGGCAGCTTTGCGGCGTACCCCTTTTACCAGCGTCCCTTTCCAATCCCTCAGCCATCTGAACCTCTCACAATGTGTGTGGATAACTTAGGGAGTTATATTACAGTTCGAAACATTCGCATTCTTGGTGTTGTGGACTCCTCCCTCTTTCAGATTGGCAGCAACCGCGTCAGCAAATCCGAAACACGAATCAAAAATATCCGTCAATTCGTGACCGATAAACCAGGACCCAAAGGACAGAAGACGTTCGTCTATACAGGGACCGAAGACGTCATTGGTAATATCCCGCCCAAGCCATCATCTTCATCAGTAGCAGAAAACAAGCCGCCACACATTGTATATGTCACCCAGCAGCAGCAATCACCACCTGCTGCACAATGAAGGAAGAGCCCGTCCCTCTGCAGTCTGCAGGGGCGGGCTCTTCCTTCTGCCGGCTCACTTTGTGAGCAGCGGCTGGGCGCGGCTTAGCCACCCCGCTAGCCGGCGTGGTCAGCTTTAAGTCGCGGGAGAGCAGCACACTCATCTGCTCCCGCGTCATGCTCTTTAAGCCGAGCGCGCGTACGTTAATCGTCGCCGGCCAAGGAATTAACCCTTGCGCAACGGTTTGTCTCATCGTGTGTCTGTGGCTATACAGATAGCCCATGATTATAAAATTGATAGTGATTTCTCCCCTGGTCCTTCACCTGGTACAAAGCGATATCAACTTCCTTCATCATTTGGGTTGCATCCGTTTGATCAGACTGATACATCGTAATGCCCATGCTGACGGTTGATCGAAAAGCTTGCCCCTGTACATCCCACGCCTGCTCGACACACGCCATGATGCGCTGAGCAATACTTTCGACATGCTTCCTGCAATCCACACCCGGTAATAATATCGTAAATTCATCCCCACCCATTCTGGCGAACATATCACTTTCTCGTAGACAGCCCTGAATCCGGGCGACAAATTCCTGCAAAAAAGCATCCCCGATATCGTGTCCCATCGTATCATTGACGATTTTGAAATCATCGATATCTACATACAAGAGAGCAAAAGCACGATCCGATCGTTTGGCCTGCTGCAGCAGTTGATGCAAATGTTCTTTAAACAGTCGGCGATTCGCCAAGCCTGTCAGCGGGTCATGGAAAGCCATAGCAACGAGGCGACTCTCCTGACTTTTGCGCATTGTACTGTCCTGAAGTGCGAAGGCAATCTCGATAAGCTCACCCTTGTCATTACAAAGAGGGATCGCTGTGCACTCCAACCATAGGTGAGTCTCATGGGTACCTTTCGCTCGAAACTCCAATTTACTGCTTGTTTTTGTTTGTAAGGTATGGACGAACAATTGATATACATCTGCGCGAAACTCCGAATCAATCGCCTCCATGATCTGCCCAGCATGTTCAGGTACATACCCTAGAATCTCATGAAACCGGTTAGAAGCGAAAATTAAATTACCTTGCATATCTAACTGGCAATACAAATCCCATGCCTGCTCGATGATTTGACGTGCTAGGGACGTCATAGGCAACTTTGAATATTTGATAAAATCTGAATCCGTATCATTAAGCATAACTTCTGCCGCCCCCTCTTATGCTTTACTAGAGACTTTGGTAGCTTAGCACGATTACATAAAGTTTATATAAAATCATTCTTAAGTTTAAATCAACGAATCGTCGAAAAATGGTGATTACTGTCGCATATCAAGACGCACGGAAATTTCACCGACCTACTTTGTACCTAAACAACCCTACTAAACATGCTAGAACTTCGCTCTATGGCAATAAAAGGATAGAAATTATTAGGAGAATCGTTCTATAATGTAGGTAATGTCTGTACAAGTTGAAGTGGGAACACCCTTCTTACTTTAGGAGTTGTTTCATTACTGAGGGGGATTTTTCAATCATGGCGGGAGAAACAATTTTAGTCGTTGATGACGAGCAAGAAATTGTCCAATTAATTCAGCTCTACTTGGCTCGTGAAGGCTACAAAGTAATCAGTGCTAATAACGGACATGATGTGTTTGGAATTGTGAGAGAACAACGACCTGATCTTATTATTCTGGATATTTTGCTGCCAGGACTTGATGGTATAGAGGTGTGTCGACAGCTTCGCAAAACGAGCAATACACCGATCCTGTTCATCTCGTGTAAAAGCGAGGATATTGACATCATTCTTGGTCTCAGCATGGGTGGCGATGATTACATGACGAAGCCATTCAGTCCAAGTCAGCTTGTGGCTAGGGTCAAAGCTCTCCTTCGCCGGAACTCGATTCGCGAGCAGCATCAGGATGATCCGCAATTGGTCAAATTCCCAGGACTAGAAATCGATCTCGTTAGCCACATCGTACGAGCGAATGGACAAACGATCTCCCTTTCAGCCAAGGAATTTGATTTACTGTCCCTCATGGCCAAAACGCCAAATCGCGTGTATAAAATCGAGCACTTGTTTGAGCTCATCTGGAGCTTGGACAGCATGGGCGACCCACGCACACTCATTGTACATATCAGCAATTTACGCAAAAAAATAGAAGTTAATCCAGCAGAGCCTCGCTACATCATTACGGTAAGAGGCGTTGGATATAAATTTAACGGATCCGCTATTTAAATTTAGCGATGGAGCCAATCGGTTATGAGTTGCTGAAGCGGCACCGCGGCCGCGGCAATGACAAGTGCTGGCAGCATATTCGCCACGTTCATTTTTTTGATTTGCAAAATATTGATACCTACGCCGATAACTAGGACGCCGCCTACAGCGGTGATTTGGACAATCATCGCGTCCAACGACGCTTGGCTGAACGCCATGGCAATCACTGTAGCTAACAATGCGATCGTTCCTTGCATCACAAAAACGGATACTGCCGAGAAGACAACGCCAATCCCCAAGGTAGAAGCGAAGATGATGGATAAGAACCCGTCGAGCAGCGACTTGGTGTATAAAATATCGTGATTATGCCGCAGCCCGCCATCCAATGGACCTAATATCGCCATGGCGCCGATGCAATAGATGAGTGTACAAGTGACGAAGCCTTCCGATATGCTGGCTGGTGCTGCTGGATGAGACGTCGGTTGCTTGCTCATCTTGGTCTGAAGCCAGTCGCCTAGCTTCGTTAGATTGGCTTCGATCCGCATCAACTCTCCGAGAATACCGCCAACCACAATACTCATGATGACGATCACAATTTGATCTGATTTGAGTGCCATTGTAATACCAAGCACAGTTATGGCGAGCCCTAGGCCCTGCATGACTGTGTTTTTTATACTTTCTGAGATGCGGGGCAGCAGTATGCCGAGTAATCCTCCGATAATAATGGCCACTGCATTCACGATCGTCCCCCATAAAGCCATGCCTTTCATTCCCCTTTGCGTACAATCTCTGATGACCTTCTCATTCTACATGATTCTCCTCATAATTTCCTGCGACGTTGGAAATGGTAAGGATAAGCAACAGGAAAGGAGGCACAGTGAATGTCTAAAGACAAAACAATGGATCCCATGACAGGCGATACGGTTGAAACCGACGGTATTTATGCGAATGAGGCTGGGCAAGAGGTTACGCTTAAACGAGGTGATGAGTTTCCAGCCGATCTTGTTCTAGGACGCAGCACGTATGAGCTGCAAGGCTTTGCCGATGAGGCGGAGATTGATCACGATCAATCGGAGCTTAACCCTATGCGCAAGCGCGTAGATGCACGAACCTAAGCAGCCGAGCATGTTTCTCTAGCTTGATGCACAGACAAACCGAGCAGCCCCAATGGCTTCTCGGTTTTTTGCTCGAAAGTAAGGTCCTGACAGGTCAGCGTAACCGTTTATTTCATCTGTGCTATACTAAGGGGAAGATACTGGTTAATTTGCCCTGGGGGATACGGATATGACACGCATACTAATAATCACAGGCGGCACACTGGGTGATTGGGCTTTAGAGGAGATTCGGTCGGAAGACATCCTTGTAGGTTCAGATCGTGGGGCGCTTTTTCTCATTCAAAACGGTTATAAACCCCATATTTCAATGGGGGATTTCGACTCCGTGACTGCTGACGAGCTCGCCCTTATTCGAGCTTCTAGCAAACAGTTCATTGATTGTGATCCTATCTACAAGGATTTAACGGATACGGAGATGGCTTTTAACTGGGCGTTGGATCAAAACCCAAGCCAAATTCTACTCGTCGGGGCACTAGGTACGCGGTTCGACCACTCGCTGGCCAATGTGCATTTGCTCCGCAAAGGCATGGCCCAAGGGATTCCATGTGCGATTATGGATGCCAACAATCTCATCATGGTGATCGATCAATCCACAAGCGTACGAAAGGGTCCGTACACACATATTTCGCTGCTGCCTCTTAGCTTGGAGGTCACGGGGATCACGCTGCATGGCTTCCAATACCCCCTTCAGCAAGCGAAACTTGAAATTGGGATGTCGCTTGGAATCAGCAATATTCTCCTTGAGCCGAAGGGTCTCATCGAATTGTCGTCAGGCATACTACTGGTTATTCAGAGCAAGGATTAGCCATATGATTGCGTTAAAAAGTTGGAGATTCGACACGCTATTCTACGCCTAAGATCGGCTAATTCTGTTACAATAAAGGATAGGCTAGTCATTTATGAAATATTGAGGTCGTTTAAGCATGTCCACTGTCCAAGAGAACCTTGTGAGAAATCAGTGAAAGTACACATCGAGAAAATTATGGATAAAGTCGGAACGCGATCGATGCGTAATCTCTTATCCGCTATTATTAGCACCGACGCTTACCCTTCATAATGAGCCAAAAGAACCGCCAGCTGCTTTTAGCAGTTGGCGGTTCTTTGATTGAGGAGCGACCCAGCTACATCGCAGCGGCGAGCTTTTGCACAAACAGCTCCAGATAGCGCTGATCAATGTCGTCGAATCGACTGAGGCTCGGACTGTCGATGTCCAGTACGCCGACGAGCTCGCCACCCGCAACAATCGGGATTACGATCTCCGATTGCGAAGCTGCATCGCAGGCGATATGCCCCGGAAATGCGTGGACATCGGGAACAAGCACAGTTTCCCTACGCTCAGCAGACGTACCGCAAACCCCTTTACCGAAAGGGATTCTCACGCAAGCCGGCAATCCTTGAAAAGGTCCCAACACGAGCTCCTTCCGCTCAAGCTGCTCATCCACCAAGTAGAACCCTACCCAGTTCACGTCCTCTAGAAATTGCCCAAGCAATGCAGACGCATTCGCCAGATTCGCAATGCGGTTCGGTTCATCATGTATCAAAGCGTGGGCTTGCCCAATCAGCAAGGTATATTGTTCTTCTCTCGTTCCACTATAGTTCGATTTCGTAAACATCTGTCATCATCCTCTTCTACCTAGTCTATCTTTCATCATACCAAATGAATGGCATCACGCCAAAAGGGTGTGATGGAGCAAACGCAGCAGGGGGTATCGGCAAAAAAAAGGACAATCGGCTGATTCAGCCGACTGCCCTCGATAAATCTTATTTTTGCCCGTAATAAGCGTTTGCTCCGTGTTTCCTTAGGAAATGACGATCCAGCAATGTTTGGTCCATAGGCTGAATCGATGGGTTCAAATTGTACGTACGATACGCGATCTTCGCAACCTCTTCTAAAACCACTGCGTTATGAACCGCATTGTGTGCGTCCATGCCCCAGCTAAATGGCGCATGGCAGTTCACAAGCACGCTCGGAACCATCGCTGGATCCAACTCGCGGAAAGTCTCAATAATAACATTGCCTGTCTCTAACTCGTAGGCTCCTTGAATCTCAGCCTCTGTCATCAGACGTGTGCACGGCACTTCGCCATAGAAGTAATCCGCATGCGTCGTACCCAACGCCGGAATGCCTCGACCCGCTTGCGCCCAGCTTGTTGCCCAAAGCGAATGCGTGTGAACGATACCGCCAATAAACGGGAAAGCGCGATACAGCGCAAGATGCGTTGGCGTATCCGAGGATGGCTTCATTTGGCCTTCCACAAGGTTACCCTGCAGATCAACCACGACGAGGTCTTCTGCTTTCAAATCCTCATAAGGTACGCCGCTAGGCTTAATCACGACAAGCCCCTGTTCTCGATCGATTCCGCTGACATTTCCCCATGTAAAGGTGACAAGACGATATTTGGGCAGATCCAAATTTGCTTCCAATACTTGTTGTCTCAATTTATCTAGCATCTGAGCTCAACACCTTCCGATAAATGTACGTATGATATCACCATTATACACTTGTACGTACATGTTAGCTAGATGTTTCGCAATTAATGGATATTTAAATAAACTTGTATGTACAGCTTGTCCAAACCTATTAAGAATAAATGATAGAGAAAACGATCGTCTTCCCATCCGACTCCAATCGTGTTTCCACCGAGAAGTTACCGATTTGCGTCGTTGTTGTTTCAAGAACACCTTTCGCAGCTGCACGCCCGCACGCATCCGTAAATTGACGATTGAAAATGTCTGCGTCATACCCAAATAGGAAATCCGTGAACTTACGAATGCTTTCCGTATTGCGGGCAAGCACCCCATCCTCCAGTTGCACCGTTACCCCATAGGTAGCAAACTGTGGATCCAACCATAGGGAAGCCTCGTTGCTGTTGCGCGCTCCTGCCGTTGCCCCGCTCAAAGTTTGCGCTTTGGCTTCCGCATTTCGAAATAGACGCAGCGTCGTCTCTTCCAAATCGTAATTCGTCCCGCGCAGCTTGCCTGCCTCTTCCATCACTTCGTACGCTTGCAGCATACGCTCATCTGGGAAAACGAGCTTCTTATAGCTGCCATCCTTGGTAGGCACCACTTTGATGAATGCATCGTTATCGTTCTTCACGATAAGCCGCTTCGATTTCGTTTGCAGTCGTGTAATGATTTGCAGTGCTTCGGCACGTGTCACATATTGTCCTACACCAAAGTAACCGTTCGGATACCCTTCCATGATCCCTTTGGTCATCGACTCACCGATAAACTTCTGCTGTCTGCTCGTTGCGCTCTGCAGATCGCCGAATTGGGATGCGGCCTGAAGACTGTACGTTTCATCCTCCAGATATTCGGTCTCCTTCAACAAATAGTACAAAATCTCAGCAACATCTTCCCGCTTCAAGGAAGCTTTATAATCAACGAATTGTCCCTTACTAATAAAATGAAGATCGCTCGCCAAATCCAAGTAGGGCTTCGCCCAGTAACCGACGGTGTTCGGCCTAAACGTGAAGTCCCGGTAATCCTGCTGCAACATATTTTGATTACTCGCACTCAACGTTTGCAAAAAGCTTGTTTTCCACTTCCGTTCGCCATTCGGGAACTTATCTGTGAAGGCTAACAGCACAATTTTCACAAATTGGTCTGCGGTGACAGTCTCATCAGGTCGAAAGGTCCCATCTGGAAATCCATCCAGTAAACCCTGCTGTACCATTTGAACGATCGTCTGCTCCGCCCAATGTCCTCCAATATCCTTGAATCCCGCTGCTTCACTTCTACCTTGCAGGCTACCTATCGTTAATAGGCAACCGATTGTTGCAATCGTCAGCCATTTCGTCCATCGTTTCATCGTATTTTCTCCGCTTCTATCCAAATTTTCGGCACTTACTTCCACCATTCTCTAGAATAAGCCTTCTACTAGTCTTTGAGAACATGCTAAAAAGCCCATTCACCCAGGCAGGATATGCCCACCATTACTGGGACTATAGCCGTATGAAATGGCAAAAAGACCCTGCCCTCTACTAGGTAGAAAGCAAGATCCGTTATCTCGAACGATGATTAACCTTTTCTTTTCGCGCCTGTTACCGCCTTGGCCGAGTTGTAATAACGCATCCAGTCGACGATGTACATCATTTTAGCTAGGTAATCGGGTGCACTCCCTTGTAAATGACTGTACTGTTCTTCTTGCAGCAGTTGGTGCAGCTCGTACCCCTTCGTAAAAAGGGCCTTGGTGAATGCTTCTTCCGTTTGGGGCTTGTAGAGATCTGTTCCTCGGGAAAGTTCAATTTCCTCAATAATCGTACCGCGATAGTAGGGGTAAACATTCACCCGCAGGCCCATATCGATGTAAGCTAAACCTGTATATTCAAAAGGAAGCCAAATTAAATTCGTCTTCTTGTCTTCTAGCTTCACGGTGTACACTAAACCTAAGTTCAGGGCAATCGGCTGCGGATAATTACTTATTTGTCCGGATCGCAAATGATCTGCTATATGCTCAACGAAATTCATGCTGCTCTTCCTCTCCGAAGGATCTAGTCCTTCCTTCATATTGCGTGCTAAAGCGCTTCGTTGTCAACTCCTACTTTTTCTCTTGTCTAGGCACTATCTCCTGCCAATTACGACCTAGCTTACTAGGAATTCCTTCATACGGATTAAGGCATGATCAGGCGGAAGAATGAATACGTTCAGATGAGGCATAAAGGGGCGGCGGCTTACGAATGGTGTGAGTAATGTTATTATTTGGGGAAAGTGAACTTTTCACGAATTCATGCGTCTATATAGGAGAGGTGAGAGAATTGGAAACGACCGGTGTCCATGTATTTGATTATTTGAAGTACATCGCAGAAACAACAGATCAGAAGGTGATCCTTCGCAATTTAATGGAAGCCTACGGAAATGATGTGTGGAATTATGCATTTAGCATTTGTCGCAATAAAGATGCAGCCGACGATATTGCCCAGGATGCTTTCTTAAAAGTATATCGCAATCTGACGACTTTCCGTGGTGAAGCTGCGGTAAAAACTTGGTTGCTTACAATAACCCGCAACACTGCTTATGATTATATGCGCAAAGCATTTTGGCGCAAGGTGACCCTTGTAGGCTTCGTCCAATCGGGTGGGACCTCAAGCTCTGCAGAAACAGAAGCAGTCGAAAATTTATATGCAAGTGAGATTTGGCAAAAGGTCATGTCTTTATCCGCAAAATATAGAGAAATTTTAATTCTTCACGCGCATTATCAGATGACCACCAAGGAAATGGCAGCTATTCTGGCCATCTCGGAAGGAACGGTTAAATCCAGGCTTCACCACGCCAGACTTAAGGTTCTTAGTCTGAAGGAGCGTGAAGCGCTTGAAAACTCCTGAACCAGATGACCTCCAGAAGCAATTGGAAGATGGGCCCCTTCAGCAGAAGGGGTTCACCTCCAAGCTTCAGCATGACATTGAGGAAAAGATTCGACACAAGGAGCGAAACAAGTCCAAGGTAAAGCCTCTTCTCTGCGTCGCTGGTTTGGGTACTGTCTTGGCTGTCGTCCTTCTTTTCCCATGGCACACCCTGCATACGCAAAGCGAGGCTGCTGCTCTCGAAGGGAAGCTGATGACGGCGGAAGTAACGGTCTCCACTCCCCCTCCTGCTCCCATCAACACAGCGTTGCTAATTGGACTACGGACGGAGCACGAGCCTTCCACAAGCGATCCAGGAAGCGTTCTGCCGCCGCTTCGTTACAGCACCTATCGGACGATGCTCATAGCACCCGTTCGCGGGCAATTGCAGAAAACCTCTGAAGGCACGGGGATTTTGATGCCGTATAAGCAAAATTTCTGGAAAATCGACTCCCTCACACATACAACTCGTACCGGTGAGTCCCACTATTTATCTGCTCATTTGGCTGATCAGCCTGCTAAGTCTGAACGCTTCGCGGATCAAGAGTTTAATCGCGTTGAAACACTGTTGTTTGCAGGCAACCAATATGTCTCTGTTGCCGAGACTGAGGAAGCTCGGAATGGGAATGCGCCCTACCGTGCCGATCGTATCTGGACGCGCACGCTACCGCAATTGAAGGAAGCGCGTACCATGCAGTTCAACAAAAAGCCAGTGGACAAGAACCATGTGTCCATTATGGATGTCTTTGGTGCAAGCATGAGCAATGAGCTTGCCTCGATGTCGAGCGTCGGAGATAATGCGTTTAGTGAGGTTTCTGGGCAAAGCTGGACGGTGCAGCGTAAGCCAGGCCAGTGGGTTGGCTTAGTTGCAGAAACAACGAAAGCTGGTTCATCACGACCTGATTCTTACGTGCTTCGCGATTTCCCACGCGAGCTGCCGGATAAAGTCGTCAATCACGACGACATCTGCTGCTCATGGAGCAATATCAAGTCCTCGTGGCCGCAAGCCACGGATGTGTTAACCTCGCCGATGGACGATATGCTTGTCATTTTCGAGGGGGATAAGCTCAAATTCTACTCCTACGGGCAGGCACCTGGCAGTATACCTCAGCTTACCTTGGATTTGCAGCCTGGCGAACAGCTTGTCATGGCGCAATGGGCCACCGATCACTATGTCCAGGAATGGATTGAGAAAGTCGGTCGCTATTTGTCGGTTGAGACTGGGATGGTGAGAAGGAGCCCCTCGACGGCGGCAGCCAAAGAGAGTGCTGCCACTCGCTGAAACATAAATACACAACAGCATGATGCAAAAACCCGCTATGTCTCTTGGACGTAGCGGGTTTTATTGCGATTGCAGCTACGCTGGTGATTACCAGCCATTGCGATCACGCAAACTCGTGATATGAGCACTATGATGATTACCGTGCCAAGCATAGTTGCCAACATTCCAATCCAGTCGAATCGTATTCCCCGACTCTGGATGGACGAAAGCGCGCGCAAACTGCTCATGCTGCATATCGCGAAGAAGGATCATCCAGCGGCTGTGCAAAGCGTCTAGCAGCGCAAGCGACAGCTCGACTGGCGCGGACTTCCCGTCGCTAAGCTCAGCCCAGCGATCCTCGTAATACGGCCGAATCGTCGGCTCGTCTTCTGTCAGTGCTAATTTGAACCGTGTGTAGCTGTTCATATGGCTGTCTGCGACGTGATGCACCACCTGACGCAGAGTCCACCCTCCAGGGCGATACGGCGTGTCTAACTGCTCGTCCGAGAGCCCAGCGACAGCCTCACGCAGTCTGCTTGGCGTAAGCTCAATGTCAGTCATCCACTGATGGAGCTGTGACTCCGAGATCTCACCTTCGTGCTCAAACAATCCGATCGGGAAACGCAATGTATCCATATGACCAACCTCCTTTGCTCCTATTATAACTGAGGGTGATTGGGCTGGCGAGAAGTAGCCCTACTCCCCCGCTAAAAAGTCTATCCTACCACTCCTGCAACTACGCTTTGTACGCATCCATAAAGCCCTGAACAAAGCGGGGATCCCACTGGGTCCCCTTCCCCTCCTCGAGAATGGCCATCGCCTTCCGGGAAGGCATTCCCTTCCGATATGGACGATCGGACGTCATCGCATCGAACGCATCGGCTACCGCAATGATGCGACCGAAAACCGGGATATCCTGGCCCTTCAGGCCATCCGGATATCCGGCACCATCATAGCGCTCATGATGTGAGCGCACGCCCGGAAGCAAGGGAGCCATCGCCTCAGCAGGCTCAATCTGCTTCAGAATCGACTCACCCAGATCAGGGTGACGCTTGATTTGCTCGAATTCCTCTTCCGTTAATCGGCCATCCTTCAAGAGAACTGCATCGCGCACGCCGATTTTGCCGATATCGTGCAGCAGCGCTGTCTTGTTCAACCAATCGAGCTCCTGCTCGCTCAGGCTCACCGCTCGTCCAATCAGCAAAGAGTACTCGGCAACGCGAGTTGAATGCCCTGCCGTATACGCATCTCGAGCATCGAGAGCTGCTGCAAGTGTAGCGTAATAGCTCTGCAGGAGCTGATTGTTCGTTTTTTCACGGGCATCGAGGCCCTTCACCATATGGTTAAAGCCCGCAAACAACCGCGAGAACTCATCCGAGTATAAGTCAGAGGCCCTTACTTTGAGATCACCGGATTGAACTTGCTTCATCACGCGATGTAAATCTTCGATCGGCTGTTGAATATCACTGGCCAGCATGTGTGCACCTAAGGAGGAGAAGCCGACGCCCAGCAAAAGAATAATCGCCGCCCACTTCCAATAATCAGCGATCAGCTGGGAGGAATCCACACTTGTGCTCAACCGAATTTGCGTTGCTAAGCTAAAAAGAAATAGCGGCATCGTGCCGATGAGAAACGCACTCAGCTGAAACTTCCGCCCAATCGACACGATCACGCGTCCATCCAACGAGACGTCTTCGCCATAAATTCGCTGCCCTAACTCGCGTATATGTATCAGCATGGGCCGAATGGCTTGCGCCGTCGTAAAAAACTCAAGCAACGCATGCATACTGGCTACCAGTATGGCACCTATGCCCGCTAGCCCGATATAAAAAGCAGGCAATGTCAACCAACCCCACGCAATCCCTATGCTTGCCATGGTCATAGCAGGAATAGATAACCCCAAAAAGTGCGGCCCCATGATCCGCATCACTGACAAGGCAGGAAATCGATGTGTCTGTAAGTACGCCGCTCGAATTGTCGCCAGCGACGGCGTCTCTTGACCCATCATTTCACGAATAGGTCTCATGTGCCTCCGAAACACCAGAAACTCGGCAAGCATCATCACACATAACGAGGAAATCATGATGATAAAAACACGATACAGTTCAACATTCGAAATCGAGAGTGTTGTCGAAATAATGACACCACCTACAACTAGAACAGCAATACCCGAACCCAGCATATAATTTCGTAAAAGATCACGTAGAAATTTCCTATATATGAGCATAGAACACCCGCCTCTATTAAAAACTAGCCTCACTGCGAAATAGACTCGCACACCTCCATTGTAGCGTAATCTGATAAATTCCGCTTGCTATCTCTATGATTTTGGGCAGGTATTCTACCATTTTGATCCAAAGAAATAGGCCATACTCTACAATTGAGAGTATGACCTTGATTGTTGGGTGCGTGTGCGCCCGCCCCCCATCCTTACCCTTCCCGCTTCAACGTCGGGTCGGCGTCCGTCCCTAAGAACGCGCGTGCCAAGTCGGTCACGCTTTTGCCCGTGAGCGTCTGGGTGATCTCCGGCACCTGGGCGATCATTTTGGCGATATCGCCGGTTATGCGATTCACTCCTGACGTCGAACCGTCCTGAGAGATCACGGTGATTTTATCCACATTGCTCAGCGGCGCCGCAATTTTCTCCGCTAGCTCCGGCAGGATGCGGAGAATTTCCACCGTAACCGCCGCCTGCGTGTACTGCTTATAAGCTTCGGCTTTTTTCTCCAGCGCCTCTGCTTCCGCAAGCCCCGCTAGGCGCACAACCTCCGCGTTCGCCTTCCCTTTGGCGAGCTCCGCTTCCGCCGTGGCTTCGCCGCGCTTTCTCGTCGATTCCGCGTCCGCCTCGGCTTCAAGAATTTGCCGCTGCTTGCTCACCTCAGCGCGCATAATAGCCGCCAGCTTCTCCGCCTCGGCTGGCTTAATGACAGAGGCCTCGAGCTCCTTCTGCTTCAGCTCGACCTCGATCTGGCGAACGGTTTTGTTCGCCTCCGCTTCCATCTGACGGATACGTACCTGTTCCGTCACGAGCAACTGTTGAATTTGCTTTTGCTTCAATTCATAGGCCAAATCCGCTTCCGCCTGACGACTCGTCGTCTCCTGCTTGAACTCGGCTTCCTTCATGCTGAGCTCCTTGCGGTACTGGGCCTCCTTCGCCGACGCGGCGCTCTCCGCTTCAATCGTCAATTGGTGCGCTTCCGCCTTGCGAATGGCCGATTCCTTCTCCGTATCCGCCTGCCGAATTTGAATATCTCGCTCGACTTCCGCTTTGGCAATGCTCGCGCTTTTGCGAATCCGCTCCACCTCAGGTACACCCAAGTTCTCGATGTAGCCCTGATCGTCCGCTACCCGCTTCAGCACGAAGGAAATGAGGTTGAGCCCCATTTTATCCAAATCCTCTGAACACGTTTCCCTCATCTTGCTGTTGAGTTCATCCGGGTTCTTGAGAATCGATTCTACCGTCAATTGCCCGACTAACCCCCGTAAATGTCCTTCTACGGAATGTAAAATCATCGCCTCCCGCTCCGCCATTGAGTGATCGAGGAACTGCTCAGAAGCGGTTGCAATCGCGATGGGATCACTTTGGATTTTGATTTGAGCGACAGCTTCGATTTTGAGACGAATACCTTGCAGCGAGAACATCGGCTGGTCGGGCTTCACATCAAAGCTCGTGAGCATCATGGAGATTGTTTTGTAGCTCTGAAAGCCGGGGATCACGAACGTCCCGCCGCCTTGCACGACCCTTTTGCCACCTAAACCATACACGATCATTGCTTCATTCGGCGGCACTTTCTTATACGCTTTAACAATTGAAGCTAGTAAGATGAAAACAACAACTACAATTGCAACTACCATAATAAGTACGGAATACATCATATCTGCCTTACCTCCCCATCATTCAAATTCACTAAATTCCGTCACCGTAGCAACACCTTTGCTTATGTTCAAAATAACAACCTTCGTCCCTTTCGCTAGGGACTCACCGTTCTCGGAACGAACACTGATGGAGCGCGTGGTTCCTTTGAGCACATACACCATTTCACCCATGTTTTTCCCGATAATCGGAACTGTCAGCTTGCCTAACTGACCGCTAAGCTCAAAATCGCTCTCCTTCATGCTGTCATCATGCTTATAAATGACCTTGGCATACAAAAGGAAGAAGAGCCACGCCATCACAAAACCAGCAGTAATGGCAAGGACTAGAATGAGTAAACCACTCGTCATACCAACCTTGTTAAGGATGTACCCCATGCCGCCGAACACGGTCAAACCCGCAAGCAGCGAAGACATGTTGAACATCGAGGGTCCACCATGCCCATGTGCACCGCCAGCATCCCCATGCAGCTCGAAGCTATCCACACCGAAGAGTGTGATGAGCAACGTCAGTACGAGGCCTACAAAAAAACAAACAATAAACAACGTCATCATCGGCTTTACCTCCCACATAAATATAGACGAAATTGGGAATAAAAGGTTTCGTTTCAAACTTGTACAAAAAAATCCCCCTACACAAGTAGGAGGATCTCCGATGAGAGCTTTAATTAATGAAATCTACATATTGCAAGAATCGTTTGAGCATAACCGTCGCTTGGGCTCTGGTTGCACTTTCTTGAGGTCCAAACGATTGCTCCGTCAAACCATTTACAATGTTAGCTGCAAGGGATTGAGCTATGGCTGATTTAGCCCATTCACTCATTGTACCGCTATCTGTGAAGCTGGAAAGCTTCTCTTGCGACAATGACTGTGCCTCTTTACCCGCAAGCTTCAGAGCACGCGATATCATCACAGCCATTTGTTCTCTGGTAATGTCCGCATTCGGAGTGAATTCTCCCGCGCTGTTGCCTTCAACAAGTCCTAGCTTGGCAGCAGTACCTACTGCGCCTGCAAACCAATCATCCTTCTTCACATCTACAAAAGTGGAGGAACTCGCATCTGATTGTAAGGCTAGCGCAGAAACGAGCATGGAAGCAAATTGTGCACGAGTTACGTGTTGCTCAGGTGCGAAGTTCGTTTCGTCCAATCCCTGAACAATGAACTTGGACGCCAGCAATTCGATGTCAGCTTTTGCCCAGTGTGTGCTAATATCTTTAAACGTTTTGTTTACTTCAACAAGTGTGTACATGCTATTATGCGGTGATTTAATCGTGATCTCCGTCTTGCCATTCACATGTGACACAATAGCAGGAATGAATGTCATCTTACCTGTTACCGGGTCAAATGAAACGACTGTTGTTTTGTCACCGTCTACTGTTGATGGAACAACAATTGTCCGCTCCACATATGTGCCTGAGAAATCATTGATTTCTACCTTCGTAGAACCCGATTCTGCTGTAATGGTAAACTCGATCGGATTGGCCAGTAGCGTTTTCATGCCTGGATTCGCTTGTTGAAGCACTTCGTAGGATTTCTCCGAAGCCTTCGTCACGGAAATCGTCACAGTCACATCTTTGAGATCCTTGTTTAATTGCTTTGCAATGTCTTTGAAAATGCTAACTGGCACCTGATAGGCACCTGCGTCCGATTGAATAGCGAGCAAGATATTTTCATTGGATTTCATCGCTTCGAGCAAAGACGCTGCGGGAATTTCGATTTTGGTCCCAGCTTCTGTGCCTGTCGCATCCAATGTGATGATTTGATGATCGTTATCGTTCTCTTTAATGACATCGATCGCTTTTGTGATGACGTCCGCATCCAGCTTCACGCGGGAAACCTCTTTACCGTCGGAGTCTTTTTCCTTCGTCGTGAACTTGCTTGTATCCACGTTAACTCCCTCGTCTGAAGCCTGAGGCGAGTTATTCATAGGAAAGAAAAACATCGGTGGAGGAGTTTTCAATGCCGCTATCTTCGCTAGGGCATCTGTTAATTTGGTTTGATCTGCTGTACTTATCAGGGTCTTCTGAGCAGGTGTCAGTAGATCGAACGCTGCTTTAGCCGCGTTTACAGCTGCTTCATTTGCTAATACTACGTCCTTAACTGCCGGCAGAGCTGTAATTTTGGCTGTTACTGCAGCGGCTGCATTGGCATCAACACTCGATGATTCTTTAACACTAACTAGCCGTTCAGCACTATAAGTATCCACAAAAACATCATAGTAACTACTATAATCTTCAAGTAAAGAAGTAATTGCTGCAGTAAATTTGCTACCAGACCATTTAGGTAACTGAATCTCATTGCCACCACTTGTAGATGACATTTGAAGTACATAGGACTGATTAGCCTCTAACGCGGTATCTAGATTTAAAACCACTTCACTTGGTTTCCACGCAGCGAATCGGGTCACACCCTTAATTACAACCTCACTTTGATCAGACACTTTAATTAATCGGAAATCTGATGCGGCAGTGACATCATTATAGATGGTTGTTGAATTATTGGGTGTGAACTCTCCGTTTCTCCATGGATCGTATGGGAATTCGATTGAAAGGAACTTTGCCTGTCCTCTTGAAGGTGTAAAGCGTGCAATATCTTCGGAGGGTTGCATCCAGTGTCCTTGATCTTTCTTATCGAACAGTAAACTCGGCGTTTCGGCAAAAATTCCTGCCTGAATGCTACTATATTGATACATATCAAAATATTTTCCATTATAATCGTCAAATGCTGTCGTGCTAGACACATATGAGTTTGTAGTATAGCTTCGATTGTCAGGCGTCGTAATCGTTATTGTATAGTTGTTCAATGGGAGATCGAAGTAATACCCCAGAGCATAGTCAACCCTATTCCCATACCCATAAACATCATTTGAGAGCAGATAGTGTCCTACTGATGTGTTTCCACTAAGGTCTGTGTTATCATACGAAAGTGTATAAACACTTGCTCCTGTCACATCTTTGACTGTTACTATCGTGCCTTTTTGAGCGAGTCCATGTAATTGAATGACCCCCCTATACTTAAATCCATTATACTCCGAGGAAGGCGTTAATTGCAGCGTTTCGCTCGGTTCAGACTCATTCCCAACGACATCAATAGCCCGAACTTGTACATTATTAGTTAAACCACCGATTGTGTACGGAAACTCGAAGTGGTTTCCATAGATTTCTGACCATTTCTGATTATTGACATAAATGGCGTACCTATTTGATTGTAGGGGCTGGGGAGAGACATCCCAGGAAACCAGCCAATTTCCTTTTCGATATATGCCTGACAGTCCCGTCGGAGCGTTCAACTTAAACTCATTTTCGTAAGTATACACAACTCCACTAACATTATTCTTGGTTGAGTATACAGGTGTGCTACCTTCATAAACAGCAGTTGTAACAGGTTTGAGGCCTAGCCAACTATTCCCTTCACCATCCAAACTATAATAATAAGAATTATCAATTATATTCTCAAATGGTAAATCAGTAACAACTTTCTTCGTCCCATACGTCGCATCGTTTACACTCACCGATAACGATGGCTTGTCCGAGTAAATATATCCGTAAACTTTACCTGACACTGAATCATACTGTAAATAAAACAAACTTGCTGCCGACGCCACGATCGGGATAAAGATGTTCAACAAAAATAAACATACAACTGCTGCCGAGATCCTTTGTGTAAGCCTTTTAGTTATGTTTCGTTGTGATTGCAAAATAAAAGTTCCCCCTTGTTCTATAAAGCCACATCTTATAAGTACCTACTAATTATAAGGGGAAATGGAAAATCCAACAATACTAACAACCAATGTATTATAATAAATAGTAGGAACATAGCATCAAATTCCGCTAAATTTTGCAATGGAGTGAATATACCTACTGTGCGCCCTGTAAAACACATACAAAAACAAGCTTTACCAACAACCACACGGAATTGGATTTCGCTCGTTTCCCTTATCGTGCTTATCCTATTTTTCACATTGTCTTTCTTCATGCAGGGCTTGTTGTTTAAGCACCAATATTTGACCGTGAGTGGAGGACTTTACGTCACTGTAGCGGTAATTATTTTAAGTCGTGGAAAAATCCCCACTCATCCTACCTTCTACGCCCTAGTAGCCTTTGTCTGCTACTACTTCGTAGCTGCTATTTATGCCATTAATCAACAAGAGGCGATAACAACTGCTTTTCGGATGATCCTTCTTTTGCCACTAGCAGTCCTCGGGTTTCAACTGAGTCTGGTACACAGATTGGCTTTAGTCAAGGCATTCGTCTATCTATGTTCTGGGCTAGTTATTTGCGGTGTAATCTTTAATCAATTTCGAGATGGGCGCTTCGAGGGAACTTTGGACTATGCGAATGCGTGGGGAATCGCGCTACTGACGGCTTTCGTGATGTGCTTGATGTTGGCTGCGTTAGAAACCAGGCTTCAGTACATCTGGCTATGTGCCCTATTAGCGTTAGGTATCTTACTCACCGGTTCTCGTACTGTATTCGTTCTTTTCATTATGGCTGTACCTTTTCAATATGTAGCTTTTGGCAAAGAGAATAGGAAGAAGCTTTCTACTTTTTTGATCCATAAAATACGAACTAACACTTTAGCCACAGCTGCCATTTCTGTTTGTCTCGTGCTTTCAAGCGTACTTCTTTCATCCAATCATTCCATCGCTTCACATCGGTTGCTGCAAATTAACACGCACGCCGCTGAATGGACAACTCGTCTGGGTTACTATCAGGATGCTTGGCATATGATTATGGATGCTCCACTGTTCGGATACGGCGGGGGCGCTTGGAACATTTTGCAGTACCAGTATCAAACCGCAGCCTACACAGTCCGTTACTTACATAATCACTGGCTAGAAACGTGGATTGAAACTGGCATTATTGGCCTCAGTTTATTTTCAACCTTGGTCGGACTAGTTATTTGGAGTGGCGTATCGATCTACAGAAGATCTACTGGATCTGCGAAAATCTGGACCGTCAGCTGCCTAACAGGTTTCGGCTGTCTATTGGTTCATAGTACCGTAGATTTTACGTTTAACTATCCGGTGCTCCTTGGCCTTTGGCTGCTTTTAGGAATCATGGCCTCTTGGCCCAACAATGAACCTGCGCCCTCAAAAGGTCATCCTACGAGATGGCCAGGCCGAATCCTTTTGAGCGTCGCATTGCTCCTTGCATCTGTTCTCTCCTTCCGCCTTGGGGCTTCTGAATCCTTATTCAAGCAAGCCGAGCAAGCACCTCATGGTGAAAAGAATGTTCAGCAAACCATTGAGTTGCTTGAACGCAGTGCCTCGCTATCTGTGGTTGCAGCTGCGCAACATACTAGCATGGCCTATTTCTTATTAAAGGACTACCTTGAAACAAACCAAGCTTCCAATCTGAATCGTGCTGCTAGCGAGATCAATTACGCATTATCTGCAAACCCGCAAGATGTTCATGCTTTGTTGCTTCGTTGCCAAATCACCTATGCCCAAGGACATCACGTAGAAGCGAAGCAAGAACTTCGGCAGTTACATCAGCGGCTTCCATTCCGGACAGACATTCAAACGGAACTTGAGAAATGGGATCGTACGCGTTAATTCTCACCAACAAACCTCAAGGGAAATTCACTGCACAGCGCATCCTTCCGATACTTCTTGCGTATAATCTTTCGATGGCTTATCGTTAAATCTATTAAAACTAAGGAGTAGATTATCCCATGCACTCAAAAAAATGGACTTGGTTAATTTCGGCAGCAATGGTAATCATGATGTTGACGCTAACGGGTTGTCAATCAATACCAGGCTTGGAACTGGCGGAAGCCGTCCAAAAAGGCGCACTTGTGAAGTCGTCCGAGTCAAAAGGTACACTGCAGCTTGATCTCGTTCCTGGCGATACTTCTAAGCTGACAGCAGAAGAAAAAGCAGCGCTTGCTGCCCTGCAAAATGTCAAAGTTGAGCTTGCTGTCAAAACGCAAGATAACCAACATGCATCTGTAGACGGCACAATTATTTACAGTAAAGGTAAGATTCCTTTCAACATTGCCACGGAAGGAACAAAGATAAACCTAAGCATTGAAGGCGCGAAAAAGCCGATTGTTATTGATCTTCTAGGCGGCGCAAATATTTCTTTCTTTAAAATATTACCTAAGGCCATTCAAGAACAATTCGGCAATAAACTTCTTGAGATTAAACCTGGTCTTATCGGACTTATTTTAGGAAATACCCCTGATCCAGATTCTCTTACCATTTCACCTGTAACGGATACAGTAAACGGCGCGCCGCTTTCCTTGCAAAAAGCTCACATCGAGCTTAGCGGCACTGAATTGGCTGCCCTGCTGCAAAAGCTGCTCGCTAATGTTCTTGCCGACGAAAAAGGCTTTAAAGACGTGCTAAGTCAGTTATATGATGCACTTGAGCCCGTAATCAAAGAACAAATTAATGCAGGAGATACGAGTCTTACGCTGCAAATTATGACCAACAAAGAACTTGCTCTTAGCGTGGTGTACGACCCTATTCACAATCTTTTAGCGGGTTTATCCGACTCCTTAACCAAAACAACTGGCGTGTTCGATCCTAACGCTTCCCTTCAGGCAGATGTCTACATCGATGGAGATAAACAAGTTCGCAAGCAAAGCCTAGCGTTGAACCTCCCGCTCACAGACTCGAAGATTGGTGCTTCAGCGGTGAAGATTTCCTTTGTAAATGAAACTTGGAATTTAAATAAACCTGTAACGGCTAGCACGATTAACACATCTGGTGCACTACAATTAAGTTTAGATGCTACAGCGGTCTTTAAGCTGCTAGCTAACCAAGAAAAGCAATCTACGTTGTACAAAATGCTTAAAGACGATTTGAAAGTAACGAAAAAAGATGTCAATATGGCTACCGATGGATCTGGAGCTACGGAAGATGCGCCACAACCATTTATTGATGCGAATGGCAAAACGATGGTTCCTGTACGCTTCGTCTCCGAGCAACTTGGTGCTGAAGTAGGTTGGAACGGCGAGCTTCGCCAAGTTACGATTACAGACTTCATCACGGGTCGGACGATTTTGCTAACGCTGGACAGTAAGCTTGCCACAGTAAACGGCGTTGATGCTCCTGAGCTAGAAAGCGCAGCGACACTTTCTAACAATTCTACTTTCGTACCTATTCGCTTCATCGCTGAACAGCTTGGCTGTATCGTCTCCTTCAATGATGACACGCGTGTCGTCACCATCCACCGAGACTAAAGCGTAAAAGAAGCGCATGGGCAATCACCCTTTTCGAACGGCTGAATAGTCTAGTATTGAACCTAGGCAAAAAGCCTGCTGCGGAGGCGCAGTCGTACGAGAAGGAGTGACCGTTTATGTATACAAACCCTATGCAACCCCATGGGCCGCAAGGTCATCATGGACACCATGTTTTGTACCAAGCAGAACCCAATTGGCAGCACATGATGAAACAAAAAAGAGATGGACTCATGCATGCAATCCATCCGCATTTGGGCCGTAAGGTCCGTATCACTACGATCGATGGGCATACACATGAAGGTGTTCTGATTAATGCAGATGGTCATCACGTGTATCTTCATGTCGACCCTCATCATGGACACCATCAGGGTCATAACAGACCGATCTATACACCAGCGCAATATAACCAGATTATAACGCTCGTGCTCTTTGAACTTTTGGTCATTCTTCTACTTGCTTAAGAAGCAAAAGCTCGCTCCTCAAGGTCCTCAGGGCCAAGTGGAGCGAGCTTTTGTATTTGGTCATTGCTGTATGGAGCGTTGGTAGGAGCCGCCTGAAAATAACTTTGATGTTTTTTCTGAAAAGTGGAATAAGCTTCCCTAATAATGGATATATTATCAAAGCTGCGTTAATGATTTGCAACCTCTTCGGAACGAGTTGATTCCGCCGATGAGAAGCGCAGGCACAAATTATTGTTGGAGGTTTATGAACACATGGAAACTGGTACGGTTAAATGGTTTAACGCAGAAAAAGGATTTGGTTTTATCGAAATGGAAGGCGGTAATGACGTATTCGTTCATTTCAGCGCCATTACAGGGGAAGGTTTCAAAAGCTTGGATGAAGGCCAACGTGTGCAATTTGAAGTTGTTCAAGGTAACCGCGGACCGCAAGCTGAAAATGTAGTCAAGCTGTAGTCCTTCATCACATATTGCTTTAACTGCTTGCGCGTCAGAGTCAATTATGACAAGGAGGAGTTCGATTGTATTTTTCAAAAAAATCATTGGAACCAGTACCGGAAGAACAAACCAGCATCTGGACCTGCAGCACCGATCAGTGCTCTTGCTGGATGAGAGATAACTTTTCTTTCGCCGATAGTCCCGCATGTCCGATTTGCAATTCATCCATGGTCAAGGATTTAAAGATGCTCCCCACCTTATCGAACACAAGCAGCAGGCGATGAATACGTGATCGTTTGTGAGTATCAAGGCTAGAAAAAGCTCTCACCGACTCCACTAGGAGTTGTTGAGAGCTTTTTTGCTGTACGCCAAATCTAATCGGCCTTCGGATGGACCATCTCTTCCGGCCGGACGTAGCTGTCGAATTGCTCAGCTGTTAAGTAGCCGCTGCGCACAGCTGACTCCTTCAGCGTTAGCCCTTCCTTATGGGCTTGCTTCGCAATGCTGGCTGCCTTCTCATACCCGATATGCGGGTTGAGGGAAGTAACCAACATGAGCGATTGCTCCAAATTGCGCTGAATCACCGCGCGATTCGGCTCCATGCCTGCGAGGCAATGGCCGCCAAACGAGCGCATGCTATCGGCCAGCAGCCGTACGGACTGCAGGAAATTGTGGATGATAACGGGCTTGAACACGTTCAGCTCGAAATTGCCTTGGCTGGCGGCGAAGCCGATGGACGCATCGTTGCCCATTACCTGGCATACGACCATCGTCATCGCTTCGCTCTGCGTGGGGTTGACCTTGCCCGGCATGATCGAGCTGCCGGGCTCGTTCTCTGGAATCGTGATTTCACCGATTCCGCAGCGGGGACCGCTGGATAGCCAGCGAACATCGTTGGCTATCTTCATTAAGTTCGCCGCCAGCGCCTTGAGCGCGCCGTGGGCGTAAACAATCTGATCATGGCTGGTCAGCGCATGATATTTGTTCTCGGCCGAGACGAAGCGCGTGCCCGTCTCGCGAGCCAGTGATTCGGCGACGCGGGCGCCGAATTCGGGATGCGCGTTGAGCCCTGTACCGACGGCGGTGCCGCCGATCGCGAGCTCGCGCATCGTATCCACGGCGCTGCGCACCATGCGCGCCGTCATGTCCAGCATCGCCCACCACCCGCTGATCTCCTGCCCCAGCGTAAGCGGGGTAGCATCCTGCAGGTGGGTGCGGCCGATCTTAACGATGTCGGCGAAGGCCGACATCTTGGTGTACAGCGTCGCCTGCAGCAGCTCAAGCGCAGGCAGAAGCTCTTGCTCCACCGCGATGACACCGGCCACGTGCATCGCGGTCGGGAACGTATCGTTCGAGCTTTGCGAACGATTCACATCATCGTTGGGATGGATGCGCTGAGCGCCATCCCCTAGCAGTTCGCTGCCTCGGCGAGCGATCACCTCGTTGACGTTCATGTTCGACTGCGTCCCGCTGCCCGTCTGCCAGACGACAAGCGGGAACTCGTCGTTCCAGCGGCCCTGCACGATTTCATCGGCCGCTTGCGAGATCGCCTCCGCTTTCTCAGGCGGCAAGTCGCCAAGGTCGCGGTTGACGTGAGCGGCTGCTTTCTTGAGCAGTGCGAAAGCACTTATTAATCTTGTCGGCATCCGTTCGGTGCCGATTTTGAAATTTTCGAAGCTGCGTTGGGTCTGAGCCCCCCATAACTTATCCACAGGCACTCTGATTTCCCCCATGGTATCACGTTCTATCCGATATTCTTGCGTCATACATGCCCTCCATGGTCAGTCCAAACTACTTCATCTTTACTTCATTTACCTACGAATAACTCACTCGTTGGTAAGCATAAACATGCATGGGATAGTTTTCCCCATTATTGGCGAGTTATGAGCTGCAACTGGTTATCTTGCCAAAGGACGAGCTATAATAATAGAAATTGGAGGAGATTCACTTATGGAAACAAAGCTAGCGATCATCGTCCGCTCCACGGAGATTGATGTGAATGGGCATGTGAATAATGCGAAATATTTGGAGTACCTCGAATGGGGGCGTGAAGAATGGTATGAAGCGTGTGCGCTATCCTACGAAACTTTCGGTGAGCTTGGTATTCAAACCGTGACGGTTAATATCAACATTAATTATCGCAAAGAGTGCAAGCAAGGGGAACATCTAACCGTCAGCTGCCGACCTGAGCGAATGGGCCGTTCCAGCTATGTGCTGCAACAAGAGATCCGCAACCAGCAGGGTGAACTGTGTGCTGATGCGCTCGTCACGAGTGTAACGATGGACAGCATAACACGCACAAGCCGAGAGGCCCCGGCGGAATTAAGGAAGTATTTTGCCTAATCTTCTGCTAATCTCGCAGGCACAATATCTACGCGATCTTGTAATCTCTCGCTGATCCATTGCGTCAATTCCATATACTGGACTTCCTTTTTGGTAGTAGTTTCCTCCGACTTGGATGTAATTATGCATCCCACGGTAAAACTGTTGGACATGTATTCGCAGTCATCTCACACATTATCTGTGGATAACTTCTGACCGATAGGCGTCGGGAGTCCGTCCATACTCGTCATATTTTTCGCTTGCCAGTAGTTGAGAAGTCCTTCCTCACCTTGCTTGGTCGCCCAATTCTGCAGCGTATTCCGCTCACCCTCATAGGTGTAAAAAGGAACGCTAAAGCCGCAGGACGACTTCACCTCATGGATATCTACGACTATGATTTGTCGCGCACCTGGCAGCAGCTCGAACTTGGGTGCCAGTCGATCCCACTCAACTGACCCAGGCAGGACAACGCGGCCTTTGCCATACAGCCTTATAATTTGAGGCGGCCCTTCGATGGCCATGAACATAATCGTGATGCGGCCATTTTCCGCTAGATGCGCGCTGGTCTCATTTCCACTCCCCGTGAGATCCAAATAAGCCACTGCATTTGCCGATAAAATCCGCAGTACATCATGCCCCTTTGGTGAAATATTGACATGTCCTTCCGCAGATAACGGTGCCGATCCAACGAAAAAAATATGCTGCTTGGCGATAAACGCCTCGTGCTCCGGTAGCATGGCTTCGAATGATTTCCCCATTCATAATCACTCCAATTCCATTTTCTTCTATTATGTTCTCCATCACTTTATTTGTGAAATATATATTTCATGCGCTCATGATAGGAAATTCCTATAAATAAACTATTCTTAAGTAATTTTCCATACCCTGCATAGTTTTCGACGAGCCGAGGGATACTTAGTTAGTTGAATCTAAGCTTATGCTTACGATGCCAGTTTTCTGGCGAAAACTTAAAGGAGGTGATTGTACCATGTCAACGAATGGCAGTAACGACGACGTAGTGAGCCATGCGATTAATGCTGCTGAGGCGAATGCCGAAGACAGCCAATCGAAGCAACAGGTAGAGGCATTATCTTCTCAGCTGCAAAGTGCAACAACGAATGACAGCGAGAACGAGGAAACCTCCTCATAGGAATAATCCGCTTCAGTTAAGCAGAATAATGACTAAAAAAGAGCTTTCCTCTCGTATTTAAACGCGAAGGGAGAGCTCTTTTTTTTGTACACTATGTTAAATCGTGCTGAATCATTAACCAAACGCCCAGCTTGCGAATATGGTGTAGCAAAAACGTAGGGATGATTACACATGAATGATTTAGATTTGGAACACCAACCGGTTAGTATACAAACCTTTCAGGTGCTGCGCGACAAATTAAATTTGATGTACCCCGCTGTAATCCACCTGAACCCTCCCATGGTGCAGCACACCATCAACACAACGATTGTGGATGCCGTGAATAAGCAGCTTCATTATCAGGGTTATCCGCACAACCCGATGACAGACGTCACCGCTTATTACGAACTCAAAACGAATGAACGTCGCGTACTTAGTTTGTCATTGATCAATTATGCCTTCTCAGGCGGAGCTCATGGAAACACGATCCAACATTCGTTGACCTTCAGCACCGAAACCGGTAAAAGCTATTCGCTGAGCGAGTTATTTAAGCCTGGCAGCGATTATGTCACTGTGCTAAGTGACATGATTGCCGCCGAAATCAAACGGCGCGAGATTCCTTTGTTAGTCGAGTTCAAAGGCATTCGCCCTGATCAAGATTTCTATATCGCGGATAAATCACTCGTTGTCTATTTTCAGGTCTATGAGCTAGCCGCTTATGTGTATGGGTTCCTTTACTTCCCGATTTCCGGTTACGCACTCCAGGACATCATTGCAGAGGACGGCCCGCTTGGGAAAATGATGTATTAAAAATGGCTAGACACAGACGATAATGTGTCGGCTGAAATTGCCTTTGTTCACGGTACAGCGTGAATCGATATGAAAACCCGCTTTGGTCAAAAGTGGGTCAATCTGCTCTGTCGTGACAATAACCGCGCGCCGCGCCAATTGGCGGGCGGTTTGCAGCATTTCCAGCTTCTCTGCTTCTGGCAGCACAGAGCAAAGATTGTACGGCATGTCCAGGATCAGCGCATCGTAGATGGGCTGTGGACTGCCTTGCGAGGCTGTAGGATGCGGAACGAGCGTCCGCATGTCTGCAACCTGGGCCACATCCGGCATGCCGAAGTGGTCCAGATTCACCCGCGCGCCGCGCACGGCTAGCGGGTTCAGATCATACCCCACGATGTCGATGCCCATCGACATCGCCTCCACCAGCACCGTGCCGATGCCGCAGCACGGGTCAATGACCCGCGTGCCCGCCACCTCGGGCACGGCAATGTTCACCACCGCCCGCGCGAGGCGCGTACCTAGGGCGGTGGAGTAGTTCTGCGGCTTCTGCTGATGCTGAAGCCACACGGCTTCGCCGTAGCTGCAGTCGCCGAACAACCACCGGCCTCCCAGCTCCGTCACGGCGAACCATTGCTCCGGCCTGCGCATCTCGGCCTTGCCGCGCAGCCCCAGACCTAGTTCGCGCTCGACGTTTCGCTGGCGGTCATAGCTGACCGCCGTGTCCGTCTCCGCGAACACGACCTTGAACGTTGCGCCGCGCACGGTCAACGTCTCCAACTGCGAGGCCAGCGCAGGCAGGCTGTCGGCCTCATAAGCAACATCCATCCGCAACTTCAGGAACGGGCTGCGACTCGGCTCTACCTTACGCGCGCTGACGGCGTAGCGCGCACCAATAACGGCCTCTGCGCCCAACAACGTGCGCAGCTCCAGCTCACACAACGCCTGCTCATTCTCATGACAGGCGAATACATATATACTTTTTTGCACCATACCCATATCCCTCACTCTTCCCTTAACACTATGCAAATTCCTGAATAACCTGCTTCACGAATGTATCCATCGTTTTACACAAAAACATATCCTTCCGATACACGATCCCCACTTCCTTCTGTGGAACGGGATCGATAATCGGGATCGCGCACAGCTTCTGCTCACGCATCTGAACGCCCATGCCTTCCACGTAGGACCCAGGCACAATGGCCCCGCACACATGATTCTTCGCCATTTGCAGGAGAGACTCCAATGTGGACAGCTCCACAATCGGCTTCCAAGCAAGGCCAATTTGCGCGCAGCAATCATCCATCATTTGGCGAACGTAGAACTTTTGCTGCAGCATCGCAATCGGAATCTCTGTGAGCTCTGCCAATCGTATTTCCTTCACTTGATCTTGAGCGAAGGGATGCTGAGCCGAAACCACAAGCTGAAGCTTCTCTTGGTACAAAGGCATACACCTCAGCTGCTCGTCCTCCTCCGGCAAAAATACAACACCGACATCCAACTCATTGCTCAGCAGCTTCTCTTTGGTCTCCTCGGTGGCCAGCTCCATCACGGAAAGCTCGATTTTGGGATATTTCGCATGAAACGTCATGATCGTCGCCGTCAGCAAATGATTCCCGGAACAACCGATCCGCAATCGTCCGCGCTGCATCCCTTGGAGCTCATTCATCGCCATTTGCGCTTGCTCCAACTCGTGAAAAATGTTTCGACTATGCTTGCGCAAAATCTCACCCGCTTCCGTTACATAGATCTTTTTGCCGATGCGTTGAAAAAGAGGTGATCCCACCCGATCCTCCAACAATCGGATCTGTTGACTGAGTGTCGGCTGGCTGATTCCCAGCTTTTCTGCTGCTTTGGTGAAGTGCAGTTCCTCACACACCGCCAAAAAGTACACCAACAACCGATAATCCATCTGACACCCTCCGATCATAGCTAATAACTATGATAGTAATTGATAAATAGCAATTGATCAATGATTGCGATTTTTCTATAGTTAAGGGTAATAGATTTACGGAACTCTCCACATGAAAGGTGGCCTATGACATGTACGGAACCATTCGCATTGAACCTAATCCTAGCTTCAAAACCATACCCAATTTAGAGGAGAATCTCGGGTTTGGGAAGCATTTTACGAGTCATATGTTTATGATGGATTATGAAGAAGGCCTCGGCTGGCACGATCCACGCATCGTTCCTTATGGTCCGATCTCGCATGATCCCGCAGCGATGGTTTTCCACTATGGGCAAGCGGTTTTCGAGGGGATGAAGGCCTTCCGCACCGAGAGCGATGAGATTGTGTTGTTCCGACCTGATCAAAATGCGAAGCGCTTGAACCGCTCCAGTGAGCGACTGAGCATCCCGCAAATGGATGAGGCATTCGTTGTTCGTGCCATTCAAGAGCTGGTTCGTGTCGATGCCGCATGGGTGCCGAAGAAGAAAGGTTCATCCTTGTACATCCGTCCTTTCATCATTGCCACGGAAGCTGCATTAGGTGTGCGTCCAGCTACGCATTATTCCTTCCTTATCATTATGTCGCCGGTTGATGCTTACTATGAAGAAGGACTGCAACCGGTTAACATCCTTGTCGAGAGCCATTATGCGCGATCTGTTCAAGGTGGAACTGGCGTTGCCAAAGCAGCCGGTAATTACGCGGGCAGTCTAAAAGCGCAGACGCTAGCCAAAGAGCATAACTGCGCGCAGGTTCTCTGGTTGGATGCCATAGAGAAGAAATATTTAGAAGAAGTCGGCAGTATGAACGTCTTTTTCAAAATCAACGGAGAAGTTGTCACGCCTAGCCTTAGCGGCAGCATTCTGGAGGGTATCACGCGTGGAAGCATTATCCACCTGCTCAAAGAATGGGGTATTCCGGTGTCAGAGCAGAAAATTTCAATCGATGACATCGTGCAGGCCCATGAAGATGGGACGCTGGAGGAGGCCTTCGGAACCGGTACCGCTGCGGTTGTCTCGCCAATCGGCAGCCTGTTGTGGAACGGTACACCGATGGTGATTAACCAAGGGAACACAGGTGAATTGGTGGAACGGCTGTACACAACGATCACAGGTATTCAAAGCGGAAAGCTGCCAGACACATTTGGCTGGTTACAAAAGGTTTAAATCCCACGGCGCTGATCAATAAGCGCTCGAACATGCGAAAAGACACCCATCGAGGTGTCTTTTTTGTTTAAGCGGCTCGCGTCCACCCATCATTTTTCCACTTGCCCGTCCTCGTCCTTCGCTTTCCCCTGCTCCTCCACCACGTGACCATCAATATCGATAATATCCTTGCTGCTGACAACATCAGCCCCGAGAAAATCTCTCAGCTTGTTCTTCGCTTTCCGTCTGACCTCGTCATCAATGCTCTTCGACACGGCCGCCAAGGCAAAGCCCAGCGCACTAAGATCATCCACATAACCAACAATCGGCAGTAAATCTGGCATTAGATCTATCGGCAAGATGAGATACCCCAACGCACCATAGATTTGCACCTTCGCACGGAGCGGCGTCTTCGGACTTTCCAACGCGTAAAAAAGCAGCAACCCGCTATAGATCACTTTACTGCCGGCTTTTTTGGCACCTTTTTTGAGCTTGGACCAGAAGCCATCAATAGAGAAATATTTTTCATATTTGGACGCATTCATTTGGCGATCACTCCATTCATCACATTTACCATGTATATGCCTACTATTTTACACCTATCTCACGCATGAAGTCTCGCTTTCCACATATCTCTTATTGTTATGCTCAAATTGATTATAGTTAATCGCATCGGGCAACAATGCCAAATAGAAAGATGATTGCGGGAACCAAAAACTCATTCTTTCTAATATGGTAAAAAATGGAGGCGTGTGGTTGTGGCAGAAATTAAAATTCTTGATAATGGTCCCCTGCTCGTAAGTGGCGTTACGTTACTGGATGGCGAAGGAAAACCCATGGAAACGAAAGAACAGATTCACCTGTGTCGTTGCGGACTCTCGTCTAATAAACCCTATTGCAACGGTGCTCATAAAGGCAAATTTGAAAGTCAGGTTCGCGCCTAACCCACACCAAATTACCACAAGAAAGCAATACCACAAAGGGTTGTTCTCAGGTAGATTCATCTACTTGGGAAACAACCCTTTTCCATGTATAGAGCCCCAACGCAAAATATACCCAAGTCCATCCAAAGAATGTCCCTATACAAATGGCTGCTCGTCCTGTATGGTGTTGAAATTAACATCTTCCAGCATGAAACGAGGCCTACTTATGAATTCAATTTTAAATAAACTTAAGTCCATTCGGCTGCCCTTCTGGGTCATGTTCATGAATACGTTCAGTATGGCCGTCGGATTCTATATGATGATTCCCCTGCTTGCTTCCTATTTATTGAACGACATTCTGCTGACAGTCAGCATGGTTGGGATCATCTCAGCGATTCGCAGCTTCAGTCAGCAAGGACTTTCCGTTCTTTGCGGCACGTTGGCTGACAAGCTCGGGTATAAGCGTACGATTCTTATCGGCTTGTTGATCCGTACCTTCGGTTTCGGTATGTTCGGCTTTGTCGACAGCATCCCAGGTTTCATCGTTGCTTGTTTCTTCTCCGGTTTAGGCGGGTCTCTGTTCAACCCAGCAAGTTATGCCTATTATGCGGCGCTGTCTACTTCGAGTAACCGCATTACCATCTATTCGATTCGTGAAATGCTAAGTAATATGGGCTTCGTCGTAGGTCCTGTTTTAGGCGCCTTACTCATGGGGTTTCATTTCAAATACGTCAGTTTGGTCGCTACCCTTATATTTGCATTTTCCTTTTTCTTTAGTCTCTTCTTCTTGCCGGCTATCCAGAGTGAACAATCTCGCAAGGCTTATTCTGGCATCTGGTCACAAATGAAAACCGTGCTGAGCAATCGTCCTTTTCGACGTTTTATGATCTTCACGATGATTTCATGGTCCCTTGTTACTCAGTTATATATTGCCGTTCCGTTTCGTGTCCATCAGCTTGCTTCTGATGCGAATATCGGGCTCATTTACAGCTGTGGCGCCGTTGTTATGGTCCTTCTGCAGGTGCCCTTGTCCAAATTTGGCAACAACAAGCTACAGCCTTTTGGCGTGATGTCGCTAGGCACACTACTGCTCGCAGGGGGCTTATTTACAATCGGCATGATGGGCTCCATGTGGGGAATCTATGCGGGGGTTATCGCCTTCATGATTGGGCAAGTATTTCTACAGCCAATGATGAATACCATGGTCTCCGACTATGCCGGAAATGAGCCAATAGCCAGCTATTTTGGCTTTAACAGCTTTGCCCTCTCCATTGGGGCCATCATCGGAAACGTAGGCGGCGGGTATTTGTATGATCTAGGGAATGTGCTTGGCTGGCAGGGTCTTCCATGGGTTTGTTTCTTAGGGTTTGGATTTTTGAATATTGTGTTTATGCAAAAAGAGCAAAGAACGACGACGGCTAGAGCAGGCTCAATTCACAGCGCCATCTGAATGTTCAGGCACCTAGCTCGTACCACCTGTCAGTCTTTCTCGCATATCTGTTTCCTTGCCTTCGAGGCGCTTCAATAAAGTTGCCCGCCAACTCACCGACAGTTCATCTACGTCAAGCAGTTTACGGATGCTTAGGTAATTCCTATGATCAAGGGAAAGAGCAGGCTGTTTATTCGCCAGCCCTATTGATTTGGTAGGTTACGGCCAGAACGCCGTTACTGTAGCCTTTAGAGTCGATCAGCGTGAGATTCATAGGCTCCTCGAGCCCATCAAAAAGCCGCGTACCTGAGCCAGCTACCACTGGACAGATGTTGAGATTCAGTTCATCCAGCAGCCCTTCGCGCAACAGTGATCTCACTAGTGTAGGGCTGCCCGGCACCTGAATGTTCAGGCCTGGCTGCTGTTTGAGCTTCGTAATTTCCTCGACGAAATTACCTCTCAGCAGTGTCGCTGGCTGCCAATCCAGTGTGTCGAGCGTCCCGGAAACCACATATTTCGGCGAATTATTCAAAAAATTCGCCATCGGCACATCGTTACTTTGGTGCTGCCAAAATTGCGCCAAAAACTGATACGTTTGCGGTCCCAAGAGTACCGCATCCGCTTTCGCCACACCTTCCGCGATGCGCTCCATAATTTCTGCGTTGCCCCATTTCTTCGGCGAGTTCTCTGGCGAATCGATGACGCCATCTAATGTCATGAAGAGTCCTGCAACGATTTTTCTCATCGTGAATTTGCTCCTTCTACTGCTTCGTTTATTGATAATATATCCAAATTCTAACATAAAAGCACGGAATTGATGAGGTGCAGTTTAGCAGGGGACCGGTTCCAAGCCAAAAAGGACATTCTTTAACCCGCTAGCTGGTGCTAGCTGAAATGTCCCTTTTTCACCAACTATCATCGTTTGGCGCCCAATATTACCCTACTGCTCCATGCGCCCTCAACACGTCAATCACCGCAGTATGTCCCTGCTCTTTCGCCAGATCAATCGCATACACGCCGTCTTCCGACTTCGCATTTACTTCTGCACCATTATCGAGCAATAGCCCAATGATCTGTGTACTATCCTTATGGAAAGCTGCCACATGTAAACTCGTATGCCCATTACTATCCATCATCGTCGGCTTCGCACGGTGAGCGAGCAGCAATTGAATGACCTCTAGGTTCCGCTCACCAGCTATAGCTGCGTGTAGTGCCGTATTTGAAGGGATGTAGCTAACTTTAGAGTGCGATACGGCATTCACATCGGCTCCATTTTCCAAAAGCAGCTTGACCACTTCTCCCTGACCGAAATGTGCCGCAAAGCCCAAAAGGGTAAGCCCATCACTGTTTTCAGCATTCGCAAGCGATAAATCCGTATCCAGCATATCCTTTACTCGATTTGCGTCGCCCGTGCGAGCTGCTGTAAATATGTCGTTAATCATGTAGCGATGGCCTCCTCTAACTTATTTGCTATTTCAATTCGGCAAAAATCTAGGCTTTTCCTTTTTCTCCTAATAAATAAATAAGGCCTCCGTTGATTACAAAAAAAGACCCGCAGCAACATCGCTGCAGGCCTTCCACGCTCCTAGCTACTCACTATTAGCAACTAGGCTAATCGGCCAATATACATCAATTCTTTCGTTTCGGTTTGATCCTCGGCTCCTTCGATAATCCGTTGCACATCCTGTAGTGTTTCCTGCAAGGAAACACTCACACCAGCTGCGCCTGTCATCGCTTCAGCCACGTACAAAGGCTGCGTGAGATAGGCTTCTAGACGTTCGCCGCGCCCGAAGGTTTGTACTTCAGAGGCTGGCAGTCCTGCCAGACCATGTGCGTGCACCAAGAAGCGCAATTCCTTGTAACGGCGTAATAATTTCTTTGCCTTTTGAGCTACGGATAGGTGAAGTGCATCTGTGTAGGACCCCTCGATAATTTCGGAGGTAGACAGCACTGGATTTACCGATGGGTAAATGTGACGAGCCGCTAAGTCCGCATCAAATTGCCACAGTGTTTCCAGTGGCCCATATGGCATTTCCTCATCAACGGCTTCACCTTTTAAATCCACGAGCAACGTAGTTAAGGATTGCACACCTGCATCCTGAAGTCGATCCTGCAAGGAATAGAGCTGGTTACTGAGCACATGCGAACGGTCTGCAGCAAGAATGACATCACGCGCAGCACCAATTTTACTAATCTGCTGGAACGCTTCTTCCACACTGCCGCAAATGACGTCCACATCCCCCGTTACATCTTCGATTTCGGGATGCTCCCCTTCAGGCTTTAGAAGAATGGTCGCATAGCCTTGCTTTCTCAACACATGTAACAGCTCGGCGAGAATGACTAACTGACCCATTTTCGGACGGGCAACTAGGCCCGTTGTGCCTCCTTTGGCTAATGGTGCGAATAGATCTAAGGTCTTAATTCCGGTTTCGATCATCTCGAATCTCTCCCCAACTAGAATAAGTTCATCCAAGCTGCAATTCGCCAAAGAAGCCAATGCGACAAGTGTTCGGACCTCTGCGCGGCCCACAGGGATTTTGCCCGTACACAAATTTGAAACCGTCGCAGAACGTAAACCAACCGCCCTGGCAGCACTCGTTAAATTAGGAACACGCCCACGAAGCAAAGGTACATTCAATCGAATATCATCCAATAGGTTCAACCCCTCATTACTTCTAAGAGTAATATAAGTTACGCTTAAATGCAATATAAATTACTCTTTAATTTATTTTCATTACTCTCAAGAGTAATTTTATCACCTCTTTTTCTCCCGACTTCGCACTTCATGCAGATAAGCCCGCACGTTCCGTTCTTCCGAGTGAACGTATTCAATTTCCAACTGAGAAGCCACCTCTTGAGCCGTTTCACCAAACAGGTCACACATCACAAACAAGGCATTCCAAATGCTATCGTAATCCGCATTCGAATAGGTCGCTTTAAACGCTTGCCATTCGGCAGTAGTCAGGTGATTTGAGATGTATTTGCCGCATTTGCCCGCACTCATCGTAAAATCAGATCGCATCCCGATTTTCCACTCGATCATCTGGATGAGAACATTGCGGTTTATTTGCTCGTACATAAACATGACATAGGTCAACTCTTCGCGCCAAAGTCCCTTGGCTATATTCAAGCAGATCCACCAGAACTCATTGCAAGCCCCTTGAAATTGCTTCTCCGAAGGCCTGCGGATATGGTAGTCTCTGTCGCTCGATGTAGGAATTGACCCCACTGTTCCGTCTTTATCCAAAAGCAGTACGCTTAAGCTATCAGGCTTCATCAACTGCTGACGCTGGGCCATAGGGATTACTGTGAGATCGATTCGATTCCCATCTTGGAATTGCATAAGATATACGATGCGATCCGTAGGCTCCGATGGATACATTTCATTATCATCTGGCATCTGCAGGATAAGCCGCTCTCCGAACCGATCGATCCAGCCAAGATCAGCGCGGAAAGATTCCGTTTCCTGCACGAAGTAGACGATATCGTAATCCTGAAAATCATCCCGTGGCACATTCGGATTCGTGCGCGATCCATTCATCATAACCGCGCGGATTCGCTCGTCATGTCTTGCTGTATCTAGAATTAAGGTCATCATTTCTTGTTCACTCCGCATGCGCGCAGCCGGCCTCCTTTTTCCATCAAATAAGTACCATACATCTGCATGGTCCTTGTTCGATCCATACCAATTCAGAGGCTGTGATCTTTGTGTGTTCGATCTCTGTCGTTTCAAACTCTTGGATGCCTTGGCCAAAAGGAATCGACCATAATTCAACTGGGCTGACATGTGGGAGCTGATCTTTGAGATACTCGTAAAGCTGCTCCCTGCATTTCGCATCGAAGTTCCCGCCAACCCAATAAATATAAGGTTTGCTAATATAAGCATCTAGCCCATGAGGCGGGTATTTGCAAACAGCAATTTGCAGCCCATCCATATCAAATTTGTTGGCTGTATATCGTACCTCGAGCTCATCGTCCAGTTCGTCCCAAGGAACCGGACCCTGCGGTAGTGGATCCAGCTTCTTGATCTCCTTAACCTTCATAGTAACAAGCCCACTGAGATCAAGAACCGGTAGCGGCTGCTCAGCGGCGAGAAATTGAAAGACACTCATTTATGATCCTCCTTGGTTAACGCGATTCCCGGCCTAAGTTATGTACCACTGACTACTAGCAAGGAATAACTGTAAAAATTGTTGGGTGTGCGGCTTTTACCATATTGTCCCAATATATCATAAAGGTGTTTCTGAGGCTCATTCTGTTCGAGTGGTCACAAAAAAAAGACTACCCCCGAAAGAGTAGCCCCATCACTGCAAACAATCCAAACACCGTTAACATCGCACCTGAGATGCGATTGATCCAGAGGAACGCCGTGCCTTTGATCCGATCTCGCAGCAATCCAACCAGCAAACTCAACAGCAACCACCACAGCGCGGAGCCTGTGAAGACGCCAATTACGAGAGCAATCGCTGGCGCGAAGCCTGCATCCGCGCTATCCCCCAGCCCAAGTCCCGCGAAGGCACCAACGAATGACATGATGGTCATCGGGTTCGTAATCGTGAGCAGCAAGGTGGACGCATACGATTTGAACAACGTGTCACCTGTTGCCTTTGCTGCCTCTACTGCAGGCTTGGAGCGAAAGGTTTGCACGCCCAAATAGATGAGGAACAGACCGCCGACTAGCTGCAGGATCAGCTTTTGATCCAACAGGAAGCTGGTAATCAGTGTCAATCCGAACCCAGCAATAAAGCCATAGATGGCATCAGCCGTAGCTGCGCCCAACCCTGACAGAAAGCCATGCAAGCGTCCCAACGTCAGGGTTCTGCGCATACACAAGATCCCGATAGGCCCCACTGGTGCTGCAATCGAAAAGCCAAGCAGTAGTCCTTTTAACAACGGGATCAGCAATTAGAACACCTGCTCACCATCGTAAGTAGCGATTTTCTTATATAGATCCGGACGACGATCGCGGAAAATACCCCATTCGATCCGCTGGATTTCCAGCTGATCCAGGTCAAACTCGGCAACGAGAACCGTTTCCTCACCACGTCCAGCTTCTTGAACTAGATTGCCCTGCGGCCCTGCAATGAAGGACGAACCATAGAAGTTAATGCTGGAGTCTTCATCTTCTTCTTTACCAATCCGATTCGATGCGATAACCGGCATCAAATTACAAGCCGCGTGACCGCGCATGCACATTTGCCAGTGATCCTTGGAATCGATCGAGCCATCCTGCGGTTCTGAGCCGATTGCCGTTGGGTAGAATAGCAGCTCCGCACCCATCAATGCCATTACGCGCGCAGCCTCTGGGTACCATTGATCCCAGCAGACGCCTACGCCAATTTTGGCGTAGCGTGTTTTCCAAACCTTGAAGCCCGTATCGCCTGGGTTAAAATAAAACTTCTCCTCATACCCCGGACCGTCGGGGATGTGACTTTTGCGGTACGTCCCCATCACAGTGCCGTCGGCATCAATCACCGCTAGCGAGTTGTAGCGTGCGTAGTTCTTTTTCTCATAAAAGCTGATCGGCAATACGACCGCGAGTTCCTTCGCGATTTCACGGAAATGATTAATCGCTTTGTTCGTTTCCAACTCCGTTGCGAAGCGGTAGTAGTCGGATTTCTCTTTTTGGCAGAAATACGGCGTCTCGAACAGCTCTTGAATCAAAATAATTTGTGCACCTTTGGCCGCGGCTTCGCGAACCAATTTCTCCGCTTTGGCGATGTTTTCTTCTATGTTGTCAGAACAGCTCATTTGTGTGGCTGCTACAGTCACTTTTCTCAATGGAATCATCCTTTCTTGCTGGCTGGCATTTGCTGCGTCGTACAGTGTACATTGCCGCCTTCTTTAATGATGGACATGCCGTTAATCGTACGGATTTTACGGTCTGGGAATGCCGCTGCGAGCACCTCAATCGCCTTGCGATCCGTCTCCTCGGATGTCCCGCCAAACACCGGCAAAATAATGCCGCCGTTCACGAAATAAAAGTTCAAATAGCTAAGCGTCAAGCGCTGCTCTTCAAAGAACGTAAGCGGTGGCTGCTCGATTTGGATAATCTCAAATGAACGGCCTTTAGCATCTGTCGCGCTGCGGAGAATCTCTAAATTCTCCTGCGTAATTGCATAGTTGGCATCCGAAGGATCATTGCAGACTTGCAGAATGATTTTGCCTGGAGCTGCGAAGCATGCAATGTTATCCACGTGACCATCGGTCTCGTCCCCGTCCAGCCCTTTGTTCAGCCAGATAATTTTCTCCACGTTCACGAAATTGCGGACATGCTCCTCAATCTCCTCACGGCTTAGATCTGGGTTGCGGTTCGTGTTCAGTAAACATTCTTCGGTAGTCAAAAGAGTACCCTCCCCATCCACGTGGATGGAACCGCCCTCCATGACGAGCGGAGCGTCAAAACGCTTTACACCATGGTGCTCCGCGATTTGCGGGGCTACGTTATCATCGAGATCCCAAGGCGCGTATTTGCCGCCCCATGCATTGAATTTCCAATTTACAGCTGCGATTTCTTGCTGAGCGTTCAACACGAACGTCGGACCATTGTCGCGGAACCATGCGTCATTGTGCGGGATTTCTAGGAAATCTACATTTGACTCCGTAAACATCGCTTTCACTTGCTCCGCATCGGAAGGGTTAACGATCACGGTAACAGGCTCGAATTCAGCAATTGCCTTTGCCAAATCTGCGTAGCCTTGAGATACAACCGCGTGATCCTCTGGGTAAACCATGGATGCTTGTACAGGCCAAGAAATGAAAGTCCGCTCGTGCTCTGTCCACTCTGCTGGCATGCTATAGTTTAAATCTTTAGGTTTCGTCATCATCAGTCATCTCACTTTATCTTAAATTGGTAATGAAAATCGAATAAAAACATCGTCTCTCATCATAACTCAAAAGGAGCCTAGGCTCAATGTAATTAGTACCCTGTCTGCATATTTCCCATGACAAAATGATTCCTATTGACTTGTATCGTGTCCAAGTGCCGCATATTGATGCGGAAATCAAAGCGAGGCCACCCTGTTTAAGGGTGACCTCGTGCCTCGCGCTGACTATCCCTACCCACGATTTATTCGAACTGTCAAATACGGATACGTCAAATATAAGCCAGCTATATAAAGAAGGACGGCTATGTAAACAGGCAGCAAATGCACAAAATCCGTGTAACCAATATGCGCATGAACGAACAGTCCTGCCACAAAGCCCGGCAGCCCACCCCATAGGAATGTCCACCACAACCAGCCTTCACCTTGATTGATACCCCAAAGCGCCGAAGCGGTTATCGCCACTGCCAGTGAAAATAGTGCTCCGCCTAAGCCCGCACGATCATGGGCGATAAGGGGGATGATGGCATCACTCCAAGCAGACAGCTGTGAAGTGGTTAGCCCCAAATAGGCCAAATCACTCGGGACGAATACGTTCGTGATCCCGACGATTGATATGGTGAGTCCCCCGATCCCTAAGCCGAAGCCAAGTACCACGAAGCAGCATTGCCCCCACTGGGCTCTTAGCCAAACCCGATCATTTCGAAGACCTGGCGGCTTGCGAGACGGATGATCCCTCAAACCACGCAACGTAAGCAGCAGCATAGGCAGCAGAACAACCGCTGCAGCAGCATGAAGCGGATCGAAATATCCGTAACCGAGATAGAGAAAGAAACTGCTAAAGCCGACAACACAGGAAGATAGGACTGCGGTACGTGCCCAATGCAGCCCGTAGCGTAAGCCGTGATGCGCTAGCTGATAATAGAAAATACCAATGGAGATCATCGTCCCCGCTAAGGTGATGCGATCATGTGACATGAAATGAAGAAGGTGGGTATTGAAACGAATAATTTCACTGCGGGATCTGCCCAAAAACTCTTCATCATATGGCAGAAGCACCGTCGTTGCTGCGATCAACCATGCCAGAACACCGCCAATCATCATACCTAACCCCAGCAGGCTCATCCACCCCCAATTCGCCCAAAAGGATGGGGTGGGCGGAGAGGCTAGTGAAGGCAGGAAGGCTGGGATCTCCCCTTGTTGAGGAGTGATCGAAGGGTCGGAAGGTACTACGACAGCGGAGGTCACAGGAGATGTCATGCGATGATAAAGAACCGCTTCATTGATTCGCTTGGGCAACCCTGGCCCCGCGTAGACGAGCCCGCTGTGCAGCATGACGCTATTTGCTCCAGCTGCCAGCAGCGCGAGCGCATCCTCCGGCTGATGCACGCCGCCAGCCGCCACAATCGCACTACGCTCGCCCAGCGACTCGCGCAGCAGCCGGACCTTGCTCAGCTCCGCGCTGAGCAAAGCATCGCCGCCGCCTACGCGCTCGCGACGAGTGCCCGGCTCTCGCTGCGCGTCGCCGAGGACGACACCGCTGAAGCTTCGCGCGGTGTCCACGATGTCCCGCAGCTCCCCCTCGGGGACTTGCTGCGGCACATACAGCAGCACCGGCTTGCCCGGGGCTGCCGCTTGTGCAAGCTGGCGTACCTCCGCGAGGTACGCCAAGGCCTTGTCGGATGGCCAGCCTTCGGCAAGGCCATCAAGCACGAGCCCCGCCGCGTACGGCGCCAGCTTGGCGAGCAGCTCACGCTGCTCTTCAAGCGCTTCGCGCGGCGAGCTGCCCGGCATCGACCGCAGCCGCACGAAGTGCGGCAGGCGATGCCCCGTGCCCTTGCGCAGGCGCGCTGCGATCGCGTCCGCGCCGTCGTTGACATAGCCATCGGGGTAGACGATGGCTTCCTCCACAGAGACGCGCTCAATGGGCGCGGCGCTACTAACAGCTCGGACCGTCACGGGTCCGAGCTCGATGAAGCCGAGCCCGAACTGGGCGAGGGCCTTGTGTGCAGTGCCTTGCGGATCAAGCCCGCCGCTAAGCCCTACAGGGCAGGCAATCGGCACGCCTGCAAGCTCGCTCGCAAGTTGAGGCGACATTTCCATGTGACCCATCGTCCGGATCACGAAGGTACCGCCAGGAATGCGGCTTAGCCCGCCTATCGCATGCAGCGTGAGATCTCTTGCCTTCCGCGCACTAAACCGGAAAAGCAGCGGTTTAAATAACGTATGATACGACCAATCGGGCATAGGCCGCCTCCTCTTTTGGATGATATATCCAGTATACAGCGTAACCGTCCACCTGCCCATAGACACACTTTGTTACCATTTCCTGTGATTGTAATCACAGAGTTCCCCACCTTTTGTTCGCTATACTGAGGACATCAAGCCATTCTACCCGAAATGAGATGATCCCACATGCTAAGCGAACAAACCATTCGAGTGATTAAATCCACCGTGCCTGTACTCGAAGTTCATGGTGTAGCCATAACCAAACGCTTCTACGAGAGGCTCTTCACGACTCACCCAGAGCTGTTAAATCTATTTAATCATGCCAATCAAAAACAAGGCCGTCAGCAATCAGCACTTGCCAACGCCGTATACGCAGCTGCTGTACATATTGATCGGTTAGAAGCCATCCTGCCCGCGGTCAAACAGATTGCGCATAAACATCGCAGCCTAGGCGTCAAAGCAGAGCAATATCCCATCGTAGGCGAAAATTTGCTAGGAGCGATCAAAGATGTGTTAGGTGATGCGACGACGGATGAGATTCTTGGAGCTTGGGCTGAAGCTTACGGGGTCATTGCGAGTGCTTTCATAGGCGTTGAAGCAGACATGTATACGAATTCGGCTCAGCAGCCTGGGGGATGGACTGATTTCAGACCGTTCATTATCGCAAGCAAAAAAAGAGAAAGCGACGTCATTACGTCCTTCTACCTGACTCCGCAGGATAAGGGCCCTATAGCTGCATTTGAACCTGGACAATATGTCAGCATTCGTATTCAAATACCAGGTGAAGAGCACACGCATATTCGGCAATATAGCCTCTCACATGCACCTGGAAAGCCGTTCTATCGGATCACGGTTAAACGCGAAGACCCCAACCCTACCATGCCTGCGGGCAAGGTTTCCGTCTATTTGCACAACCAGGTTCAAGAGGGTGATGTTGTCTGGCTTTCCGCACCTGCAGGTGACTTTACATTTGATCCAGCCGATACGCGACCCATTACGCTTATCAGCGGCGGGGTTGGGCTCACCCCTATGGTGAGTATGCTCCACGTACTTACAACCACGCAGCCGGATCGTCAAGTTACCTTTATTCATGCCGCTCAGAATGGGGGGCATCATGCGCTTCGACAAGAGATCGAACAGCTTGCCGAGGCGCATCCTCAAGTGACCGTTGCTTGGTGCTATGCGGAGCCGACAACTGCTGATACCAGTGAGCAGGTTTATCACAAAGAGGGCTATCTCGATCTGCCATGGATTCAAAGCGTGGTGCCAACTGTGGATGGAAGCTTCTACTTCTGTGGACCCGTGCCGTTCATGAAAACAGTGAATCAAGCGCTCATCGCATGGGGCGTTCCGGAAGCGGACCGTCATTATGAATTCTTCGGTCCTGCTGGTGCACTTACTTAACAAGTTTAGGGAGAAGAGCCTAGTCGCTCTTTCTCCCTGTTTCCCGCAGCAGCCGATTCACGGTTTCGCGGCGAAGCCCGATGAACTGACCGATTTCTTCCTGGGTTAGCACGTCTGTCAGCTTCAAGGTTCCTATATACTGCCCAAACCATGTTTCCATTTTCACCAATTTAGCCGCTGGCGACATTTCGGTCAGTTGATCTATACGCTGCTGCATCATGCGCAGCTTCTCTTGTAATTGACGTGCGATCGTGCGAAAATGCTCCGGGCTGCGCTCCAAATCCTCATACCACTGTACAGCAGGCAGCACTTCGATCTCACTAGTTACCATCGCAATCGCAGTGGCATAGTAGGCACTTGGACTAATCAGCGAATGATGCGGAATCGTCTCACCCGGTACAATGATATTGACGAGCGTCGTATTCCCGTCTTCATGCAATCGGACGATTTTCAACAGACCCGCGTGCAGCTTGAATAGCGAGCCCGTCTCTCCTTGACGGAATAGGATTTCTCCCTTATGCAGCTTCATCTACCTATCTCCTTCTATTTGAAAAAAAAGCGACAGCACCTTAGGCTGATCGCTTTTCTTCATTTTCGCTATATGCTCACTATAGTTCTTTCTTCAAAGGCTCCAAGGGGGTCCGAATCAGCACAAGTACTTGTGCTATTTTCCCTGATAAGCTAACATACCATTTCAACTGCTCAACCTTGCCAATGAGCCAAATCGATACCAGTAGCCCTGTTAGCGATACGAAAACCGCAATCGGCAGTGCCCACATGGAGACAGGATGAGCGAAATAAGGGATGAATGAAACCGCCAAGATTGGCGCGGCATTCCATTTAAAAAATTGGATTAAGGTGATCGTCACAAGAGCAGTCAGGAAAAAGGAAATGGCGCCCGTGCTTATGGTATAAAAAAGACTGCCCATCGTCACCGCGATCATGGCTCCGATAATAATGCGGCGAATTTCCTTGATGTTATCTACCCGATGCATGAATAGAAAACTGAATGCCCCCAGCGTTGGATAAAAAACCATCTCCATCGATGGAAAGTGATAGGAAGCCCAATATGCTCCCATCAAATAGCAGCAAATCATAAGTGAACGAAGAAACATCGTTGGTTCCCGTCCTTTTCTATATGGGATTCATGAGGCCGTTCTAAACCAGACCCTTCCCATTTTACAAAATAGACAGAGATTCAGTCAATAACTTTACATATCATGTAAAGTCATTACCCCCTCGTATGTCGCTCAGCTAGCTCCGGTCCACGGACACCGTTGTCGAAGCAAAGAACTTCGCCACAGCAAAAGACGCCGCCCCAAGCACTGTCGACCGATCATGAAGCTCCGAAAACTCCACCTTCAGCTGCTTGCGCGGATGCGGCAGAGATCGTTTCTCCAGCAGCTCCAGCAATGGCTTCATGAGCCACTTCTCCCCACCGGCAAGTCGCCCGCCTAGAATAATAAATTCCGGATTATACCCGTTAATGATGTTCACCACACCGACCCCAAGGTAGTAGCCCAGCCGCTCAAAAAGCGAAATGACCTTCGCGTCGCCGCTTTCGGCTTTACTAAGCATACTTTCTAGGTCGACTTCGTGCCCTAGCTCTTGCCCCGCTTGCTCCAATAACGCATGCTCCGATGCGTAAAGCTCCCAGCAGCCAAAGCTGCCGCAGCGGCATTTGGGCCCGTCATGCTGAATCGAGATGTGGCCGATCTCGCCGGAGAATCCCGTCGCCCCGCGGTACAGCTCGTTTTTAATAATAATGCCCGCACCGATTCCCATACCGATGGATACGTAAATGAGGTTCGCAGTGTCTTTGCCTGCGCCAAACTGTTTTTCGCCCACTGCCCCAGCATTCGCTTCATTATCAATCACAACCGGGAGTCCGAATTCAGCTTCCAACTGGCTCTGTAGCGGTACATTTTCCCAGCCCAGATTCGGGGCAAACAGCAAATTCCCTTCCTCATCGCAGATGCCTGGCACGCCAAGACCGATGCCAATAACGCCATAAACGCTCTCTGGCGCAGTTTCAATTAGCTCGCGAATCGTCGTTTTTAGCAGGTGGGTTACCTGCTTCACGGATTCATTGTGATGCTGGATGCGATTCTCGCGAATCACTTTCCCCGTCAAATCCGTGAGCACAGCCAAGATATCATGCACGCCAAGATCAACGCCAATCGAATATCCCGCCGTTCCGTTAAAAAGCAGCATCATCGGCTTACGCCCGCCGCTCGATTCCCCGACACCAATTTCTTCTACGAGAGAACTCTCGATGAGCTCGTTCACTAGACTAGACACTGTCGCCTTCGTCAGCCCCGTTATCTCAGCAATTCTAGCGCGTGAAATCGGTGAATCTGTGCGAATGTGATGCAGTACGATCGTTTTATTTATTTTTTTCACGAGGTTCAAGTCGCCTGTTTGTTTCATTGGTTATCCTCCATACCGTTCCAAATGCTGCGAGTCATCGCTATGGAAATGATTCTAACATAGAAGACTTTTTCGCGCATCAACTAAGTTTGTTTAATGAATTTACAAACTATTCGAATGATGCTATGATGACTTCATAAGCATTTATCATTCATTTATACGGAGGCTGAATTCATGAGCTACTTTGACAACATTCAACCAGTTAATTACGAGGGCCCGACATCCACGAACCCACTTTCCTTTAAATTTTATAACCCAGATCAAGTGATTCTAGGCAAAACAATGCGTGACCATATGCGTTTCGCAGTCGCTTACTGGCACTCCTTCTCTGCTAATGGTTCTGACCCATTCGGCGCTGGCACTAACATCCGTGCTTGGGACAAATACGACGGCTTAGAGCTGGCGAAGGCTCGCGTTGACGCTTGCTTCGAGCTTCTAAACATTCTAGGTGTGGACTACTTCGCATTCCACGATCGCGATATCGCGCCTGAAGGCAGCACCCTGCAAGAAACCAATGCCAACCTCGACGAAATCGTTGGTTTGATCAAAGATAAAATGGCTTCCACAGGCAAAAAGCTGCTTTGGAATACAGCGAACATGTTCACCAACCCGCGCTTCGTTCACGGTGCAGCTACTTCCAACAATGCTGAAGTTTTTGCTTATGCAGCAGCACAAGTGAAAAAAGCTTTGGATCACGCCAAAGAGCTTGGCTCTGAAAACTACGTATTCTGGGGCGGCCGTGAAGGTTACGAAACGCTTTTGAACACGGATCTTGGTCTTGAACTCGACAACCTTGCTCGCTTCTTGCACATGGCTGTTGATTATGCCAAAGAAATCGGCTACACAGGTCAATTCTTGATCGAGCCTAAACCAAAAGAGCCTTCCAAGCACCAATACGATTTCGATGCAGCGACAACTCTTTCATTCTTGCAAAAATACGACCTGCTTCCTTACTTCAAATTAAACCTTGAAGCTAACCATGCAACGCTTGCAGGTCACACGTTCGAGCACGAGCTTCGTGTTGCTCGCGTTAACGGCATTCTTGGTTCCATCGACGCTAACCAAGGCGACTTGTTGCTAGGTTGGGATACCGATGAGTTCCCAACTGACCTGTACTCGACAACTATGGCGATGTACGAAATTCTTTTGAACGAAGGCGGCATCGGCCGTGGCGGCGTGAACTTTGACGCGAAAGTTCGTCGTACTTCCTTCGAGCCAATCGACGTTGTGTATGCTCACATCGCTGGTATGGACGCATTCGCTCGCGGCTTGCAAGTGGCAGCTAAATTGATCGATGATAAAGTTTTCGACAACATCCTTGACACGCGCTACGGTTCCTTCAAGTCCGGCATCGGCGCAGACATCGTGTCTGGCAAAGCGGACTTCAAGTCACTAGAAGCTTATGCACTTGCAAATAACGGACCGATCGTGAACCAATCTGGCCGTTTGGAATTAATCAAAGCGACTGTGAATCAATACTTGCTTAACGCTTAATCGATGTAAATGTGAAAATCCCGCTTCAGCCGTTGGCTGGGGCGGGATTTTTGTGACTTTGGGCTTCGAGGAGTATGCCGCCGCGGTCATGGCAAACTTTTTGGCGATAGATAAGTTAGAATTCTACCGACTTATGACTACTCTTCCATTTTGATTTCATTTGAATGGGAAGCTGCATGTACGTGCTGAACAGGGTTCAATGCATCGTCATCGTTGTTATCACGAACTGTTTTTTGCAGAACAAACGAAGACATTGTCAGAAACAAAGCCGTTACGGCGTAGTACCCTTTGACGGAAAGAATCTGCTCCAAGTTAATAATCCCGATGAACATGCCCAGTAAGGCTAAAGCGAAGGAGCTCCACGCCAAGAATGTAAAAGCCGATGTATTCCGTTTGCGAGATTCGTACCCATCTTCCAAATTGTCTCGAATGACCTTCTGGAGCACGAACGCCGACATGGTAAGAAACAGCGCACATACCGCAAAATACCCCTTCACGCTAAGCGATTCCTCGAGTGTATATATCCCAATAAACATTGCCACAAAAGCTCCAATAAAAGACGCCCACGCCATAAAAGTAAATGCCGTTGTATTCCTTTTCCGCTGATTCATCATAGTAAAATCCCCCTATCGTTGCCCTGCAACGAGTTATGAATGACTTGCTCTTGTTACTTAGTATAGGGTGCTTTGTCTGTTCTAACTAGTACTATCTTCCAATAGTACCTACTCCTAAGACTTCATAACATGAAGTGTGCTTAAAACCACCGTGGCTCCCTAGTGATGAAATTCAACCTTACAGCACACATTTGCGCGCAAACAGGCGCTGTAGTGATGAAAAACATCACTACAGCTCAGATTGGCAGCTGAAACGAGCCCTTTCTTGCTCCCTAGTGATGAAATTCAACCTTACAGCACGCATTTGCGCGCGAACTGGAGCTGTAGTGATGAAAAACATCACTACAGCTCGTATTGGCAGCTAAACAGGAATTTAGCTGCCTCTAGTGAAAAGCCACGCCCCCTCCTCTCAACTTTGCCTATCCGAATTGACACCCTCTTTTTAGTACTGTATAGTACTACTCATGACAAAGACAAAAAAGATTACCAATCGAGATGTTGTACTCCAGACCGCTATGAACCTCTTTCTGACCAAAGGCTATTTGGCCACGAGTATGGACGAAATTGTGCTCGCTAGTTCGGTATCCAAAACGAATATTTACTATTATTTCAAAAGCAAGGAAGAACTCCTGGCCGCGATTCTCGATCAGCTTATCCAGACCTATTCACAGCAGTTGCAAGACATCGCTGCCCGATCAGACTTACGTGTGCAGGAGCGTTTTGATCTGTTCCTTCAAAGCATGACAGGCTCCGAAACTAGTTTCTTAGCCGGTTGCCCCTTCCTCACCCTGTATACGCAAATGCCCCAGGAGGCGGACGAACTCAGACGGAAAGTAGGCTTATTTTTTCAGGATCAAATGCACCTGGTCGAAGGCCTGCTCGTCGAAGGTGTACGCAAAGGGGAGTTCTCTTCTACACTTCCTACAAAAGCTGTCGCTGGACTCATCGTCTCAACGCTCGAAGGCGCTCTATTTCTACAGCATGCGAATCGAGATCCGGCTTTGCTAGGTCAGACGCTTACTACTTTAGCTCATTTGCTAAAGTAATTTTTTTGATCACCATTAGTACTAAATAGTACTAATAATTAAATGGAGACGAAACGGAGGCTATTCAATTGGCACATATTTTTATGACTGGCGGTACAGGATTTATCGGAACCCACACGTTAGACCAGCTTTCCCGTGAGAATCACACGGTGTTTGTGCTCGTTCGGTCAAGATTGCGTTGGGAGCAGATTTGTAAGGGACTTGGATGGGCAGATCAAGCTGAGTTGGAAACTGCTGCAGCATCCACGCGTATGCTCGAAGCTGACACTATCTCCAGCCGAGTCTGCCCTGTAATTGGCGATTTAAGCATGCCGGGTCTTGGTTTGAGCCCTTCTGACAGGGAAAAGGTCCTGACAGCAGATGTTATCATCCATGCGGGCGGACCGATGGATATCCAGATCAGTGAGAACGAGGCACGCGTGGTTTTCCTGCAAGCTGCGGAAGAAATGCTACGATTGGCTGCGGACATTCAGCAGCGCGCGGGATTAAAGCATTTTATCCATGTGGTTGGCTTCAAAAGCCCTTGGACAGATGAGAATATTCACAATCCCGCTCCCCTGATCGCGCATTTGGAACAAGGGCCGCCTTATGAGCTTATGAAATGCCTCGCAGATTTACGCATTCGGGAAGGTGCTAAGGCGTTGGGATTTCCTCTTTCTATCGTTCATCCTAGTGTTGTCATCGGCAGCTCGCTGCATGGAGAAACGCCTCAAACCGGCGGTCTCGGCATTCTCGTCCGTGCTACCGCGCGCGGCTTGATGTCTATCGTCCCCGGCGGCTCTACACATTGGTTGCCGCTTGTCCATGTCGATCACGTCGCCTCCTTCATCAACTTATTAACGAAAGAGTCGACAATCCCATCTACGCAAACCTACTATTTGTTGGATGATCCCAAGGTGAGCCCTTCCATGCAGGGTCTAGTTTCCATGATCGCCAAAGAATTGCGTGTCGGTAAGCCTCACGGATCGATCTCTCCTAAGTTGCTGATTAAAGTATTAGGCACATCATTAGGACAAAAGCTTGGTATTCCGAAGGAATCTCTAGAGTTTATCGTGAAAACGAACGCTCCTTTTCAAATTGCACCGAAAGAAAGCCTACTGCGCAAATATAGGCTCCCGAACAACGTTCACCGTGAGATGCTGCCTTTTACGATTGCGGACCTTGATTTTCAGCTGGTGCATGGGCACATGCCTAGTGAGGGATTTGTGCGAGGGAAGCGAGGGCCTCTGGCTAGTCTGGAGCGGAGTGGGACGCTTGAGCGGCGTGCAACAGAGCAGAGTCTGGAACAGAGTGAACTAGGGCGAGTGCCCTGGAGTGACGCCAATCAGCCTAATCCGAGCGTAGAACGCATGCCTTTCGCGCGGCCAAAGTCCACCCTCCTCTTCGTGCACGGCACGTTGAGCGGAGCGGATTGCTTGCTCCCTTTGGCCGCGCAATTCCCAGAGCACGACGTCTGCCTGGTCGATCTGCCAGGCGTAGGGCGTTCGCCCTACCATCACACTGCCGACGTGATGGAGGGCCACATCGCAGCGCTCGTCGAAGCGATCCGCGCTTTCGACAGCCCGGTTACGCTCGTGGGCCACTCGCTGGGCGGCCTCCTAGCCGCCCACGCCTACGCTCGCGTACCGGAGCGGATCCACAGGCTGCATCTGCTGCAGCCTGCCCTGCAACCCGCCGCGCGCAGGTACCGCAGCGCGCGTCTCAACCTTCTCGCGCTGCGCTGGCTGCGCGAGAAAGACCTGCGGAAGCAACTGCTAACGCAGGGCTGCTTCACGGACATAAGTGACATACCGACTTCGTATGTCACTTATGTACTGCAAGAGCTGCAGTCACCGCGTGTGCGGAGGACGACTGCAGATACCCTCTCTGCGCTGGCCCGCGCAGAGGGGATTCCCCCGCAGCAGCTGGCGGAGCTGCTGCGGAATGCCTCGATCCTGTGGGGCACACAGGATCGCGCATTCACTTTGGCGGAGGAGCTTCGCTCCGCCCGCGTGCTCGAAATCGGGGCAGCGCACCATTTCCCCATCTCGCATCCCGAGCTGACAGCCCAGCTGCTGCGGCAACAAGGTCTATAGGCCTTTATCCATTACACGCCCGACATTATAAGCTCGCCTGTCTGCCCATGCACTGGGTCCGGATAGGCGAGCTCTTCATCTTTTTCACCCAAGACATTCACCTATCGCCTACTAGCCGAATAACATAGGAGAAAACCTTCATCAAGGCCATTCCAGGGATGAAGTGGAAGAAAACAGGCTCGGATACAGTCATTTCCGACTTCCCATCTCCTGAGCCTCCCACTTTGGGCGTCTCAGTTGCGCTTTAGCGAGTTTCACCTACTGAGACTGCCTTAGGGGAGGCTCGGTCATCTTTTTCAAGGAGGAAAACCCTATGCAAATTCACGTTGTCCAAAAGGGACAAACGTTGTATCGCATTTCACAAACCTATGGCGTGTCGGTCGAAGAAGTGGCAGCGGCGAATGAGTTGACCCCCAGTCAATCGTTAGTCATCGGACAGGCATTAGTTATTCCGATTGTCGGCTCCTACTATTGGGTGCAGCCTGGCGAGGGCTTGTATCGAATCGCACAAAAGCTCGGCGTAGATTTAGACACACTTGCTTCTATCAATGGACTTACGTTATATCAACCATTGCCGGTCGGTTTCCGATTGTATATCCCCCCAACCCCTCGTACACAAGCCGAGGTAAATGCTTATATTGAACCTAGAGGCGCCGATGTGTCGCCCATTCTCGTTCAAGCTGCTCGGGAAGCGGCACCTCATTTGACCTACTTAGCTCCTTTCAGCTTCCGTATTAACCGAGATGGTACCTTGGTCAATCCGCCGCTTAACCATATGCGAGAAATCGCTCAGCAGCATGGCGTCACCCTGATGATGGTGCTCACCAACCTTGAGAATGATCAATTCAGTGCAGAGCTTGGACACGTTATCCTAACGGACGAAGCTGTACAAAATCGCCTGCTCCAAAACATCGAAACAACAGCGGAGAAGCTCGGGTTTAAAGATATCCATTTTGACATTGAACATCTGCTACCAGCGGATCGGGAGGCTTACAACAGCTTCCTGCGCAAAGCGGTGGATCGCTTTCATCGCAAGGGGTACCTGGTCTCCACGGCACTCGCGCCAAAAACAAGTGCCACACAAGCCGGAGCTTGGTATGAAGCCCACGATTACAAAGCGCATGGCCAAATTGTTGATTTTGTCATCATCATGACCTATGAATGGGGCTACAGCGGGGGGCCACCTATGGCCGTTTCCCCTATCGGTCCTGTTCGTAAGGTGCTGGAGTATGCTCGCAGTGAAATGCCCTCTTCTAAAATCATGATGGGGCAAAATTTGTACGGCTACGACTGGACGTTACCCTTTGTACAAGGAGGCGCCTACGCCAAAGCAATATCTCCGCAGGCTGCCATCGATTTAGCCCGCAAATACAACGCGCAGATTTTGTACGACTACACCGCGCAGGCTCCTCATTTTAACTATTGGGATGAAGCTGGCAAGGAACACACGGTTTGGTTTGAGGATGCACGCTCGATACAAGCTAAGTTCCGTTTGATTCAAGAGCTCAGTCTGCGCGGTATTAGCTATTGGAAGCTGGGACTCAAGTTCCCGCAGAACTGGCTGTTGCTTGAAGAAAATTTCAAAGTCGTAAAACGCAGTTAACATGTAGAAGCCCCCTTCCCGTAAGCGCGGGAAAGCTGGGGCTTTTCCCGACATCCAAGCCTTCTCTCCCTGCATAACTTCTCGTTCCCGGGGGAATATATGCTTACCTACACTGAATGACCCCTATCTACTAAATCCTTGGAGGCATGGAATAATGGTTCGTTCTATCAAATTAGCTTCTATTTCATTTCTTACTTTTTCTCTACTGCTCGGGGCACATCAATATCGGCTGCATGCGCATAATCACGATCAGCACCTGTCACAGACCGAAAACCTGAAAAGCTTGAAGACAGGCTCTGCCACCATGTATCAGACCAACCCCTTTGGTATGCCAGGGGCAGACACGCGATTACTCCCTGCTGCTAACTTGAACGGTCATGCAGCTGCTTATGGAATTACACCGCCAACGGCATTACGTGTTTCAACCCTGCAAGCTCAGTCCGTTGTCGCTGCGCCAAAAGATAAAACCAGACACTGGTACAGCTACCTAGGTTTATTGGGCTTACTCGGTTTACTTGGACTGGGATCCCGCTCCAATTCTGCTTATTCGGAATAGCTTTAGGGCCAAATAATAGCCTAGTTCCTGATCTGGGAACGGGCTTTTTCGCATGTTTTTTTAGACAAATGTTTATATGATAGACTTTTGTTTTAGGGTGCGATAAGATAAGGATAGAACGACGAAAGAGGGGAGCTTCCCATGGATCGTGAACAGCAAATTCTAGCGCTTATCCGTCAAAATCCATTCATTTCCCAGCATGAAATGGCCGGCATTATCGGTATCTCCCGATCCGCCGTGGCTGGTTATATTGCTTCGCTGACCAAAAAGGGAACGATTCGGGGCAGAGCCTACGTCACCTCGGATGAACAGATGGTTGTCTGCATTGGCGGAGCGAATCTCGACAGTAAAGCCATTAGCAAGCAATCGATCCGCTTAGCTTCCTCCAATCCCGTGACCGTTACCGAATCCTGCGGCGGCGTTGCTCGCAATATCGCTGAAGCACTAGCTGGATTAGCTTGTCAAACGGCACTTATAACGGTGGTTGGTGATGATAAAGCAGGCCAGTGGGTGCTTGAAGAAACGAGACGTCGAGGTGTCGACGTCAGCCAAGCCATCGTGCTTAAGGGAGCGAATACGGGGTCATACACCGCCCTTCTCGACACTTCAGGCGAGATGTTTCTCGCTTTTGCCAATATGGACATTTATGATACATTCACGACTGCGATGCTCAGGGACAAATGGTCCCATATTGCCGCCGCCAAGCTCGTGATCGCGGACACGAATCTACCGAGTGACACCTTAGAGGAGTTAATCCGTCGATGTCAGGCGGAGGATATACCGCTCTTCATCGATCCCGTTTCCCCGGAGAAGGCGAAAAAGCTTCCGTTCGATCTTTCCGGTGTGACGGCCATTTTCCCGAATTTAGAGGAAGCCGTTCAATTAGCTCATACGCCTTTAACCACAGACCAGGATGTCATTGATATGTTCTATGTAGAGCCTGACCGCACGAAAGTTGCTGGGAGCATTCGAGAACGCGGCGTGAAGCATGTTTTCATTACGCTAGGCAGCCAAGGTGTCCTCTATGTAGGTGAAGAAGATGAACAATTCTTCGCTCCGATTCCAACCCATGTGGTTGAGGTTACGGGTGCTGGCGATGCTTTTTTGGCTGGTATTGTCTACGGCGTTACCCGTCAACAATCGTATTTAAAATCTTGTGAATACGGCCTTGCAGCTGCGCACATTACTCTTCAAACCAGTCAATCCACGTCCAGCGAGCTGAACGAGGAACGCATGCAACTTACGATAAACACCATGCTTAAAGGAGATTAATCCCATGCTAACTACCTCATACTTAACTTTTACCGATGAAGTGAAAGAAGCGCTTGCGAACAATAAACCGATCGTAGCGTTGGAAACGACGATTATTTCTCATGGCATGCCTTACCCGCAAAATATCGAAATGGCGAAAAAGGTGGAACAAATCATCCGCGATAACGGCGCTGTTCCGGCAACGATCGGCATTATGGATGGCAAAATCAAGATCGGCTTAAACGAGCAGGAGCTCGAAGCTTTCGCGACGAACGCCCATGTTGAAAAAGTGAGCCGCCGCGACTTCCCGTATATCCTCTCTTCTGGCAAAATTGGCGCAACCACGGTATCCGCGACGATGATCGGCGCAGCTTTAGCGGGCATCGAAGTGTTCGCTACCGGCGGCATCGGCGGTGTTCACCGCGAGGGAGAATCCTCGATGGACGTCTCTGCTGACTTGACGGAGCTTGCGGCGACCAACGTCGCCGTTGTCTGCGCCGGCGTCAAATCGATCCTCGATATTGGGCGTACGCTCGAGTATTTGGAAACCCACGGCGTGCCCGTGGTTGGCTACCAAACGAGCGAGTTCCCGTCCTTCTACGCCCGCGAGAGCGGCTATGGCGTAGACTTCCGCCTCGATGAGGCGGCTGATGTGGCTGCCATGCTCCGCACGAAGTGGGAGCTGTCCTTACGCGGCGGCGCCGTCATCGCCAACCCGGTCCCAGCGGAATCCGCTATGGACCATGTCGAAATCGAAGCCGTCATCCAGCAAGCGCTGAATGAGGCCAAAGAGCAGAACGTGACCGGCAAGAAGGTCACGCCATTCTTGCTAGCGCGGATCAAACAGCTGACCGAAGGGCGCAGCCTGGAGACGAACATCGCGCTCGTTTATCACAATGCGCAGACCGCTGCAAGGATTGCGGTTGCGTTGAAGAACTAAAATAAAGGGACATCACTTCTTTAAGATGATATGGACGGGTTACGTGCCATTCATCGTCAGAGAGGGATGTCCCTTTTTACTTTAACTTGAACGCCTCTTCGGAAGTGGGCGCGGTGATTACTCCGTGATCCATTGTGTTTTTAATGCAAAGGGAACACGTGCTGCCTTCGTAGGCATGGTTCCTTCAGGGTAACCAATGTAGATGAAGCCGACCATCTCTTCTTTGCCTGAGAGACCGAAATTCTCTTGCATTTTCGGATGGTACGTGGGATCGCCGGTACGCCAGATGGTGCCCAAGCCCAGCGCATGTGCAGCTAGCATCATATTCTGTACGGCGCAGTGAACAGCCGCATATTCCTCAATCACGGGCACGACTGGCTTCTCTGCTGGGGAGACCGCCACTGCGATCACGAGCGGAGCTCGAAACGCTTTCTTCTCATTGCTGCTGCGCAGCTGCTCTTCTTCGTCCTCAGACAGTGCCGCATCTGCACCTGCCTTCGCTTCCGCAATGGCGACCTCGGCATAGCCACGTCCCAGTAGCTTTCTGCCTTCGCCTGACATCACCCAGAACCGCCAAGGTTCCGTATTCGCATGATTCGGTGCCCAGACAGCAGCTTCCAATATCTCTTCAATCAGCGCGTGTTCGATAGGGTCCTGCTTGAGTTTCCCAATACTGCGTCGCTGACGAATCGCTTCTTTCACATCCATGCTTCTCACTCCCATTTCGATTGAATTGTTTGCAGCTTGGTCGCTCGCAGAGCAGTGCGCGTTGATGCTCTGGCTGTAACGCCCTTTTTGGGCGTTACAGACGGACAGCTGCCGACTTACGGCGGTCGTTAGGCCCCTTTTGGGCCTTACGCAGGGCAATCGTGCCACTTCGGCGGCATTGCTGGCACTGTAACGCCCTTTTTGGGCGTTACGGGCGGACAGCCGCCGACTTACGGCGGTCGTAAGGCCCCTTTTGGGCCTTACGCAGGGCAATCGTGCCACTTCGGCGGCATTGCTGGCACTGTAACGCCCTTTTTGGGCGTTACGGGCGGACAGCTGCCGACTTATGACGGTCTTAAGGCCCCTTTTGGGCCTTATGCGGGGCAATCACGCCACTTCGGCGGCATTGCCGGCACTGTAACGCCCTTTTTGGGCGTTACGGGCGGACAGCCGCCGACTTACGGCGGTCGTAAGGCCCCTTTTGGGCCTTACGCAGGGCAATCGTGCCACTTCGGCGGCATT
>NZ_JCAUAQ010000009.1:0-168366 GCF_059692035.1 Paenibacillus sp. J22P143
TGTGACGAATCTGAAGTATTTGCCAAGACAGGATGGACAAAGCAACGGCAGAATTACGGCTTACAATGTTTATGTAAGTAATGATGGCGTTAACTTTACGAAAGTTTCAACCGGAAACTGGGCGAATGATGCGACAGAGAAAGACGTTACGATTCCGCCTACAAATGCTTCCTATGTGAAGCTTGAGGCAACAGCGGGGGTCGGCGGATTTGCATCGGCAGCGGAATTCAATGTTTACTTTGACTTGCCGGTGTTAATTCCACATTCGCAAATGTCGGCAACCGCAACGAGCGCTCAAGCCAGTGATGCAGCGCCAAATGCTATTGACGATAACACGTCCACCATATGGCATACGAAATGGGATTTATCTAATCCATTGCCACAGTCGATCACGCTAAATTTAGGAGGCAGCTATAAAGTTAGTCAAGTCAATTACTTGCCAAGGCAAGCAGGTGGTTCGAATGGAATCATTACGGGTTATAACGTGTATACGAGCACAGATGGCGTGAATTACACGAAAGTAACGAGCGGAAGCTGGGCAAACAGTTCAGCTCTCAAAATCGCTACATTTACACCCGTAAACGCAGCTTATGTGAAGTTGGAGGCAACTAGCGGAGCAGGCGGATTTGCATCAGCAGCAGAAATTAACGTGTATCGAAGCGGTCTCGGTACATCTACAGGATTAACGACAACGGACAATGCGCCAAGTGGCTGGGTCAATCAAAACACCACGGTAAACCTAACCGCAACGGGTGGCGGATCTGGCGTTGTGACGACAAATTACATCGTAGACGGTGGAGCCCAGCAAACTGGAACTTCGATCGTGCTGACAACGGAAGGCGTTCATACAATTAAATATTGGAGCGTAGAGGACGCGGGTACCACAGAAGCCCAAAAGACGGCAACGGTTAAAATCGACAAAACAGCGCCAGTCTCAACAGTGACTCTGTCACCAGCCGGGCCGAACGGACCAAATGGCGAATACATCACTCCTGCCACGGTTACAGCAAGTGTCTATGATAATCTGTCTGGTGTGAAGAAGACGGAGTACAGTCTGGATAACGGGAATACATGGGTGGCGTATACAGCGCCTGTTACTTTCGTAGAGAATGGCCAGTACATGGTTATGGTTCGTTCAACCGATCAAGCAGGACTTGTTGAGCAACCAAAAAATCTTAGTTTTACAATAACGATAAGCGGGCAAACAACGCCTTTAGTGGCACTTGCCGCCTGGTGGAAGCTCGACGAAGGTTCTGGTACAACCGTAACTGATTTAACTGGAAACGGCAACACAGGAACGATGACAGCCAACAGCCCGACTTGGACCACGGGCAAGTTCGGTGGAGCGCTTTCATTTAATGGTACTGCTACAAACACTCAACGGGTCGAGTTCAGCAATTCGTCTACTTTGAATTCAACGGCGGCGAGCGGTGAGACCCAAATGTTCTGGTTCAAAACTTCTCAGGCCTCATCCGGTACAAAAGCTGACCTAATTCGTCATGATGGACGTTTCACTGGATTGCAGCTTGATGCCGCAGGTAATGGCCGTGCTGTATTTTGGCCAAACACTTCATCAAGTTATGTTCCGCTTACGTTTACATGGAAACCTGGCTACTACGATAACAACTGGCATCATTATGCAGCTTCCTACGATAATGTAACAGGTATGAAGATCTATATCGACGGTAATTTAGTAGCCCAAGACACAACCAACACCGGAGCGCTTAAACAGTCATCGAAACTATTTGAGTTAGGAGCCGCAGAAAACAATTCTGAACCTTACAATGGATTGCTGGACGATGTCCGCGTATACAGTGGTGCGTTGACTCGAGCTCAAGTGCAGCAAGTGATGAATGCTGTTGCATGGATCTCTGTAAGCGGTGCAAATGGTGTGAATGCCATCACTAGCAAGAATGACACACTGCAAATGCAGGCTGCTGTTCTGCCTGCCAATGCAACAAACAGCAGTGTAACATGGAGCGTCTACGAGGTTGATGGTGTCACGGCAACGGATAAAGCGACGATTGATGCCACTGGATTAGTTACGGCTGTCAAAGATGGGACAGTGAAAGTGGTTGCAACAGCTGCGGACGGCAGCGGTGTACAAGGTTCCGCGACGATAGCGATAAATGGACAAACACCGCCTGTGCCAACGTTGCCTTTTGCAACGCTAACGGGTCCAGCCTCGGTTCAGGGTGGAGCATTATTCAGCACGAATGTAGGCTTTGGCAATCTGGCAAACAGAGTTAATTCCTCGGTTTATGCAGCGGATATCACGTTAAACTTTGGAACAAATGGCATTGATTTTGTCTCGGTGGAACCGTTGAAGCCCGGATTCGCAGACCTTGAGATCAAGACTGACGTGGCAGGACAAATTCGAATTATAGCAGCGGCTCAAGGGGCAATGGGAGCGTTAACGACAAGTGGAGATGTATTCAAGATCAATTGGAAAGCGAAGTCGCTCACACAGGTGGCGCAAGTCAACTTGAACCTGACCGGTGCTGCCCTTTCCAATGCCTTGGGTCAAGAGACAGGAGCCGCATTGACTTCATTATTGGTATCGGTTACCCCTGTTGATCGTACATCTTTACAAGCGGTCATTGACACAGCGCAGTCCAAATACGATACAGCGGTAGAGGGTTCTCTAGCCGGTCAATATCCGGCAGGTTCCAAAGCGGTGTTGTTGTCTGCTATTAACGCAGCTAAAACAACCAACTCGGATCCTGCGGCTACCCAGCAGCAGATCGATAACGCAGCTAATACGTTAAACCAGGCATTGCAAGCCTTTAATCAACTGATTATCACCTTCGTTCCAGGAGATCTGAATGGTGATGGTCATGTAAGTATTGGAGACTTGGCAATTGTAGCCGCGAATTATGGAAAGACGTCGGCCAGCGAGGATTGGAATAAGGCTAAATTTGCCGACTTCAATCATGACGGCAAGATCGATATTATTGATTTAGCGGGAGTCGCCATTTTGATCCTGCAATAATAGACAGTAGATAGGGAAGAGGTTGTCCCAAAGCCATGAAAATGGCGAGGGGCAGCCTCTTTTCAATTTCGTAAAATAAAAAGAAAACGTTCTTTGGTAAAACAAATGGGGCTGACTCACAAGCAATATTTGCTTGAAGCAGCCCCCTCCACAAAAGTCAGTACAATGTTAGACTATTACAGTACGAATTTCTATTACTAATTATCCGTAGACGCGATATTCTATTTATATATCGTACATGAAACATGGTTGGGTATATCGAATTATTTGATGGTGCAGCGAAAGAACAACTGGAGGGAATACGGATGAAAAGCAATGCAAACGTAATCATTGGAGATGACACCAAATCAAGTTATCCAAAAAAAGGGGTATTATTATCCATTTTTAAACGAAGTGATACAAGTGTGATCGTGGCAACATTAATTCTATTTATCGTATTTTCGCTTGGATCTTCCAGTTTTTTATCTTCTTATAACTTGTTTAACGTCTTTAGAACGTCCTCTTTGTTTTTATTCGTTGCATTAGGTCAAGCCATCGTACTGGTCATTGGTGGTATGAACTTATCTTTGGGAGCTATTGGAGGACTTTCCGTCGTTACTGCAGGTTATGCGATGCATACGTTGGGATTACCTGGTTGGGTAGCTGTCCTGTTAGCGTTAATCGTTGGAGCTGTAGCTGGATTTATCAATGGTTTTGTAATTGTTCGATTGAAGTTAAATTCCTTTGTAGTCACGTTGGCGACTTCATTCATTTATACGGGTCTTGTTTTTGGTATATCTAAAGGATATCCATACACGAAAATTTCGAAGGGGTTTACTTTTATAGGCAGGGAAGGCTTTCTTGGATTGCCTTATCTATTCTGGCTTATGATCGTGACATTAATCGTGTTGTGGTATGTATTTAAGTACACCGTAATTGGCAGGCAAATTCTTGCAACTGGCGGGAATTTAGTAGCTGCACGCTATTCCGGAATTAAAACAGATAAAATTATTGTGTTAGGCAATGTGTTGTCAGGTGTATTTGCTGCTCTAGCTGGCGTGTTATGGATCTCAAGAATGGGGTCGGCTACACCGGCAACTGGAACGGATTGGATGATTATCTCATTCGCTGTGGCTGTTATCGGCGGGACTGCTCTAAATGGTGGTGCCATAAGCGCAATAGGTCTATTTGCAAGTTCGTTAATGATCGCGCTGATTAATAATGGCTTAATTATGCTTGGTGCCAATGTCTATTATGAACAAACCTTCCTTGGGGCTATTATCATGCTTGCGGTTATGGCAGAAAGTTTACGACACAAATATAGTTCACTACGAAAGTGATAAGTGAGGAGGGTTTACATGCTGGAATTAAGGGGTGTTAGTAAACATTTTCCAGGTGTTAAGGCACTCGACAATGTTTCGATTACGTTCAATCCCGGTGAAGTTCACGCGCTATTAGGGGAGAATGGAGCAGGGAAAAGTACGCTTATCAAAATTATCTGTGGGTTATATCAGCCTGACGAAGGCGAGGTTTTCTTAAACGGCAAGAAAGTACAATTTACAAGTTTTCGTGATGCTTTAGAAAACGAAATAAGTATTGTTAACCAAGAAATACAAGTGATTCCCCAATACAGTATAGCGGAAAACATTTTTATAGATAAAATTAGTAAATTTGCACATGCAGGGATTGTCAATTGGAAACAGATTAATGCGGAAGCAGCCAAATATTTAAAGATGGTCGGTTTGGATATGGATCCAACAACCATTATCTCCGGTTTGAGTGCAGCCCAGAAACAACTCGTTCAAATCGCCAAAGCGATATCTTCCAATGCAAAGGTTTTGCTGCTCGATGAACCAACTTCCTCATTAACGAAGCATGAAGCCTTAAAACTATTTACACTTGTGACGAAGTTAAGGCAACAAGGTGTTGTGCTGATATTCGTATCACATAAACTTGAGGAAGTTTTATCGCTCAGCGATAAAGTATCTGTCTTACGTGATGGAAAGTATGTGGGTACTAAGGATCGTAGAGATTTAACCAAACAAGATATTGTGAAAATGATGATTGGTCGAGAAACCAAAGATCATTATTTGGGGCAGCTCGATATTAATCAGAGCAATAAAGTTCTTGAGGTGAAGAATGTAACGCAAGCAGGGCGATTCAACAATATCAATCTCGATTTACACGAGGGTGAGATATTGGGCTTCTATGGTCTTGTAGGATCTGGAAGAACAGAATTAGCGAAGATTCTGATCGGTGAAGATAAGATGGACGCTGGCGAGGTGTTCATTAACGGCAAGAAGGCATCCATTAAAAGCATGGCGGATAGTTTATACAAGTATCGTTTGGGATATGTATCCGAGAACCGAAAGGAAGAGGGACTAATCCTGGAGGAAAGCGTCCGAACAAATATTGGTATAACGATCTGGAGTAATATTGTTCAACCGATGATCCGAAAAATTAATTTGAAAACGGAAGAATCCGTAGCACAGCAGATGATAAAAGTACTTAATATCAAAGTGACCGGTTCAGACGATATTGTTGGTGGCCTGAGTGGAGGCAATCAGCAGAAAGTAAGTATTGCGAAATGGCTTGCCGCAGGCTGCGATATATTAATTATCGATGAGCCATCCGTTGGCGTAGATGTTGGAGCCAAGGAATATATCCATGAGTTGATATGGAATTTAGCGAAGGTTGAGAAGAAATCGATTATCGTCATTTCATCTGACTTGCCTGAATTGTGTACACTTGCAAGAAGAATACTGGTATTTAGAGAGTTTCAAATCGTAGGTGAATTGAATGATATTAATGATAGGCCTTATTCGTATGAGGAGTTAAGCGGCAGGATTGGTCAATTTTTAGCTTAACATATGCATGATGTTGATATGGGAGTTGGCAAGTTCACTTCCAATTTACATATAAATGAAAAGGGTTTCAATAGTCGAAGGGGGAAAAACAAAATGAAAAAGGGTCTTGTTTCACTTATGGTTTTATCACTTACTGGTACAATTCTAGCTGGTTGCAGTACATCTAAGACTGTAGATAATGCAGCATCAACAACGAAAGCGGCTGCAACAGAGGCGGCTGCAAAGAAAGCAGATTACAAATTAGGTTGGTATGCGTCCGCTCCTCATCCGTATTTTGAAGAAGTGAAAAAAGGCGTTGAAGCTTTTGAGAAAGATTACGGCATTAAGGTCGAGAAACAAATCGGACCCGACTGGAAGCAGCCAAGTGAAACCGACAATGTGCAAGCTTTAGCAGCCAAAGGCATCAAATATTTCTCCATTTATCCATCCGACGGTAGTGGAGCAAACGGATTGTTTGAAGAATTAACAAAACGCGGCGTGAAGTTTGTCAACTTCGGTGCATCTACAGTTCAACCTACGACAGCATCATTCTTTGTTGGAACAGACGCGAAAGCGGCAGCAATGGTCGCTACAGAAAAACTGATCACTTTGATGGGCGGCAAAGGGAACATTATTAACGTGCTTGAAGTGTTGGAAGACTCGAATACGATTTTACGGAAACAGGGTATAGAAGAAGTTGTAAAGAAACACCCTGATGTAAAAATTATTCAAGAGATATCCGGCATGAAAAGTACAGAAGAAGCCGTTCAGAAGGTTGACAGCGCTATTGCTGCCAATATCGATAAAGTAGACGGTATTATTGCTACTGGATTTACCCCTACGGTTGCAATTGCCCAGGTTATGGCGGATTACAAAGGTAAAGGCGGCAAACGTACTATCCATTCTATTGGAATTGACACGGATCCGATTGTGGTTAAAGCCATCAAAGAGGGCGCGATGGATGCAACCATTGCACAGAATTCATTCGGTGCAGGTTACTTGTCTATGCTGTTGCTCAAAGAAATGGCTGACGGATGGTCACCCAAAAAAGATGCATACGCGGTCGACGGCGGTATTGTTGTCGTGACGAAAGACAATGTAGAGACGTTCCAAAACGATATTATGAAAGTAACTAATGATCTTAAAGCTAGCTTAGAGACAAAGTATTTGGAGAAAAAGTAAAAATAATTGAAAAATGCTCTTCGTAAAAGTGCCAGGATGTTTTATCTTATCGATGAACACACTGGCACTTTTTTAATGAAATTCTCTCGTAAAGCGATCTAAGTGAGGGGAGGTGAGTGTTGGTTCTGTTTCTAGTGCAGTGGCAAAGACTCTTTACCATTAAGTTAGTAAAAGTAACAAACATTTGTTTCTCATTGAAAATCATGTAAAGCAGGAGGTATTACAGATGCTCTTGGAAAGTGTTATATCAAGTAAGGCTAGACTGTCTAGTCGGGTTCTTTCTTTATGTCTTACTCTAATTGTAAGCGTTCTTATTCAGCCGAACGTATCACATGCCGCATCCCAAAATTCGTTTTATGCATCACCTACAGGAAGCGGAAATAGTTGTACGTTTGCTTCTCCATGTTCGTTAACAGGTGCACGAGATAAGGTCCGCACTGTAAGTTCCAATATGACAGGAGACATCGAGGTTATTCTACTGGACGGAACGTACAATTTAACATCGTCTTTTACTTTAACTGAAAACACGACTACACACGACTCAGGCACGAATGGTTTTAACATCATTTATAAAGCAGACAATGGTGCCAAGCCAGTCATCAGCGGTGGAACTGGGCTTACAGGCTGGGCGTTATTTGAGAGCACTAAAAATATTTATCGTGTTAATGTGGGCACTGCGCTAGAGACGCGTCAATTATATGTCAATGGTCAACGGGCAACAAGAGCAAGGGGCGATGTGCTCCCTTCGGGATTTGTCAAAACCGCAACTGGATATACATTGCCGTCTTCAGGAACCTATGCCAATATGGCGAGTTGGAGAAATATTTCGGATATTGAAGTTGTAGATACGTCAAGTTGGAGACACTCACGTTGTGATATTTCTACGATTTCAGGCAGGAGTGTTACGATGAAACAGCCTTGTTTTAAAAATGCCAATATCACTGGCGCTGCGGGATCTGGATGGTCACCGGTCATGAACAATGTTCCATCTTATATTGAGAACGCTTATGAGCTACTCGATACTCCTGGAGAATGGTATTTGGACCACGCAGCAGGATATCTGTATTATATTCCGAGGAACGGTGAACCAATCAACAATTCGGAGGTTATTGCACCAACAGTAGAAACTTTAGTTGCTGTAACAGGAACATTGGATAATCCGATCCACAATATTCAATTTTATGGATTAACTTTCTCCTATGCGACATGGATGCGTCCGAGTACGAACGAGGGCTATGCCGGAATGCAAGCTGGATTTACTTATACGGGTAATAAAACAACGGTAGATTTAACGGGATCTGATTTTACAAAAACGCCGGCTAACATCTCTTTTGTAACTGCGAAAAATGTCCGATTGGAACGTAATGTATTTCAACATCTTGGGGGAGCAGGTGTCGGCTTCGAGGTTGGAAGCCAGAATAATAACATTATTGGAAATAGCTTTTCAGATATTTCGGGTAATGGCCTTCAAATTGGTGATGTTACGGTAAAGGATCATCACCCAACGGATAATCGATATATTAATTTAGGACATACAATAAAAAACAACTATATTAGTGACACTGGAACTGAATTCTGGGATGGTCTAGGCATATTTGTGGGTTATACGCAGACAACAAAAATTGATCACAATGAAGTTGCGAATACGGCTTATAGTGGAATTTCAATGGGGTGGGGATGGTCAAAAGCGGACGCGGGTGGAGCCGGAGGCTACACAACGGATTCAATTGCTAAACAGAATGAGATTACGAATAATTTAGTTTACAATGTTATGAATACGACAGCATACGAATCAGGAAGAGAAACTGTCGATGGTGGGAATGTCTATACACATGGGGCGCAAGGTTCTGGCATTGGAAATGGGTCTATTGTCAAAAATAATTATTTACATGACAATGGACAAAATTTTGCTGCCATGTATTTAGATGGTGGAACAAAATATTTTACTTATGAAGCAAACGTCGTTCACAGTACGCCTACTTATCTGTTGATACAATCTTGCTGTGATCAGTATTCCAAATACAATACGGTGAAAGACAACTTTAGCGATACTACTGCTGTACAAGATAGAGGTGATAGTACAAATACGATAACAAATACAACATTTGTTACAAATGGAAACTGGCCAGCTGCAGCCCAAACGATCATGAATAATGCTGGTATTGAAACCAGCTATCAAAATATTAAGCCGCCAACGAATCTAGCATTAAATAAAACAGTAACGGCTAGTAATTATTGGCAGAATGATCCGAGATTTAGCCCTTCGAAAGCGGTGGATGGCTCTACACAAACAAGGTGGGCGACAAATGGAGGAACAAGCAGTGCGACTTTGGAAGTGGATTTTGGATCTAAAACCACATTCAATCAAATCGTTTTTAAAGAAGACAAGAATTTTGGTAATGCCATAACAGGGTATAAAATTCAATACTGGGACGGTACTAATTGGGTTGATGCCTATACTTCCGATAAAAAGCCTTTATTTACTGAGATTGATTCCTTTGCTCTAGTGACTGCAAGTAAAGTTAGGCTTAACATTACGAGTGCAACGGGCGGCCCTTCTATTAGGGAGTTTGCGGTTTATAACGTACCTGCGCCTAAGCCGCAGAATCCTCTTCAAACGATCGAATTGACTCATATACCGAACGAGTTGAAGGTTGGCGATACGGTCCAAGCGATTGTATATGCGAAATACGGCAATGGCGATGTCACGCCAATTACCGATGTCGTAATGTACAATAGCAGCAGTCCGGAGGTTGCTTCCATTGACGCCACGGGTACCATTCATGCGCTTAGTTCGGGTCATACAACAATTATGACTGAATTTAGAGGCAAGCAGGCGTCTGTTGATGTTACGGTAACAAAGATCGCCTCAACCCAGGTCGAAAGCACCTTAACCGGAAGCGATTCTATCGCTGCGGGAGCTGCTTTTACCGTTCAATACGGGCTGAATAACGTGCAAAATGTATATGCACAGGACTTAACCTTTGCTTATAATTCGGATCTGTTGGAATATGTTTCAGCAGAATCGCTTAAAGAGGGATTAGTCATTGTTAATAAAACGGAAAAGCCAGATCAAATCCGGCTTATTCTGGCAAGCACGAGCGTAAATGCCTCCAATGCGAGCGGAGATCTGCTGAAACTGCACTGGAAAGCCAAATTAATCTCTCAGCCGCAGGCAGCAGTATTCACGTTGTCTAACATTAAGATTGCTAACGGCGAAGGTGTGGAAACAGTAGTGTCCGGTAGTTCCAACAGCGTACAAATTACTGTTGTGGACAACTCTATTCCTGGCGACATTAACGAAGATGGCAAAATATCTATTGGCGACTTAGCTATTGTAGCTTCGGCTTATGGAAAAACTTCTGCAGACCCAAATTGGAATCAGTATAACAAAGCGGATGTTAACCATGATAACAAAGTAGACATTAGTGACCTTGCAGCAGTAGCAACAAAAATTCTCGAATAACACAACGTGCATACACGTAGTCACAAGCGATAGAGAAACAGAAGACAGATAGAATGTGTATATCAGCATCTGTGCGATATACACATTCTATACTTAAGGTCAGCGACCTGATCAGGATTTATAAACGGAAGAGAAGAACACACGTCTGTTCATAATGATACAATTTGTATCATTATGAAACCTTTGTATTCTGACTTACACCAAATCAATGAGGTGAAAGAAATGAGAAAAATGATCAGCGGTATCTGTTTGGCCACTTTGCTATTGGTTTCTCTGCCGTTCCAGCCGGCCCTTGCTGCCGAAACAAGCACGAATTCGAAACCGAAAGTCATTCCAAGTTTACAGGAATGGACAGGGGATACGGGCACTTTTACATTAGGAAGCCAATCACGGATTGTCATTCCGCCTTCAAGCGATTTAGCGAGAACCGCATCTGTTTTTAAAGAAGACTTGAAGGCAATTACAGGTCGCGATGTTTCTATCGTGCAAGCAAATTCTCCGGTTCCTGGCGATTTCTTCCTTACCTTGGACCAGCAAAAAGACACTTCGATTGGCGAAGAGGGTTATTTTTTCGAAGTTGGCGATGTTGTCAACATCCATGCCAACACGATCACCGGCGTGTTCTACGGAACCAGAACGGCGCTGCAAATCTTGCAGCAGGACACGGCTAAGGCTAGCCTTGTCAAAGGAAAGGCCAAAGATTTTCCGAAGTATAAAGATCGCGGGTTCATGCTTGATGTGGGCCGTAAGTTTTTTACGATGGATTTTTTGAAAGACTACGTGAAATTCATGTCGTACTACAAAATGAATGACTTTCAACTTCATTTGAGCGATAACGAATTTGCTACAGGCGACAGGCAGGGACAATGGAACAAATACTCGGCGTTCCGGTTGGAAAGTACCAAGTACCCTGAACTCACGGCCAAAGACGGACACTACACGAAGCAGGAATTCCGCGAGCTGCAGGATCTGGCCAAAGACCGGGGCTTGACGATCACGCCAGAGCTTGACACGCCGAGTCATGCTCTAGCCTTTACGAAAGTCAGACCCGACTTGGTGAAAGACAACTTGCCGCTTGACCATCTGGACATTACCCGCCCGGAAGCGGTTGAGTTCGTCAAAGACGTCTGGAGCGAATATTTGGACGGCAATTGGTTTGATGCGAAGGAAATCCATATCGGTGCGGATGAGTTTGACCGGAATGATAAAAGCACGGTTGAGGCATACCGCCAGTATTTAAACACGTTGAATGCCCTTTTCAAAAGCAAAGGCAAGACCGCAAGAGCGTGGGGCAGCTTGTCGTTCTTCCCGGGCACGACGCCGGTGGACAGCGATATTACGCTGAACGGTTGGAACAACAGCTGGCAAAATCCGATTGATGCGGTGAACGCAGGCCATAAAATAATTAACACGACGGACGGCTTGCTGTATATCGTACCGAAAGCGGGGTATTACTACGACTATTTGAACACCCAGTGGCTGTATGGAAACTGGGAACCTACTTATTTCAGTAGTACTTTGAAATTAAGCGCGGACAATCCGAAATTGCTAGGCGGCATGTTCGCAGTATGGAACGATTTGTTAGGTAAAAAAGTTAGCGCCCCAGATGTGCATGATCGTGTGAAAGACGCGCTGCCGACGTTAGCGGAGAAAATGTGGAGGGGCCAGTCAAGTGACACGACTTACACCCAATTCCGTCAGATTAGCAGTGTGATCGGCGAAGCGCCTAATACGAATTTGCTTCATAAAGTCACAACGCAAACCGAAAAGGTGCTCAGCTATCCGTTTGACGAAGGCAGCGGCCTAACGGCTGGTGATACTTCCGGCAACGCTTATAACGGTACTTTGAGCGGAGTTAAATGGGCGAACGGCAAGACAGGCAAGGCTGTTGTATTTAGTAATCCAAGCGACCGCATAACAAGCGGCTTGATAACGAAAGGGTTTCCATGGACGGTATCGGCGTGGGTCAATATGACCGACAACTCGCAGCCGGAAGCGATTCTGCTTGAATCCGCAGACGGTGCAATCAAATTGAAGCAAAAGGAAACGGGCAAAGTTGGCTTCTCTCGGGAAGGCTTTGACTACAGCTTCAATTCGGCGATTCCGACAGGACGTTGGGTGCATGTCGCATTAAAAGGAGATTTAAAGGGAACGTCGTTGTATATAGACGGTGAGTTGAAAGATAAACTTACGGATACGACGATGCTCCCAGCAGCTGTTGTGGGCAGTGCAACGCAGGCGTTCAAAGGCGCATTGGATGATTTGAGGATTGTAGACCGGGTGCTGTCCGACAAAGAAATCGCGGTTGCCGCAGGTTCTCCTCAGTGGACGATTAACATAGCTGCACGCCAGCCGGCAGTGGCTTCTTCGACAGAAGTCTCTTATTTATCGGCAAACCTGGCGTTTGACGAAGTTGAGTCGTCAAGCTCTCGCTGGGCATCCAATTACACTGATAACGAATGGATTTATGTGGATCTCGGCAAAAACTATGACATCAACAAGGTGATCTTGAAATGGGAAGCTGCATACGCCAAAGGGTATAAAATCCAGGTTTCAAATGATGCGCAAACGTGGAAGGATGTCTACACGACGAGTGCGGGGCTCGGCGGAACGTCAGTCATCAATTTCCCTACAGAGAGTGCCCGTTATGTGAAAATGCAGGGTGTTCAACGGTCGAGTACTTATGGCTACTCGTTATACGAGTTCGAAGTGTATCAGGCAAATACGATAGTGTCTGTATCTGGCGTTCAGCTTGATAAGACGACGCTTGCCTTGAAAGCAGGCGAGATTGCGGAACTTGTCGCCACAGTACAGCCGAATAATGCGACGAATAAGAACGCAACTTGGTCGAGCAGCGACGAAACCGTTGCTAAAGTGGTAGATAGCGGAAACGGCAAAGCGGTTGTAACGGCTATCAAAGCAGGCAGCGCAGACATTACCGTCACAACGGCAGAAGGGAATTTTACGGCAGTAAGTAAAGTAACCGTAGAATCTGTCGTTCCACTGGCTCCTGGAACTACGATCAGCGGTGCGAACTCCGTTCTCGCAGGCAGCGAATTCACCCTTCGTTTCGGATTGAAAAACGTGACACAGAGCGTTTACGGTCAGGACATCAAGCTAAACTATGATGCGAACGTCATGGAATTCGTCTCGGCGAAGTCTACGAAAGACGGCATAAGCATGGTCGAGTCTAAGGATCAAGCAGGCACGCTGCGCCTTATCATTGCAAGTCAAGGCGCTGGTAATGCTGTTACAGGAACGGCAGAATTCGCTGAAATCGTCTTCAAGGCGAAGAACGTGACGCAAGCGGCATCGGGGACGATCTCGGTAGCGGATGCAACACTCGGCGATGGCAATGGAACCGAGACGAAAGCGGACGCCTCGTCGATCAGCATCCAAGTAACGCCGGTACCAGTTGGCATCCCTGGTGATGTGAACAACGACGGCAAAGTGAGTATCGGTGATCTGGGCGTTGTAGCGGCGAACTATGGTATCACTTCTTCGAGTCCGAATTGGAATCAGATTAAACGCGCAGATATGAACAATGACAACATTATTGATATTGTCGACCTCGCAGCTATCGCTAACAAAATAATTCAGTAAAGGTAAGGAGAATGGGGGGAGTGTAACGTTGCGTACATTCCCTTTCTTCATACAGTCGTGGTTTATTGGTGGACATTCATTCCCTACACTTTAATTAGGAGGAATCAACGAATGTGCGAATCTTTGAAACAACGCAATAAGTTTATACCTTGTGTTCTGACCGCATTGATTCTGTTTAGTTTCGTTATGATAGGTTTATTTGCCCCTCCTTCTTCTGCTTATGCCGCAAATCGTCCTAATACAATACCTGCCCTTCAAGAGTGGACGGATGGCGGTATGGGTAGTTTCACATTCAATTCAAGTCGTCGGATTGTTGTTGATAGTGCATATAATTCTCAGCTTGCAGGAACGGCTTCAACATTCGCCAACGATCTTCAGCAGCTTTCTGGCTGGACGATTCCGGTCGTAAATGCGGTGAGCAGTAGTGCTGGGGATATATTCTTGACACTTGGCTCTACAGATACTGCTCTAGGAAATGAAGGTTATCAATTTTCCGCGTCGGACCGCCTCGTAATTAGCGCCCGAACGGATGCGGGGGCGTTTGCAGGGACTCGAACCATTTTGCAACTGCTCAAGATGAACTATACGATCGGCGCAGGAACGGCTCGCGACTGGCCAAATTATCCACAACGCGCGTTGATGGTCGATACGGGCCGTAAATATTTTACTGTAGGCTGGATCAAAAATCAGATTCGCGAGTTGGCATACCTCAAATACAATGTGTTGCATCTTCATTTGTCCGACAATGAAGGGTATCGTATCGAAAGTACTAGTCACCCTGAGATCGTATCGGCTAACTATATTACAAAGGCTGAAATGAAGGACATTATCAACTTCGCCAGCCAATATCATGTGATGATCGTTCCGGAAATTGATATGCCTGGCCATATGGGGCAAATATTGACCGCGCATCCCGAGTTGACTTTGACTAGCAGCACAGGTGCGAAAGCGACTGGCTATATAGATATTTCGAATCCTTCCGCATACACACTCATTCAGGATTTGCTTCAGGAATATTTGCCATTATTTCCAGGCCCATATTTCCATATCGGCGCAGATGAATATGTAGGTGACTATACGCCTTATCCGCAAATTCAGGCATATGCAACGAATCGCTATGGCGCGAATGCGGTAGCTCAGGATGTGTTTATCGGTTTGATCAATTGGGCTAACCAAATCGTCAAATCTTCAGGCAAAACGATGCGTATCTGGAACGATGGGCTAACGACGGGAAAAGCGTTGACGATGGATAGGGATTTCCAAATCGATTTTTGGTTGGGCGGCAATGCCCAAGGGGCAATTAATCAAGGTAGAAGCGTGATTAACTCTAATAGCGATTACTTATACTACGTGCTAGGAAAAAGTTGGAAACCGAATAATACGAGCATGTATGAAACGTTTGAACCCAATATGTTTTCTGGCGGTAACATTGCCGCACTAAATCCGAACAATTTGGGCGCCAAATTGCATGTCTGGTCCGATCTTCCGAATGCGGAAACAGAAGATCAGGTACAGTTAGGTATACAAAATTCACTTCGTGTGCTTTCTCAGAAAAATTGGGGCTCTCCTAAGATCGTCTCTTCGTATGCCGGATTCCAGCCTATCATCATGGCGATGGGTAATGCCCCAGGCTACACGGGCCCTTCCGGCTTCGTGGGATCTGGTGATATAGCGCTTGGCAAAACAGCGACGGCATCCTCATTAGAATCGAGCGGGCGGCCTGCAAGCAGTGCGGTTGATGGCGATATCGCCTCGACGCGATGGGCTAGCGCATATAGCGACCCGCAATGGATTCAGATCGATCTAGGCGCCCAGTACTCGATTCAACGGGTCATGCTAAATTGGGAAGCGGCTTATGGCAAAGCATACCTAATTCAGGTTTCCAATGATGCGACGAGTTGGACAACGATATATTCAATGACGAATGGCGATGGACAACAAGATGATCTGACCGGCTTATCGGGCACCGGACGCTATATTCGAATGTATGGTACACAGCGTGCAACAAGTTGGGGCTACTCGCTATATGAGTTCCAAGTGTTCGGTACTCGTTTAGATCCCGGGACTACTGGCGTAACGCTGAATCAAGCGGCATTGAATTTAAATGTACTGGATGCGCCTGTTACCTTAAAGGCAACGGTAGCGCCTCTCAATGCGCCGAACAGATCGGTTACGTGGAGCAGCAGCGATCTGGGCGTTGCGATGGTGGATGAGAATGGCACTGTCTTTCCGAAAGGAGCAGGTACAGCGAGGATTACCGTCACTACGGTGGATGGCGGATTCAATGCAACAGCGAATGTCACCGTAATGGGGCAAACCGGTTTGGCGGAAATCCCGCAAAGCCAAATGACGGCAACGGCTTCAAGCTTCCAACCTGGAGATGACCCTGGCAATGCGCTCGATGGCGATGTGAACACATTGTGGCATATCAAATGGGACAAAACCGATGTACTTCCGCAATCGATTGTATTGAATTTGGGCGGTACGTACCCAGTCAGCAAGCTGCACTACTTGCCTCGTTCGAATGGCGGTAACGGAACGATCACTGCATACAACGTATACGTCAGCCAAGACGGCGTTCAGTATACTAAAGTTGCTAGTGGTAAGTGGCTGAAAGACAACTTGGTAAAAGAAGTGAATTTCGCACCTGTTGGTGCCGCTTACATCAAGCTAGAAGCGACGGAAGGTGTTAACGGCTTCGCTTCTGCAGCCGAGCTGAACGTGTTTAAGAAGAATGAAGTCGCTCAGCCGACGCTGCAAATGATCGCGTTTGACGCAGCGAGCTATGAAATGAAACAAGGACAATCCGCTGTGGTGAAAGTGACCGCGCAATATTCGGACGGCAGCCATCAAGACGTGACAACAGCGTCCCTGTTCGAAATCGGCAATACCGCATTCGCAACGATTGTGAACGGTACAATCACAGGTTTATCACAAGGTGAAACCGTCGTTACGGCCACGTATGGAGGCAAGCAGGTGACTGCCGGAGTCATGATTACGAAAGCACCTGATCCGGCACAGCTGACAGTAACTTTAACAGGAGATGGCGTTGTCAAGGCAGGACAGACAGTGACTGCTAAGTATGGCCTCACTGGCGTAACCGGAAATATTTATGCACAAGATATTACGATCGAGTATGACCCATCCATCTTGACTTTTGTAGCAGGGTCCGAACAATCTCTGATTTCAGGCGTTGATATTATGAATGATGTAGTTGAGCAGACACCCGGCAAACTTCGCCTGTTATTAGCAAGTTTAGGCGCAGATCATGCCATTACCGGAACTGCTAATGTAGCTCAGCTAACTTTTAGAGCCAAAGATGTTGAGATAACGAGTGAAGGAACAATACGCGTGAGTAAGGCCTTAGTAAGTAATGAATCAGGTACTGAAATGAATGCTGCCTTATCTTCCATGAATGTCAAAGTTGAGGTTGAGGTCAGAAATCCTGGAGACACCAACAATGATGGCAAAATCAGCATCGGCGACCTGTCCATTGTTGCAGCTAACTATGGCAAGGATAGCTCCAGTCCGGACTGGGATCGCATTAAATATCTGGATATGAATAAAAGCGGTACAATAGATATTCTTGATTTGGCGTTTGTGGCTCACAAAATATTAGAGTAAGAGGGAAACAAATGGGGCTAACTCACAAGCAATCTTTGCTTGAGGCAGCCCCTCCACAAAAGTAAGTACAAACTTCGCCTATTATAGTACGAATTTCTCTTAATATTTTTCGGTAGACGCGTTAATCTATTTGTATAATATTCTAAATATTTCCAGTGGAAAAGTGTTGGATTTTCCCCTACAGCTAGGGCGCGATGGATGCAACCAATGCGATAGTAAACAAAAGATGAAAGGGTGATTGTTTTGCGCAAGTTATTGAAGACGCCTCTCAAGAAGGAAGCTTTATTAAGTATTATGGTAGCGGCTTGTATTTCCTCAGGTTTTACTGGTCTTACGACTCTATTGCCGCTAGGAATAGCGCATGCGGCAACTGCGGTCACATACACGGGTTCTGCACAGCCCCCAGCTCATAATCTTGCCCTATGGTATCGACAACCGGCAACGGATTGGCAGAAACAAGCTTTACCGATTGGAAACGGTTACATGGGTGGAATGGTTTATGGCGGTGTAGATCAAGAGCATATCCAGTTCAACGAGAAGACGCTTTGGACAGGAGGCCCGCGGTCTATTGCCGGAGGCGGAAGGGACGGCAATAGAGATGGTGCGGCCGATCATTTAGAGGATGTTCGTCAGAAGCTGGCCAGTGGCGATCAAGCAGGAGCCAGATCGATTGCCGAGCAATATTTGACAGGGACATTAAACGATTATCCGCAATTTGGCTATTATCAAAATTTCGGCGATATCTTTTTCGATTTTGCGCTTCCTGCTTCCGTGACGGTGAGCGACTATCGACGCGAACTTGATCTGGAGGATGGGATCGCACGTGTTACTTACAAGCAGAATGGGGTCGAATATACACGCGAATATTTTATGAGTTATCCAGATAAAGTGATGGCGATGAGGCTTTCCAGCAGTCAGCCGAATCAGTTGAACTTTGATGTTAGGGTTACAAGCCCGCAGACGAATCCTTCCATCGTGGCTAATGGTAATATACTGACCCTCAGCGGTAAGCTTGCTGATAATAATATGGCGTATGAATCGCAGTTCCAAGTTAAGAGCGATGACGGAACGGTTACGGCCGGTAATGGAAAGTTGACAGTAGCAGGCGCTAGCTCGGTTACGATCCTCATGTCTGCAGCTACGGATTATACCAATCATTATCCGGATTATGTCGGAACGGATCCACACCTAACTGTGACCGATAACCTAACAGCAGCTTCTGCCAAAACATATGATGTGCTGCGGGCGAACCATTTGGCTGATTATCAGTCGCTGTTTAAGCGAGTATCGCTTAATCTGAATGACCAGCAAGCCACGATACCGACTGACCAACTTCTGGCCAACTACAGAACGACCCGCAACAGTGCGCTCGAATCTCTGTATTTCCAATATGGCCGATATATGCTCATCGCTTCTTCGCGTCCGGGATCGCTGCCTGCCAACTTGCAAGGCGTCTGGAATAATTCCAAGACACCGTCATGGGGAGCCGACTACCATACCAATATCAATCTTGAAATGAATTACTGGCCTTCTGAAGTTACCAATTTGAGCGAAACGGCGATTCCTTATGTTGATTTTGTCGATTCTTTGCGGGCTCCTGGCCGGGTCACAGCCCAGAAGCATCACGGTGTAACTGGTTCCGGTTGGACGATTCATACGTTCACTAGTATTTTTGGCTATACGGCACCAGGCTGGGATGTTGCTGATTGGGGATGGCAACCAGCCGCTGGCGCATTCCTTTCCCAGCAGCTTTGGGAGAAATATTTGTTCACGGGCGATACGGCATACTTACGTAATAAGCTTTATCCCATTATGAAGGAAGCGGCTGAATTTTGGACAAAAACGCTCGTTACGGATACGGACGGAACACTGGTATCTACGCCGGGTGTTTCACCGGAGCATGGTCCATTAAGCATAGGGGATTCCTATGATCAAGAATTGATTTGGCAATTATATACGAATTGCATCGAAGCCAGCAATGTTCTTGGTATAGATGAAGCCTTCCGCAATGTATTGATTGACCAACGCAGTCGGCTATCTATGCCGAAAATTGGTAAATACGGGCAAGTACAGGAATGGAAACAGGATATCGACGATCCAAATGATAAGCATCGCCATATCTCTCATCTGGTAGGGTTATATCCTGGAAACTTGATTAACAAGGTAACTACGCCCCAGTTATTTGATGCAGCAAAAGTGACCCTTACGCAGCGTGGAGATGAAGCGGAAGGTTGGAGCAGAGCGAATAAACTGAATCTGTGGGCTCGTATGCTTGACGGTGACCACGCTGAGAAGATTTTCCAAGGACAGCTTGATGACAGCACGTACTCGAATTTATTCAATATTGGCCCGCCATTCCAGATTGATGGTAACTTTGGGGGGACATCCGGGATCGCAGAGATGCTTCTGCAAAGTCATACAGGAAGTATTGACTTGTTACCGGCTCTACCTTCGGCTTGGCCCAAAGGAGATGTCAAGGGCTTGAAGGCAAGAGGCGATTTTGAAGTGGATATAAGCTGGAATGGAAAGGTATTGAGGAATGCAGCGATCACTTCCCTGGAAGGAAATGTCGCCAAAGTCAAGGAAAAGACATTCACTCATGCCGGACAATTTACCGTGCTTAAGGCTGCGGACAATACGCCGGTGAACTATACGGTTAGCGGAGATACGATAATGTTCAATACCGAAGTGGGACAAAAGTACGTGATAACGTCGTCGCTGCCAGCGACACAATTGGCTGTTACGGCTCCTGATTACGTTTCTTCAGGAAAAAGATTTGAAGTAACGACAACATTTAAAAATGACGCACCGAACGCAATTTCAAACGCGAATCTCTCTTTACAGGCTCCGAGCGGATGGACAGTCGAAGCTGTTACACCAAATGTTATTCAGCAAGTAGCGCCGGGCCAATCCGTTGATACAAAATGGGCCGTCACAGCGTCTACAACGGCTGCTACTGGCATGTATGAGCTCTCAGGCAAAGTGACTTACGATTACGGAGCTTTCACTGGCAGTGTTGACTCCAAAGTGAAAGTAACCGCTCCGCCAATTGTGCCTTCAGGCGAAGCTTATTTAGGCGACGCTACCTGGTTGAGTATGACGAATGGATGGGGACCCGTTGAACACAACATGAGTAACGGAGAGTCATCGGCTGGTGACGGTAAGCCAATTACTTTGAATGGAGTTGTCTATCCAAAAGGACTTGGTGTCCATGCAGCGTCCGAGATATCCTATTATTTAGGTGGGAAAGGGAAGCTGTTTACATCGGATATCGGTGTCGATGACGAAGTAGGAAACAGTGGAAGTATCATTTTCCAAGTTTGGGCAGACGGTAGTAAAATTTATGATAGCGGCGTCATGAACGGAAGCAGTGCAACGAAGCCCATAAGCCTTGATATGACTGGCGTGAATGTCCTTAAGCTAGTCGTAACGGATAGTGGAAACGGTAACGGTTCCGATCATGGGAATTGGGCTAACGCCAAGGTTACATCACCTATACCAGTTGGGGCGGTAACCGGCGTACAACTGGATAAGATGGATGTTGCGCTTAAAGTGGGAGAGACGACACAGCTTAGCGCAACGGTTCAACCCGCGAATGCTACGAACAAAAACGTCAGCTGGGCAAGCAGTGATCCGTTGGTAGCCAAAGTTGAAGTTGTCAATGGCATAGCTAAGATATCAGGTCTCAAAACAGGCACCGCCGAAATTACGGCGACGACTGCAGACGGAAACTTTAATGTGAAGGCCCAAGTGGTCGTCACGAATAAGAATGAGACCGTACAAGCAATAAAAGTCGACGAAAAGGATCCATCCATCGTGTATACCGGCACATGGTCGACTTATAGCACATCTCAAGATTACGGCGGTTCAGAGAAATACAGCAGTACAGCTGGCAGCTCCGCGCAATTTACGTTTACGGGAACAGCGATCAAATTAATAAGCATGAAGCAGACGAACATGGGCAAGATTGATGTGTATTTGGATGGCGTGTTAGATCAAGCGGATATCGATTGTTATGCGCCCATTACAACCAAACAGGCTGCCCTCTACAGCAAGACAGGTCTGCCGGCAGGAGAACATACGATCAAAATCGTTGTTAAAGGTACGAAAAGCCCATCGGCAATTGGTACAATCGGAGCTATCGATGCATTCGAATATACACCAGCAATAATAGCACCGAACGTTTCAGCAGACGATACAAACAATGTAATTGTAGGTGCTGACGAGAGTATGGAATATTCGATAGACGGCGGTGTTAGCTATACAAAGTTCAATGCTACCCAAAGCCCTTTATTCAATGGCGACAAGTCCGTACTCGTACGTGTTGCGGCAAATGAAGTTAACTCGGCTGGACTCGCGAAGACGCTGACGTTTACACAGAATTCGCTTCAGCCTGCAACCACGTTAACTGGAACCAACACGATCGCAGCGGGAACAGAGTTTACCGTTCAATACGGGCTTAGTAACACGCAAAATGTATATGCACAAGATCTGACCCTTACCTATAATTCGGATCTGTTGGAATTTGTTTCAGCAGAATCGCTGAAAGAGGAATTAGTCATTGTAAATAAAACGGAAAAGCCAGGTCAAATCCGACTCATTGCAGCGAGCACAGGCACAAATACCGCTAATGCGAGCGGAGATTTGCTGAAGCTGCACTGGAAAGCCAAATTAATCTCTCAGCCGCAGTCCGCAGTAATCACGTTGTCTAACATTAAGATTGCTAACGGCGAAGGTCTAGAAACAGAAGTATCTGGTAGTGCCAACAGCGTACAAATTACTGTTGTGGATAGGGCGGCACTCACTGCCATAATTACTGAAGCGCAAACGAAACATGATGCAGCGGTAGAAGGCACACAAGTCGGACAGTATCCAATTGGTACCAAAACAGCACTGCAAACAGCAATTGATAAAGCTAAGACAATAGCAAATGACTTGGGAGCAAATGAGGCTCAAGTGACGCAGGCAGTGACAGAGTTGAATGCTGCAGTTCTGTCCTTTACATCTTCCGTCAACATCTCTATTCCTGGCGACATCAACGGAGATGGCAAAATATCTGTTGGCGACTTAGCTATTGTAGCTTCGGCTTATGGGAAAACTTCTGCTGACCCAGATTGGAATCAGTATAACAAAGCGGATGTTAACCATGATAACAAAGTAGACATTAGCGACCTTGCAGCCGTAGCGAAAAAGATTCTCGAATAATACAACACGCAGGCACATAGTCACAGGTGATTGAGAAACAGAGGACAGTTAGAATGTGTATATCAGCAATTGTTCGATATACACATTCTACACTTAAAGTTCAAATAGTAGAGAGGATGGTTATTTATTTGAAAATCAGCCATCGCAAGTTGAAAAAAAGCGCAGCAGTATCATTAGCATTGCTTACAGCTATGCAAATATATGCCGCTGTACCGGCAGGTACAGCTCAGGCGGCTGTGGGGGATGCTTATTTCCAGGACTATAACAACGGTCAAATTGGCGGCTGGAAACAAGCCTCCGGCACCGCGACTTTCAGTGTAGTTAACAATATGCTCAAAGTCGCTGCTTCCGGAGCGACTTTGGTGGTAGACGACAATTCACCTTCGTTGCAGAATGCCGAGTTCGCAACTAAATTTAGTGTCGATAGCGGAACAGGCCGGTATGGATTCCTGTTCCGGTATGTCGATGTCAATAATTTTGCCGGCGTTATTTATGACGGTGGCAACTGGCTCTACTACTATAAAAAGAACGGTACGGAGTCCTACGCCACGATTGCCTCCAAGGCGATGTCTAACAACCAGACCTATGATATTAAAATCAGATATGTGGACTCGGATATTATTTTGTGGATTGACGGTGTGAAGGTCGCTGCTACAACCGTCGCAGGGATGCCTACTGCTCCTGGGAAAATCGGAATGAGAGCGTGGTACGACAATAAATCGCTGTATCTCGATGATACCAGCTATACGCCATACACGAAGCCCACACCTCCTCAGCCTAATCCTAATGCAGTTAATTTTGTGATTGAATCGGACACCATGAAAGCGGAAGTGGACAGCACGTTCCCCCGCGTAGACAACTACGTGTGGAAAACTAACGGAGCCGTCATGAACGGGCAGAAAAATTATCTGTACGCCGTGAAAATCAACGGGGAAGAGTATTGGCCGAAAACGACGGCAGAGAAAGTGGGGAACAGCGTTATCTACACGCTGAATGTAGAAGAGCTTGCCATACTGTTGAAAGTGAAGTTGGAAGTCGTGGACAATGTACTCGAGCTGAAGTTCACGGATATCCAAGAGAACGGCAGCACGAAAGTGAAAACGATCGAGTTCCCGAACCATAGCTTGGTCTCTGTCTCTTCGACACAGCCGAAAGCACAGGAGGCGGCTGCGCGGTTCTCCGGCGGTTGGGATCCCGTTTTTGAAGAATATATTGATTTGAAAAATGGAGCGCAAAACCTGAATCCAAGCGGCAGGACGTTCGGCTTCGTCAATTCCGATCAACTGGCGGCGACCATTGTCAATAATGTCATTAACGCTAATGATAAAGTGCGTGCCAGTGTGGCTGATGCATCATCGGGCGAGAAAGTTGCAACATTATCGAACGGTGCTTGGACGTACCGTGAAAGTATGATCGCCCCGGCTCCAGAAGCGTTGCCATGGTCGAAAGTCGTTATTACGCCGGACGCGAATCATGACGGCACTCTTGATTGGCAGGACGGAGCCATCATGTACCGAAGCCATTCCGAGATGCCGTACGGAAGCGACATGATTAAGGATAATATTTCTTGGATCAGCATGAATATTGGAACGGCGGGAATGCCATTTCTGCGCTCGCTTGACAACGCCAAGAAAATTTCCCATTTGACCGATGGCTTCGGACAGCTCGTTGTGCAAAAGGGCTATCAAGCCGAAGGGCATGACGACTCGCATCCGGATTATGGCGGCCACATCGGTATTCGACAGGGCGGAAAGGACGATTTCAACTACTTCCTGACCGAAGGAAAAAAATACAATATCAAAGGCGGCGTGCATATCAACGCCACGGAGTTCCATTTGGACGCATTCCAAACAAAGATGGCGAATTTGGTCGCTCCGCTGAGCAAAGGCTGGGGCTGGCTCGATCAAGCCTACCTTGTCGATAAGCGCAAGGATATCGAGTCCGGTGAATTGAAACGGCGCTTGGATATGCTGAAAGCGGATACTGGGAACAATTTGGACTTCGTTTATGTTGACGTTTATTCAGGTGCAGGCTGGGATGCCAAAAAGTTGTCCGAATACATCAACGGCAACGGCTGGATGCTGGGCACGGAATACGCTGGTCCGATTCAGGAACAAACGGCATGGGTTCACTGGGGGACGGATCCTGCATATCCGAACCAAGGGAATAACAGCAAAATCGTTCGTTTCATTCGCAACACCAATGTGGACGGATTTTTGAGTGAGCCGTTATTGAAAGGTATTCAACAAGCTGGTGTCGGGTACTGGCAGGCAAACTCGAATTTCTACAGTTATCAGGAAGTAACGAAAACATTCTTTAACCAGAACCTGCCGACGAAGTATATGCAGCATTTCCCGATCATGAAAATGACGAACAATCGCATCGATTTTGCAGGGAATGTCTCAGTTGCACGGGCTGGAGACGGAAAAATTCATTTGACCAAAGACGGCAATGATATCGCGATCATGACAGATTCGAGCAATGTGAGCAACAGCACTGTGTTTATTCCTTGGGATCCAGTGAAAGAAGATAAGATTTACCACTGGAATCCGTCAGGTGGCAGCACAACATGGAAGCTACCTGCTTCGTGGAACGGCGTACAGTCCGCTAAGCTCTATAAGCTGACAGATACTGGCCGTGAGTTGGTGGGAGACGTCCAGGCATCGAATGGACAAGTGACACTAACGGCTGTGCCTAATGTCGGTTATGTGCTGTACAAGACTGATGCTCCGCAGGAACCTGCAACCGTCTGGGGCGCAGGCAGTCCGGTCAAAGATCCAGGTTTTGACAGCCATCAGTGGGGGACTTGGAGCAAATCATCTACTGGAGGAACGACGGATCATATCTCCTTTAAGAAAAGCAGCAATGCGGAGGATTATCTGGAAGTAAAAGGAACAGCTGACGCGAAGATAGATCAGGTTATCACAGGACTGAAGCCGGGCAAAACGTACAGCGCATCCGTGTGGGTGAATGTAAACGGAGCAGACCGCAAATCGTCCATTAGCGTCAAACAAGGCGACAAGGAAGTGTCCAATTACTTGGTGGACACCAAACTGAAATATTTTGCTCCGCAGCACAAATATTACAATACCTTTTTCCAACGCGTGAAAGTGAATTTTGAAGCACTAAGCGATACGGCTGTACTCTCACTAACCGTTGCGCCGGGGGATGCAACGGTTTCCTTAGACGATGTGCGGGTTTGGGAAAACCCTGGGAAAACGGATGGAGCAGATGTGATCCTTAATGAAGACTTCGAGAATGTTGATGAAGGTTGGGGACCGTTCGTCTACGCGAAAGCAGGTAATGTTCAAACGCATATGGTGGATACAAACGGAAATCAAGTGAAATCGTATGTGCTTGACGGCAGATTCTCGCTGAAAACGAATGAAGGCGGAGCAGGCGAATGGCTGCGTACACTGCCGCAGACGCTTCGTCTCGGTACGAATTCGAAGTACCGCTTGACGATGCAGGCAAATGCGGATGTCGCCAATCAGTACACGGTTGCCGTTCGTGTGAATGATAACGGCACTGTACGTGACCTTGCGACCAAAACACTGCCGGCAGGAGCAAGCGCCGTCGACTTGACGTTCACGACTGACAATGCAAAGAATGCTTATCTCGCCATCGTGAAAGGCGCAGACGTCAGCAGCGCCGAGCTCAATGGACAACTCACAGTTGACAACATTCGCGTGACAGACGAAACGCTTCATGCGGTGACAGGTGTCGTGCTCGACAAAACGGAAGCATCGATCGTAGAAGGAACTACCGTAGAGCTGAATGCCACGGTGCAGCCCGAGAATGCGACGAACAAAAACGTGACGTGGTCCAGCAGTGATGAAACAATCGCCAAGGTTGAGGTAGTAAACGGTAAAGCAATCGTTACAGGCTTAACAGCAGGCAGTGCAGCCATTACAGCAACAACGGCAGATGGCAGCTTCAAATCGACGGCGCAAGTCACCGTCACGAGGGTGATCACATCTCCAGGAACGACAGTACTCGCACCGTCGTCCGTTCAAAAGGGGGAATCCTTTAAAGTACGAGTAGGTTTGTCAAGCGTGACACAAGCCGTTTACGCACAGGATTTGACGTTATCCTATGATCCGGCAACAATGGAATATGTGTCATCCCAATCAACTCAAGAAGGGATCAGCATAATTTCCCAGAGTGATGCAACACCAGGCAGCCTCCGGTTCATCCTTGCCAGCCAAGGCGCGGCTCATGCGTTCAGCGGCAGCGGCGACGTACTGGAGCTTACCTTTAAAGCGAAAGACCTCGTCCAGTCGGGAGTGGGCCGAATCGCTGTGGAAAAGGCAATGCTCGGGGATGCTGTGGGACAAGAGAAGAACGCGACGCTTGCGTCTGGCAATGTTGCGATCACTACGTCGCCTCCAGGTACCCCAGGCGATGTGAACGGAGATAACAAAGTGTCGATCGGTGATCTTGCGATGATCGCAGCTAGATATGGTAAAGACTCAACTAGCGCGGATTGGCAGCTTGTGAAGAAAGCCGATGTTAACGGCGACAATAAAATCGATCTGTATGATCTTGTGATTGTGGCTTCACGGATCATCAACTAAATGTACCGCCAGGGAGGAAATATCCCTGGCGGTATTTTATTTTGACCATAAGAAAACAATGGAATGTTTTCCAAGAAAAAATTTGGGGTTATGCTGAAAAATAGCTCGAACTCTGATATATTTAAAAGGCAAACCCTGAATATGTATAATAGACAATCCCTGCTACTGAAAGCGATCACATCTTAGAAAAAGAATAGGGGAACTGATGTGGGGAAGTTAGTAGGATTTTTCAGACACCGTAAATGGACGAATCGATTCTATCATTATTTATTCTCCTACATTTTACTTGTCGTAACACTGTTATTATTTGTTAGCGGTGTAGTATACAAATCTTTTATTGCTACTTTAAGTGATGAAATAGAAGCTTCCACTGTTTCAAATATGAGTAAAATTAAAGACGAAATGGATACAAGAATTGGCGAATTAAATCGGATGGCTTTGCAAATTGGCTCCGACTCTTTATTAACGCCATTTAAAGTTTCTGAGGATGCATATTCATCGTACATCACAGTGACAGAATTAAAAAAATATCAATCAACAAACCTCTTCATTCGCGACATCGTTTTATATTACTCTTGCCTTTCATGCACGTCCATGTACGCAGCAAGCGGAACATATGATACAAATAACTTTTTCAACTTCATCTATAAATATCAGAATTGGGGTTTAGAACCCTTTTTAAAGTCATTACCCACCATGGATTCGCCAGTAATGCGGCCGCTGGAACGTGTAAGTATTAATGGAAGACCAATTAATATGTCTACATATTTGTTTCCGATTCCATATAATTCGCCAAAACCATTTGGCGCATTAATGTTCTTAATTGAGGAACGGACAATGAACCAACTAATTCAAAATGTATTGGGAAATAATCGCGGGTTCGTGTTTATAAAAAACAGCAGCGAAATCTTAGCACATCATTCGAACGGCGAAAGCGAGGAAGATGTGGCGCATATCCAACAATGGGTTGAGACACACAAGGATACAGCTCCCGTAAGTGAAGTGAAGATCAATCGCATTAACTATACCGTAATTCATGTGAAATCGGACTATAATGGATGGTCTTACGTCACCGTATTGCCGAATGCGCAAGTGATGAATAAATTGGTTCAAAGTCGCAAGTTATTTTTTTGGACAATTGGTGCTGTGTTCATACTGGGAATATTGATGGCCGTTTCCTTTTCAAAAAGAAATTACAGACCCTTGAAAAAGTTAATTGCGGCAATAAACTTTGTTCAGCATACTTCGATAAAGGATTTATCGAAAAAGTCAAATGAAATCGATTTGATTTCTGATTTTGTATCGGAAATGAATAAAGAACGTGAAGGATTAATGAATAAGCTGCAAAGCCAAGCAAGCATTGTCAAAGAACAATCTTTACTTCAAATTTTGAAAAGAAGCCCAAAAGAAAAGGAACAGTCAGATACTGTGGCTGCTATTTCGAGACTAGAGCTGGATAAATCGCATTCTATCGTCATGTTATTTATGATTGACAATTACAATCGATTCATTCAACAATACCCAAAATCCATGCAAGAAATTTTGAAATATAGTTTAATCAAGGTTACAGAAGAGTTATCTGCAGAGCTGGGAAAGGGATTCGGAGCGGAATTGACGGATGATCGAGGAATCGTGATCTTGCTCAATATGAATGAAGAGACCGCTAAACTTGAGCAAATTAAACATTTGGCAAGTAAGGTCAAAGCGTTCTTTAAACAAGATTTCGATTTGACACTAACCGTTGGAATCGGCAACGTCATTAACGATTATTCGATTATTCATCAATCTTATTTACAGGCCAAGCAGGCGATTCGGTATCGTTTTATAAAGGGAGTAGACCAAGTTATTTGCTACAGCGAGATTCAAAACTCCAAGAAATATGAAAATTGGTATCCCAACGAACTGGAAATGCAGATGTTAATGGCGATCAAACAAGGGAATGATGGAGAAGTACAGAAAATCATCAGAGAGACAATGGACAATGTCGTAATAAGACAAATGTCGCTTGAGGCTGTGGAGTTTATTTGTTTCGGCATTGTTAATACGATAATGAAAGCTCTCATGGAATTGAATATCGAAACCGAACAAGGAATTGAGCAAATGCTGGAGGATTTATATATCCCGCGTTTTGAAACTATTGAAGAAATGGAAATCATTATTTTAGACTTCTGCCGCAAAGTGTGCAAACACATTGGGGACAAGAAGGAAAGTAAAAATGTAGTACTGCTTGAAAACATAAAAGTTTATATTACCAACAATTTCCGGGACAATACCATCGATCTTAACAGAATCGCCGATACGTTCGGTATGTCCGGTTCATACGTTACCAGATTTTTTAAAGATCATACGGATTATTCAATCATGCGTTATATCGATCAACTAAGAATGGATGCAGCAAAAAAATTAATTGGTGCGACAGAGTTGACGTTAAAGGAAATTCTACTTGAAGTAGGTTATGTTGATTCAACCAATTTTATCAGAAAGTTTAAAAAAAACGAAGGAGTTACGCCGATGGAGTATAGAAAAATTGCCAAAGGCAAATCCTCAGAGATAGAAATCGAATTTCTGCAAATGGAGGATATACTTTGAAAATGATAAAATTGTTCTCTATATGCATGGGAACAGTGATGTTTTCATCGCTCATTGCCGGCTGCAGTAGTGAAAATGGCAGAGATAAACCGACTGAGCAGAAGAAAACGGTAACAGAATCGAATCTGACAATGTCGGGACTGCCCATTGTCAAAGAGCCAATCACGTTGAAATTTTTTGCGCCTAAGCGATTAACAACGCAAAACTTGAACGATATTTTGCTTTGGAACGAATATGAGAAAATGACGAATGTAAACATAGAATGGACCGATGTCCATAGGGATCAAATGGTGGAGAAAAGGAATATTATTTTGGCTAGCGGGAACTATCCGGATGTGTTTTACGGAAGCCGGTTTTCGAGCTCGCATGTGCTCAAATATGGGCAACAAGGCGTTTTCATTAAACTGAACGACTTGATTGACCAAAATGCACCTAATATAAAACGTCTTATTGATCAAAATCCTGAAATTAAAAAAGCAATTACACTGCCCGATGGAAACATCTATACCATTCCGACATTGATCGATCCATCATTCGAATCCATGCGATCAGGTACCTTTTTGTGGTTCCAAAAGCAGTGGCTAGACAAGTTAAATATGTCAGTGCCTAAGACGACGGAAGAACTTTATAAATTCCTCAAGCAAGTTAAAGAAAAGGATTCTAACGCCATTCCATTGGGCGGCAGTGGTCATGTCATCAGCCTTATTAGGGGTTCATGGGGACTTGGTAACCGGGGCAATTCTCATCCGTATGTTGACATGGATCCGAAAACAGACGTATTGCGATTTATTCCATCCTCAACAGGGTATAAAGAAATGCTGCAGTATTTAAACAAGCTGTATAGTGAAGGACTCCTGGAAAAAGAAATTTTTACAGCAAACGCTGAGCAATCAATTGCCAATGGTACGCAAGGGAAGTATGCTGTTATTCCGGGCTATAATCCAGAAGCTACGCTCAAGCAAAAAGGATATATCGCCGGCGTGACTTTGAAGGGTCCTAATGGAGATCAGTTATACGCTAACGTGGACTCATTAGTCAGATCAACCGGGGATTTTGTCATTACCAAAAACAATAAAAATCCTGAAGCTACAATGAGATGGATCGACTATTTTTACAGTGATGAAGGCGCAAAAATGTTCTTTATGGGCTTCGAAAGTGCGACGTATACAAAGACGGCGGATGGCCAGTTTGAGTTCGTGGATGACATCAAGAACAATCCGAAAGGGTTGACGCAGGATCAAGCTGTTGGTCAATACTTGACTTGGCCTGGGAACAGTTATCCCGGAATTCTGAAGCAGCAGTTTTTTAAAGGAGCGGAAGGGATGCCTGCTTCTGTTGAGGCAGTAAAGAAAGTGAAGCCTCAATTCATTTCAGTGATTTGGCCGCCATTCTCCTATTCGACTGAAGAATGGAACCGTATGTTGGCGTTAAAAAACGATATTGAAACGTATGTATCAGAGATGCTCGCCAAATTCGTTACGGGAAACGTACCTTTTACGGAGTGGGACAAATATACAACGACATTGCAGAAGATGGGTATTGACGAGTATATGAAAATTTACACTTCCGCTTATGATCGTTACAAAAAGTAAATAGCGGCTTAATCCAAAATGTTGTCTATTCCAAGCGGAAGGGCTCTTTTAGATAACCAATTTCTGGGCCTATTAGACAATTACAGCATGAAAATTAACTTTTAAAGTGAAAAAATCGATTTTCAACGTGAAATTTTTCAAATACAATAGGTATGTAAGTAGGAACGATAGGTATGTAAGTAGGAACGATCCACGATCAGTACAAATTGATATGAAGGAAATGAATGATGAGAATCAACCCTAGTCATCGATACCAGCATTTTAGAAGGAGTCACAATAATACGACGAAGCAATCTAAGTTGCAGTTGAGTGAACAACGTTATCGACGCATGGTTGAGATTTCCCCTGAACCAATAATCGTCCATAGCGAAGCAATTCTTATCTTCTTAAATAGAGCAGCTTTAAAACTGATTGGTGCGGATTCTCAAGAGGAAATGATCGGTAGATCCATTTTTGACTTTATTCAATGTGATTACCATGGAATAGTAAAACGCAATCTTCTCGAAGTAGGCGATGAAGAAAACTACCTAGAATTCATACCTATTGAATTAATTCGTATCGATGGAGAGAACATTGAAACTGAAATCTCTAGTATAGAGGCGTTTAATTTCTTGGGGAGGGCAGTCATACAAAGTGTAATAAGAGATATCTCTGCTAGGAAAAGAAATGATGAATTTTTAAAAAGAACAGACAAACTTTCTGCTATTGGACAATTAGCTGCAGGAGTTGCCCATGAAATACGTAATCCACTAACGACACTTAAAGGATTCACACAGTTACTAAAAAGTAAGTATAATGAACCCTATTGTGCAATCATGTTGGAGGAACTGGATCGCATTAACTTAATTGTAAATGAGTTCATGTTACTGTCAAAACCTCAGATTGCAAATAGTAAACAAAATAATATTAAAATACTGATAGATAATGTAATCTTCCTTTTAGAAGCACAAGCAAATATTAACAATGTACAAATCATTGCTGAACTGGAAGAAAACATTCCCCCAATTTATTCTGATGAGAATCAACTGAAACAGGTATTTATTAATATTATGAGAAATGCAATTGAAGCAATGCCTAACGGTGGGAGTTTAATTATTCAGACTCAAGCAAGTAGTGAAAAAATAGTACTCCGTTTCATCGATCAGGGGGATGGCATTCCCCAAGATCAGATCCTTAAACTTGGTCAACCTTTCTTTACTACGAAGGAGAAGGGGACGGGCTTGGGATTAATGGTGTGTTATAATATTATAGAAGCGCACAAAGGTACTATTCAAATAAAAAGTGAGCAAGGTAGAGGTACAACCGTTAACATTACTTTTCCCATTTAGTAGAACATTTTAGTCGATTTTATAGCTTTTTGCACCAGAACCGGTTAGGGATCTGCTTTAAAGTTGCAACTCCACTATCGGTATTCGTTAGGTGAAAGACAAGTTTTACTTTTTCTTACCTCTCGAGCCATAGTCGTTTATTTTCAGTTTCACGCTGTACGTAACAGGGGTCTTACTGAACTCATTATCCCAGTTAAGTTTCACCTTTTGCCACACTTGAGGATAATCGATTCTTAGTTGTGTGCCAAACCCGGCAACCTCCACGCGATACTTGTTTTGCATGGCCCCCAGAATCATGTCGATATGCCGTTCGACTTCTTTTTCTGCCGCTTTTTCTGCTGACTGAAGGTATTTGTCATCGAGATAGTCGACGGTTTTACGCCAGTCCTCCGTTAGGCGGCCAGTCGATTCGATGTCGACTTTAAAGGAAATCTTGTCTCCTGCTACATGCGTGTGAATACGGCTCTTAAGCGATTCCAACTCATAGATGATCAACGGCTGATTCTCATCATCCAGTGTTTTCACCACTCCCCCTTTGCTTTTCCCCGTTAACCAAGTCAAGCCCTCCAGCTCCTCTTCGCTTAGAAACCCGATTAGTTTATTTTCCTCCTGCTTGAATACGGCGGCTCCCGCAAATTTCACTTCCCCTTGCGAAGCGACTACGCTCTGGATCAGGAAGCTGGAATGGGTCGAAATCTTTTCCATAATGTTTTGAAGCGTCATCGGCGGCAATATCCTCGTATTTCTGTATTGATTTTTGGTAATACGAACGAGTCGATCCACGGGAATATCCGAGCCTTTTGACTCAAGTGTATCTTTCGCAAGTCCTCTGGCGACGAGCACAAGGCTGCTTTCTCTCGTCCTATTATCAAGAAAACGCTGATCGAGCAGCGTCTGCAAATCCATGCTGCGCACTAGTTTTTCGCCAAATACGAACATTTTTTGATGCTGGTTAAATATAGGTTTGGACTCAAGCGAAACTTCTCGCGAAATTTGGTGAATCATATCCCCTGTAAGGGATTGATTTTTGTATGGTTTCTGGTCCCCAGAGCTGCTAAATATAGTGATAATACGCTTTCTTAAATGTATGCGAAAGTCCCAACGAAACGATGTAATGGTAAATGACAAATCCAGTAAATACATGTACGACTCGAACCACGATGAGCATAGATTCGTACCGTTCGAGGAAGAAGCCGGTAATTTCATAAGAACGGACCATGGAAATCGAGGGCCATGTCAAAGTAGACACTTGTTCGAACGGAATGCTCCCCAATACGACGACGACGGTTACCAAATAAATGCACACGGAAATCCCGATACCTGTCAGAAGCGCTTTGTCTGCTTTTTCAGGTCTGCTCATAAAAGCTGTAATGAATAACATCGTTTCTATTCCTATAAATGACCTCCAGGCTTCGGGAAGTCCTCTGAATACAGGACCAATCCCCAGCCCCAGCCCCAGCACCGGTCGCAAATTTTCAAGCTCGAAAAGCTTAAAGCTTAACAAGAAGCTAATGAATATTAAGACGATGGTAATAGGTAAAGTTATTTCGAGCAGACGAGCGATGGAGTTGATTCCTCCCGCTGTCAGATATACGCCTACGCACATGAAGACGAGGATGATAAACTCTTTCGGTGTTCTTTCAAGAAATAGAAAGTTAATCAACTCTGACATGTCGCGGATTTCAAATCCGGCATAGAGAGCATAATAAACGATCAGAACAAGGTTTAGCGCCTTCCCGACCCATTTGCCTGTAATGATTTGACTGTATTCAAAAAATGTTTTCCCCTGAAACCGCTGACTGAGTTTGACCACAATCAACCCGAAACCAAATGCGATGATACCCCCGACGATCACCGTAATCCATCCATCAGGGGTCTGCATCGTATCCGCCAAAAATCTCGGCAAGGTCAGGATACCCACGCCCAGTAGCGTATTCGCTAAAATAACAGTAGCTTGAGATGCGGTAATGCGATCATTATGACGGATCATGCGATAGCTTCCCTTCCACTGGTTCTTCCCCTTGTCGTGTCATGTTCTGTGGATTCATCATCTGCGGCCGCTTCCTCATGCTCGAAAGGGGAGCGCGTATCAAGAAGTCTTTCCAATCGTTGGGACGGTACGATACAAAGGGAGTTGCGTAAGGAATTCCAAAATTATTAATTTTTACAAAGTGGATGCATAGGAAAAGAGTAAACAAGACAACACCGTAAATCCCGAGTGTGGCCGCGGAAAACATGGCAGCGAAGCGCAGCATGCGCAAAGCGATCCCCGCATCGTATTGAGGAATGGCAAACGAGCATATCGCAGTAAACGAAACAACGATAACCATGATCGGACTGGCGATGCCTGCTTCAACGGCGGCTTGTCCGATGACTAATCCTCCGACAAGCCCGACCGTCTGGCCGACGGGTTTGGTCGGAATTAAACCTTGATGAAACGATAAGAAAGAAATGTAGATGGCCGGTCCGAGTAATGCGACGAACGCTGCGAAAAAACGCAATAATCGCACTAGAGAGGATGGGATCCAGTGAATCCACCAATTTCGGATCGGCGATTCCATCTACATAGGAGATGACTAAGTTTTTCTTGTTTCTCTCCCCCACCTGGTAATTCAGCATTCGCAAATTGGAATCGGATGCCCTTGAACGAAGCAGAGCTATATTCTCATCCACTGAATTGGCAAACCCAATCCGGGGACCCCGCACTAGCGATTCCGAAGATGGTTCTTCAAAATTTTGCGGCACAGTGGATCCCGTTCCGAGGATCAAACTGCCTGAAATACCGTCGATGATCAAAGCTGTTGACCCTGTTAACACTTTTTCAATAACCTGATATTAAATTCGCGCACGGCATAGTCCGAGTTGTCACATAAACGCTCGGATAACATGTATAAATTTGCTTGTAAATTAGTAGTCAGCGTGTCGGCAGGTGGCCAATCCGTCCACTGCTTTCGAGGCAAGTTAGTTGTGTCTGAAAGGGAATTCCAGGAATCTGTTGGCTTGTTCTCTTCGTTCCATCCTCGATTAACCCGTTCCTTATGATGAAACCACCCAAATAATCTAGAGGTACTGTATGGGATAAGAAAAGTGAGAGATGCCCATATGAGCATTTTCCATTCCGGGAGAACTTCTACTATTGTGCGCCACATGTATAACACCTCGGGGATATAGTATGGTTAATTAACAAAATTTTCATGTATGCTTTTGATGCAGGATGGTGTATCTGCTGTACGGAACTTGCTCTAAGATTGGAGTTGCAGTGCATGATTTTACTGTAAATGTGAATAATAACCATTATTCGTTTTGAGGAGTATGTTAAGATGGGGTTTGATTTTTTTCAGCGCAAATGGACATCGATGCAAAAACCGGCAAGCTCTTCAGGTCAAGTAACGGCGCCATGCAAGCTTTACATTTCACTTGACGAAAATGTACGCATGGTTATAAGCAAATTAGGTGAGAGTCCGGACCTTGTTTACCGAAGCTTTCAGCTTGGCGATAGTGATGTGCAAGCCGCTGTGATGTATATGAACAGTCTAGCGGATGACACCGTCATCAATAAAGAGGCCATTAACCCACTCATAAACGCTCGTTTCGAATCCGAAATCAATGAATATGCAGATCTGATCGACATGATAGAAGCAACGATTGTACCGATAGGCCAAATTAATAAAGTCGACACGATAAACGCTTGTATAGACGCTGTGCTGCATGGTAAAACGGTCCTGTTTATCGAAGGTCATCAAACCGCTCTGGTTTTGAAAACAGTTTGTGAGACCACATCGAGAAACATTACTGAGCCCATGAATGAAACCGAAGTCAGAGGCCCGAGAGAGGCTTTTGTCGAAAGTTTGAATACCAATATATCGCTAATCCGCAGAAAAGTGCACAATGAGCATTTACAGTTTGAGAATTTTGAACTAGGGGAGAAAACTAGAACGACTGTATGCTTGGTCTATATGGCTGAACTTGCCCCCGTATCGCTTGTTGATGAGGTCAAAAAAAGGGTCGGAAACATAAAGATGGCCGGAATTTTGGAAAGCAGCTACATTGAGGAATGGATTCAAGATCATCCGACAGGGCTGTTTCCTCAAATCGATTATACAGAAAGGCCGGATCGTGTAGCGGCCATGCTTCTGGAGGGGCGAGTCATCATACTCGTGGATGGCACACCGTTTGCCCTCATTGTACCGACTGTATTTTTGCAGTTTTTCACAACCGTTGGCGACTATTATTTGAACTTTTATTTTGCAACGGCTTTACGTTGGCTGCGCTTGTTAGCTTTTTTTATTTCGCTTGCAACACCGTCGTTGTATATTGCCATAATCACAATGCATCAGGAGATGATACCGACTACGTTAGCTTTACGAATTGCCGGCGCACGCTCTGATGTTCCTTTTCCTGCTTTCGTGGAAGCTTTGCTGATGGAGATCTCATTTGAATTACTGCGGGAAGCAGGGATTCGTCTGCCGAAAGCCGCTGGTCAAGCGGTTAGCATCGTTGGAGCGTTAATTATCGGGCAAGCGGCAGTCGAAGCGGGCGTCGTTTCACCTATTATGGTCATGGTTGTTGCGTTAACAGGAATTTCTTCTCTTGCAATTCCGAGCTTCAGCCTCGCTTTAGTCGTTCGACTGCTTCGCTTTCCACTCATGGTTTTGGCCTCGATTCTAGGCATTCCTGGCATCACAGTTGCACTTCTGTGCATTCTTACCTATATGGCTACAATGAAATCATTCGGTTTGCCATACCTATCTCCGATATCGCCTGCAGTACCAATTGACTGGAAAGATACATTATCACGAATGCCGTTTCCTGCATTCAGAAAAAACAAGCATCATTTCGCTCGGCAGCCCCGCCAAAGCGAGTTTGAACAGGAGGAACAGCTTCATGAGTCAAAGCAAACATAAACCGGTCATTAGCGCAGCGCAGGTCGGCTTTCTCCTTGCAGCCTGTCGTATCGCGACGATGGTCGTTTTTTTGCCAGTCGTCATCAGCACAGCTGGAGGTGGAAAGGACGCTTGGATTGCAGCAATAATCGTCTGGCTATGTGGCTACGTGATTTACGGGCTTTATGTTTATTTGGCGCAAAGGCATCCGAACCTGACGCTTATCCAAATTTGCGTTACGCTGCTCGGAAAATGGGGGGGAGGAGCGCTTTCAATCGTTTTGTTAGCGTTTTTTTTGCAAATGTCTGTCTTTTTGATGAGAACCTTCGCCGAAATGTTGAAAACCGCCGTTTTGCCGGAAACACCTGTGTCTGTTTTTATCTTATTCATAACATTCGCCGTGATATTTTGCGTACAAAGAGGTCTGGAAGGTATCGTCAGGACAAATAGCATTACGCTGCTGATTACAATCGCCTCGCTGCTGCTCATCGTAGTTTTGGTGGCTAAAGAGGCTCATTTCGATGGATTGCGGCCGATACTGGAGCAGGGCTGGGGGCCAATCTTGATTAGAACGGTCGTTCCGATTGCCTGGACGGGTGAAGTTATTCTTATTTCAATGCTGTTTCCATATGTATCCGATAAAAAAAATATGTTGAAATACTCTTTTTGGGCTAATACGGTTTCGGGGTTATTTTTGATCTCGCTATCCATCATGCTAATTAGTGTTTTCGGTGCGGAAGAGGCGAAGAATTTGACACTTCCTGTATTTTCGCTGACGCGCATGGTTTCCATTGCGAATTTTTTTGAAAGAATTGAAGCCGTGTTGGTTGTGGGGTGGATTAGCTTGCTTCTGACAAAAATATCGATATATTTATACGCGGGAGTAACGGGCGTAGGCCAATGGCTCAGATTGAAAACGTACAAATTTTTGATCATACCTATGGCTGTGTTTTCCATGATATTGGCTATAACATCCTTTGACAGCCTAGCCCAATTATTGTACAGCTTCTCTCCTCATAATTTCGGTGTATACGCAAATAGTGTCGAAATCGTGCTGCCATTACTTTTGATTAGCATATCAATGATTCGAAAAAGGAAGAAAGCAATATGAAAAGACGTTTATGGCGAAGTGCCGCAGCTATAACTCTGCTTGCCGCTATTGTATGTACGACAGGATGCTGGAACCGAAGAGAAATTGAAACATTGGGTTTCGTGATTGCTGCGGGTATTGACAGCGATAAGCAAGGGTACCTCTTCAGTACACAGGTCGTAAATACCGACAACATGGGTAAAGGTAAATCAGAACGATTTCCACCCTATCTTGTGTATACAGCTGTGGGGGAAACGATTTTTGATGCGGTTCGCAAATCGACCCACGTATCGCCTAATAAATTGTTTTGGTCACACACAAAGGTTTTGGTTATCAGCGATAAAATAGCGCGGAAAGGGATTAAGCCGGCACTTGAATTTTTCAGCAGAGATGGAGAGGAACGCCGAAATTTTATGTTGACCGTAACTCCAGGGCAGGCTGAACATATTATCAAAGCAGACGTGAATTTGAAGAGAATTCCGACAATCGCACTAATGCAACTAATTGATATTACAAAAGCCACTTCAACTTCATCTCCGATTACTTTAAATGATTTTTTGCGGGTGTATACAAGTAGCACAAGTATCCTTGTGCCTACGGTCAGCATTGAAAAAGAGCAAAGTGGAAAAGAGAGGTATTATATGACAGGGTCAGCTGCTTTTACAGGGGATAAGTTATCTGCTTATTTCTCGCCGGTTCAGACTCGCGGTGTTTTGTGGGTGCTCGGTAAAGTCAAAAGCGCCATTCTCGTAGCAAATTGTCCGGGTACTAACGACCACAAGGCAGAGAATAGACTCGCCTTTGAAGTTTTTAAAGCAAAATCGAAGATCAAAGCGGAGAAGCAAGAGGGGCGATTTATGATGAAAGTACATGTCAAAGAAAGCGGGACTTTGGCTGAAGCCTCTTGCAGCAAAGATGAAATAAATCCGAAAAGCGTGAAAGAGCTCGAAGTCATCAAAAAGAAAGAAATCGAATTGGAAATCGCCCAGGCCATCGCGAAAGCCAAGGAAGAAAAAACAGATGTTTTCGGTTTTGGTGAAACGATACATCGTTCTTATCCGAATGAATGGAAGGAGATTTCCAAAGAATGGAACGACATATTTGCTTCGCTCACAGTCGAAGTCATTGTTGAAACGAAAATAACCGGGAATACATTATTGAAGCGGATTGAGGGAGGGAAATAGTATGTTGCTCGGAGCTGTTATCGTATTGACGCTGTTTAATTTGAAAGATTTGTCCGTATTGCTGAAAACCAAGAAGAAGAAAGAAATGATGATTTTCATCCTGCTAACGGTTTGCAACGTCGTATTGGGTACGCTTGTGGCGATTGACGTGAAGTTTATGACGCCTCTGCAGCTCCTAAACGCGGCGATGGATCGATTTTTCGGTAAAGCTAGCTAACTGTAAAAATTAGCAGATGGACGAAAAAAACAGCAGGTGGAAATAATCAATCCAATGATTCAAATAATATTACAAGAAATCTATATATCTTCTATTTAAATGTTTGGTGAATAATAGGAAACTATAATGTGATTGCAATGAGTGCCCATAGCACATTAGCAATAACGTGAAAATTAGCAGATGGACGAAAAATCTGCCGATGGTATTCATTCAAATTGTCGATTACTGTGGACACATGCAAGATATTTTTTACGTGATCGTATTCGTGAATTCACAAAATCTCAATTTGAGGTGATCAATTATTCGGTTATTACAGGATGATGAATTATTAAATGTTTTAAATATTGCCACGACTCTAAAACTAGAAACTGAATTTATTCAATTGATTTTAAAAGAAATATTTCGACGGAAATTGGAAATCGAATTTTCGTTCATTGAAGAAAAATATAAATATGTATTTGAAGCTTAGAAGAACTAAGATATTAACGCCAACAACAAGGAGTGCTCATAGCACATTAGCAATAACGTAAAAATTAGCAGATGAACGAATAAACTGCCGATGGTATTAAACGGAATTGTCGATTAGTGTAGACACGAGGGACGTTCACTATACATTCAGCTTATAGTGTGAAAACTAGATGTGGAATGTCCAAGGATAGTTTGGGATTAAGTTATGGCACACTGATAAGGTGAGAAAATGATAAAAAATTACAAACCTTATAGAGATAGTATTAGGAAATCATTTATTAGTTATGCGCTTATTCCGGTAATAATCATCGGATTATCAAGTTATTTTCTTTTGTTTTTCAGTTTCTACCGGACTATTGTCTTAAGGAACTATTCGGTCAATGCTCAAATAGCAGAGTCGGTAGCATATATAATAGGATATTACCAAAAAGAAGCAAATCGATTATCAACTGATGAAAGCTTGCTGGACTATCTAGAGTTTAATTATTCAAACAGCGAATTATATGGCGTGTTCTATGAAATTGTGAATAAAATGGAAATAAAAGGTGATTTCTTCGTGTTCGATAATCATCTGAAGCCTTTAATACAAAGCTCGAAGCATCTTCCTGAGTATGCTCAAGGTGAGAGTGCACTCAATTGGGGATTCGTAAGTAGAATGCTGGAAATGCCTGACAAGGTTGTTCTGACCAGACCAACTACTGTGATAACTGCCAGTCAATCATTGTCAGTTGGTAAAGCGATTGTAAAGGATGGCCATGTGGCCGGATTTATTACCTTTGACTTTGTTGAAAGAGACCTGGTTAAGCTTATCAGCAAAAATTTCTCGATCAGTACCGTGATCACTGATAAGTACGGATATGTCATTGCGAGTACCAATGAATTGTTAATTAACCAATCAGATAAGATAAATGTGAATTTTAGGGACAAGTCTGGGTTTATCCAGATGAAAGAAGACAGTCATTATGTTACGAGGACGGATATTCTGGATGGGGAGATAGTTGTGTATACATTCACCTCCATCGGTTATTTGGGCTCGATGCTTATTTTGGCGGGAATACTGTTAATTTTGCTATTTGCTTTGTTGACCTTGACGACTTACTTATTGGCAAGAAAAATAGCAGGCAGTAAAACCAAAGTCATTGATGACATCATTAGGGCAATCGAGAATGTTCAAAACGGCAACCTGGATACCCGGCTCTACGTCAATACCAATGACGAATTCCAGGTTTTTGCAGAAACGTATAATCAGATGCTGACCGATTTGAAAAACCTGATCGAAGTGAACAAAGAAAAGGCCCGACAAAGCGTAATATCTGAAATTAAACAGCTGGAATCCCAATTCAATCCCCATTTTCTGTTCAACACGTTGGAGATGATTCGATATATGGTGAAAATGGATCCGACTTCTGTAAAAAAGGTTATTGTAGGATTATCCGAATTGTTAAGATATAGCATCAATAATACGCTTACAGAGGTAAGCCTGGAAGAGGACGTCAAATATACGAAGAACTATCTTCTCATTCAAAAATACCGTTTTGGTGAAAATTTCAACTACAAAATCCATGTGGAAGAAGATGCCTTGGATTGCATAGTTCCCAAACTTATCGTTCAGCCGATCATAGAGAATGCAATCAAACATGGCTTAGCTAATCGTCAGTCCTTGACTGTACAGATTAATGCAGCTGTAGATGAGGAATATCTGAACGTAATCATAAGTGACGACGGCGAGGGGATTGAACCAAAGGTTCTGGAAAAAGTGAGGGACATTCTTGCGGGGAATAAAAATAACTCCGCACATGTCGGATTGTTTAATGTCCACAGAAGAGTGCAACTCATGTATGGTGAAAAGTTCGGGATCGACATATCAAGTCGGCAAAATGGCGGAACCGTCGTCAAAATCACCTTGCCGGTCGACAGGAGTGCAGCCGAATATGTTAAAGGTGTTAATCGTTGAAGATGAAGAAATTATTAGAAAAGGGCTAGTTCATACCGTTGATTGGATGTCGATGCAATGTACCATCGTGGGGGATGCCAGTAACGGAGAGGAAGGACTTCAATTAATTCATCTGCTTCGACCTGACCTGGTGATTACGGATATTAGAATGCCAGTCATGAATGGGATAGCTATGATTGAACAAGCTTTGAGCATATATCCATTCTACAGCATCATCCTGACAAGTTATTCCGAATTCGAATACGCCAAGAAGGCTATTTCACTGAAGGTATTCGAATACTTGTTGAAGCCTGTCGATGAAGAGAAGCTCGCAGAAATAATCGAGAATATCAAGCGTGATATCAAGCAAGAACAAGTTTTCAACGACATCATCAAAAAAACGAAAACGATCAACAATATTAATATGATAGAGTTGGACGTTAATCTTTTTGCCGAAGAAAAGCTGAATTACTATGTTAGTCAGGCGATCATCCGAATCAAGAACGATTACAATCAAAAGTTGAGTATTGAACTTATCGCTGATGAATTGGGTATTAGTTCGAGTTTTTTGAGCCGTAAATTCAAGGAGACCACCTCCCAAACCTTTTTGGATATCCTTAACAAGTACAGGATCCAGAAGGCTGTAGAACTGCTTGCAACAGGTAAAAGCCGGATATATGAAATAGCTTATATGACCGGCTTTAGCGAATATAAGCACTTCTGCAATGTGTTTAAGAAATATACAAGATCTTCTCCTACAGATTTTATGAAATCCGGTAACCGGATCGTCCTTAAGAATCAAGGAAAAGAAGAGAATGAAGAAGTGGAATTAAAAGAGTAGTGTTCATAACGGTTTAGTTCATTTTTTAGGATAGTTGTAGATTTTTTCGGATTGTTATACTTATTTCAATTTAATAAGATAAAGTTGTAGTGAAATGTTACAAGAAGTAACAAGATATTACAAAAAAAAGAACACTTGGGGGAGAAAAAATGAAGAAGACTTTCGTATTATTGCTAACTGCAACCACGGTATTAATGAGCGCTGCTTGCTCAAGCACAGCACCATCGAGCACGAAGGAAACGGTCCCAGTCAAGGCTGCCGCAGAAACCAAGAAACCAGAACCTACAAAGAATGAGTCCAAAAGTCTTGTCGTTTATACAGCGGCAGCTCAAGATGTCATGAATGTCGTTATTCCGGAATTTGAAGCTAAAACAGGCGTTAAGGTGGAAGTCGTTACAGCAGGTACAGGAGAGCTTCTCAAGAGAATAGAAGCCGAGAAAGCGAACCCGTTGGGAGATATTGAATGGGGGGGTACTGTATCGGTCACAGCTCCTAAGTCTCAATTATTTGAACCTTATAATACGCCAAATGAAAGCGCTATAGCTGATGTTGCCAAGAATACTGAAGGAATGATTACACGTAATAACGTGATTCCGATGGTTCTTCTAGTGAACAATAAACTGATTGGCGATATCAAAATTGAAGGCTATGCGGATCTGCTTAATCCGAAGCTGAAAGGTAAAATCGCATTCGTTGATCCTGCCAAGTCATCAACTGGATTGACTCATCTCGAAAATATGCTTTTAACCATCGGGGCTGAGGATCAGAATAAGGGCTGGGATTTCATCAAAGGCATGGTCAAAAATCTTGACAGAAAACTTCTAGCGAGTTCAGCTGCAGTGCCTAAAGGTGTCGCTGATGGCGAATACATTGTTGGTCTGACTCATGAGGAGCTGGCATCTGCTGCTGTTCGACAAGGCTCTCCGGTATCCATTGTCTATATGAAAGAGGGAGTTGTCGTATCTCCTGGTACTGTACAGATTATCAAGGGTGCGAAAAATATGGAAAACGCTAAAAAGTTTGTTGATTTCCTGACATCTAAAGACTTGCAAACCACTACAGCGAACAAACTCAATATGCGTGCTACAAGAACGGATGTTCCTGCGCCGTCAGGGTTAAAGCAGCTTACGGAATTCAAGATTATACCTGAAGATGTGAAGGTTTTTCAAACGAACAGTCAGGCTTGGCTTGACAAATTTAAAGATGTTTATACAAGCAACTAAGAGGATTTCGTCATAATAAAATAAATGTCTAAGAGCTGTATAAGCCTGTAACCGTTTTATGTTACGGGTTTATATGGTGAGGAGGAAGCAGAATGAGTGTAGCTATCCATGTTAAACATATTGTTAAAAAATACGACAACGGTAATATTACAATAATTCCAGATCTATCGATTGATATAAAGAATGGTGAATTTTTTACCTTATTAGGACCATCCGGTTGCGGAAAAACGACGCTGCTAAGAATGATAGCAGGGTTTAACTCTATTGAGTCAGGAGAAATTTCGTTTGACGATCAAGTAATCAACGATATACCAGCACATAAAAGAAACATTGGGATGGTATTCCAAAATTACGCCATCTTCCCGCACTTGACGGTGAAGCAAAATGTTGAATACGGCTTAAAGCTTAGGAAACTAACCAAAAACGAGATTCATAAAAAAACAGACGAAATGATGAAAGTTGTAAAAATCGATCAGTACAAGGAAAGACTTCCAGAGAAGCTTTCTGGCGGTCAGCAGCAGCGTGTAGCACTGGCAAGAGCGATTGTCATTCGCCCTAGTGTTCTTCTGATGGATGAACCTCTGTCGAATCTGGATGCCAAGCTCCGAATTGATATGAGAACTGCGATCAGGGATATACAAAAAGAAGTGGGGATTACTACGGTGTATGTTACCCATGATCAAGAGGAAGCTTTGGCCATATCCGACCGAATTGCAGTCATGAAGGATGGCGTGATTCAGCAAGTGGGCAAGCCGAGAGATATTTACACCCGTCCAGCCAATGCATTTGTATCTAGTTTTATCGGTCACTCGAACTTCTTTAAGGGTCATATCGAGTTGAAAGCGAACGAAAAATGGATCGTTTTCAAGGATGGCTTTCGGATACCAATGTTTAATTTAGTAGACGATGTGAAAGACGGTCAAAAGATTATTATCACGGTCAGACCTGAAGAATTCTCCATTGCCGAGAAAGGCTTGAGAGCAATAATTAAAAAGAGTACTTTTTTGGGTCAGTATATCAATTATGCAGTAGACTTCAATGCAGGAATGATGACGGAAGCCAGTCTAGCCGGTGAATTCGTTCAGGACTTGGGCAATGCGAGCGAATTTTACGAATCGAAGGATAGGCTATTTCTTTCTCCGAAGTCTGACAAAATCAATGTCTTTACTGAGGACGGAGAAAACAGCTTAATCAAGAATGTGAAGTAATAGGGTGCTCACCAGTTGAGACCTTCTTTAAGGTTACGGCGGTCATGATGATGCCTAGTGTACTTGCTGGAGCCATATTGAGCTGGATAACCGTGATTAATGAGTTAAGCGCATCGATTATTATTTATTATATCCCTATTAATTTTCTTCAAACTGTCAGGAAGCAGGTCGGTTAGTGTTTATCGTAACGCTATACGGCAAACTAGACATGAACACCCCAACGCTTGTTCCCGCATCCCCATATAAGAGCATTCATCCTTTTTTGAATCAAAAAAATCATAACATAACAATTACATTATACGTAAATAAACATAACTTAATGTGTTAAGTTTTTACTTTAAATTTACAAAATGAAAACATACAGTTATTAAACCTTTGCTACTATGAAATATATAACCGGTAGAAGGGGGTATGGGTGTGGAACATTGCCGAGAGATGCATCGATCTAAGAAAGAGGAAGGTGTCAAATCGTAATGGCATTTATACGGAACATGATAGTTTTACTGTCTATCGTGGTAGGTTGGTGCTTAGGTTCGCAACCGGCCGAAGCTCATCAGGGTAATAAAGGCTTCTCGCAAATTAAGATTGAAGGCCGTCAAGCAGTCTATGAGCTGTATTTGCCGGAAGGGGAATTGCCTTTTATTGATACCGATGGAAATCAGCGAGTGAGTGCGGAGGAGTTGGCCGCTGGTCAGGACCTTCTCGTCAATTATGTACGGCAGCATGTAGAGCTGAGGCAGGACGATGAAACGCTGGCATTTCGCTTCGTCTCGGCGAAGTTCACCGAACGGACTGAGAGTCACGGTGTTCAGATGGTGTTGGAATACACTTCGAGGTTTACGTTAGACAATCTTACTGTTCATTATTCGTGTATGTTTGACGATATTGAGCCAACACATGTGAATTTTATTACGATTGTTAAAGGCGACGATGAGGTAAACACGTTTATTGATTCTGGAAACCGCATACTTCAATACGGGAACCCAGACGAACGTCCTTTACTAGGAAAGCTCCTTCAATTCGGCGTGCTTGGAATGAAGCACATTTGGACGGGATATGATCATCTAATGTTCCTGCTCAGCCTGCTCATTGTCGCCGCTGGGTGGCGGGATGCATTGCGCATTATAACGGCCTTCACCGCCGCACACAGCGTGACGCTGCTGCTGACGGCAACGGAAACAATTCAAGTCAACTCGCGCCTGATCGAGATCGTCATCGCTCTTTCCATAGCTTATGTGGCTGCGGAAAATTGGTTTATACGCCGGAGAGCAAATGCCCCCCGTTACCGGTGGCTGCTCACATTCGCTTTCGGTCTGGTGCATGGGATGGGGTTCGCCGGCGCATTGCAGGAGACTGGGCTTCCGAGCCGTAATTTTATCAGCTCGCTGCTCAGCTTCAATGCAGGAATTGAAATTGGACAATTGGCTATCGTCGCAGCGGTACTGCCTTTACTCCTGTTAGCTCGCTCGCGGAAATGGTATTCGCTGCTTGTGATCGGCTTGTCGGCCATCGTGTTCGCATTCGGGGTAGTATGGGCGATCCAGCGTGGATTTCAGCCATAAAGAGCGAGAATGAGTACAGATTTACTTATAACCAAGATATAAGATAAAAGGAGATGTATTTTATGGTAGCGAAGCTTAAAAAGTCATCACTTTCGTTCATCCTGATGGTTACACTCATTTTCAGCAACTTTGCTGGCTATGCACCAGTACATGCAGCAAGCGACGCCTATAGTCGGATAGAAGCAGAAAGCTTTAGTTCCAAATCGGGGGCCAACCTGAAAGTTGAAGCCTGCCCAGAAGGTGGACAATGTATTGGAGGTACGAATGACGGCCAGTATTTAGTATATAACGGTATTGATTTTGGTAGTGGTGATTATGGCGCTACTAAATTTAGTGCTAGAGTTTCAGTAAAGGGACAAAATGCAGGCGGTAATATTGAAGTCAGGCTTGACAGTCCGACAGGTACTTTAGCGGGAACACTCACTGTCGCAACTACTGCACCTGACAATTGGAATGTCTTCCAGACACAATCTACGGATATTGCCAATATTACCGGCACTCATGATGTTTATCTTGTATTGAAGGCTACAAAGACCTATGTAGCCAACATTAACTGGATTCAGTTTTCAAAAACAAGCAGCATTGCCATAACAACACCACCAACGATGCTGATTTACGGCATCGGGGAGAGCCTGGATATCTCCGGCATGGCAGTAACCAGCACTTACAGTGATGGGTCGACAAGGGTGGAAGCCGTCACTGCATCTAATGTAAGTGGATTCAATAGTTCGGCTGCGGTAACTAGCCAGACACTAACAGTCACAGTACGCGGTATGACAGCTACCTACAGCATAGCAATTTCGAGTGCAATTGCAACATTGAGAAGCATTGCCATTACATCACAACCAACAAAGCTGACTTACATCATCGGTGAGAGCCTTGATCTTACCGGGATGGCAGTAGTCGGTACCTATAGTGACGGTTCGACTAAGGTGGAGGCTTTCAAAGCTTCCGATGTAAGTGGCTTCAACAGTTCGGCTGTGGCGGCGAGCCAGACACTGACAGTCACAGTACGCGGTAAGACAGCAACTTTTACAGTAGGGATCAGGTCGAAGACGCTAAGCATCGTAACCCCCGCAGCGATTACTGGCGTATTAAATGGAACGGCGCCTACACCTGCGGCTCTTGGATTACCTAGCACTGTAGTATCGGTAATCGAAGGGGTCAATGTGAATACATTTGTAAACTGGAACGTAGCTGCCTCAGGTTACGATCCAGCTGTAAAGACTGAGCAAAGTTTCACGGTTTCAGGTACGGTTGATCTGCCGTCAGATATTATAAATTCGAATAAATCTACAACCATCCGTGTAACGGTTCTAGCTGCAACAGATCCGAGTAAGGATAACAGCTATAAATTTAGCTATATGGCCTTCTCCGATACGCACGCAACAACACAAGGCTCTCCTCAAGATATTGCGCTTGACAATGCGATGCAGGACGCTATACGAAATAATGCGGGATCCGTTAGCATTGTTGGAGATATTACCGATTACGGAACAGATGAGCAATATAATGTCATCAAGAACACAATGAATAAGTACCCCCAGGTGGAGCGCAATTTTGCATATGGGAACCACGAGGTAAGATGGGTTGGCGGAATCGAAGTAGCGAAAAGCAGATTTTTGAATAATACAGGAATGCCGGGCGTTTATTTTGATAAGTGGATTAACGGATACCACTTCATCTATCTGGGATCGGAGGCTGATGATAAGGACGGCGCTTATATTTCAGATACCCAGTTGGAATGGTTAAAGGTTACGTTGGCAGATGGTGCAAGTAAAGATAAACCGATGTTCTTATTTCTCCATCAGCCATTAGAGAATACGGTGTCCATGTCGCATACGAATGATGGCATTTATGGCTATGATAGCGACGACGCTCAGGATCAAAAGATTAAGGACCTTGTGGGACAATATCCGCAAAGTGTTCTAATAACAGGACATTTGCATGACGATATGACACTGCCGGGCAACTTGTATAACGAACAATATTTTACAATGATTAGAGATGGAGCTATTGTTAATTCGGGCGGCCCGGGCGCTCAAGCCTTGATTTTTGATATTTATAAGGACAAGGTGGTCATCAATGGAAGGGACGTCAACAAACGGACTACGATCGCGTCCTGGACCATCAAAAATTATACAACGGATGCTCTTTCCGCAGATACGCAAGCACCCACCGTGCCTGCCAATGTCACAGCGAAAGTAGTGACAGATACGATGGTAACTTTGGAATGGGATAAGGCTACAGATAATTTTAGTGGGAATGTAGGCGTTATTGGCTACGATGTTTATAACGGCTCTACCTTGGTTGGATCGACATCAGGAAGCACAAGCTTGATTGTGACTGGACTGTCTGCTAATAAAGCGTATCCATTTACAGTAAAAGCCAGGGACGAGGCTGGAAATGCTTCACTTGCAAGTAGCCCGTTCAATGTTACTACATTAGCCTACGATCCAGCTGCGGTGAATGTAGCTCTGAACAAAACGGTTACAACAAACGGGAACTTGACTGGCTTCGAAGCGTCCAAAGCGGTCGATGGATCGACAGCAAGCGGCAGTAAATGGGCGTCTAATACGACCGGAGATAAATGGATGATGGTCGATCTTGGACAAAATTATAATATTGCCAGATGGGTAGTGAAGCATGCGGGAGGAAGCGGAGAGACGATTTCGCTGAATACCAAACACTATAAGCTTCAGGGAAGTGTGAATGGAACGGATTGGGATGACCTGGATTCAATACGAGGTAACGTTTCTCACAGCACTGACAGATATATACCGATATCGACCATAAGGTATGTTCGCCTCTACATTACAAGCGGGCAAAACGCTGTTGAAAATGGAGCTTCAAATATTTATGAGTTTGGAGTGTATGGGGTACCTGGTCCTAACAACATCGTAGCACCTGTATCGATTCCAGTTACGCAATCGATGGTCAATGCTTCTACGATTCCATATCCTGGTACAGGAGGGACAACGCAGCAGAACGGCTGGCGTGCGTTCGATAACGATTTAAACACATCGCCCGATACATTGTCGGGTTCAAGCTGGGTGCTTGTAGACTTTGGCGCAAACAACAAGCAAGTGATCGGCACCATCAAGTTTTATCCTAGATCAAGTAATATAGGCCGGCTGAACGGAGGGATATTCCAAGGCTCTAACGATGGAACGAACTTCGTCAATCTGTATACAGTAGGCAGCCTCAGCGAATATAAATGGTATAAGGTGCCGGTAACCGACAAGACACCTTTCCGTTATTTCCGCTATTACACGCCTAACGGATTTGCTAACATTGCAGAAATCCAGCTTTTTAAGCCGGTGATTGACAAGTCGTCGCTCACGCAGCTATTAAATCAAGCGGCAGCCGTTAATGCTAACCAGTACACGGCCGACAGCTACACTGCACTTCAAACAGCTATAACGACGGCGACTAGCGTGTCTGCGAGTGCAAGTGCAACACAGGCAGATATCGATGCTGCGACGGTCAGTCTGCAGACGGCACTGAACGGATTGCAAATTCAGCTCTCTCCTAAGTCTACATTGACAGGTGTATCGCAGGTAACTTCTGGGCAAACCTTCACTCTGACGATGGGGCTGACAGACGTTACGCAAAGCGTATACCAGCAAGTGTATGCCCAAGTTCTAACACTTCAGTATGACCCTTCAAGTGTGCAATTCGATGCGGTTACATCTGTAAAAGAAGGGTTTCAAGTCATTGATAAAAAGGAAACAGCTCCAGGACAACTCCGGATTGTGGCTGCGAGCGTGGGTGCGAAAGTGTCTGCCCAAGGCGATTTGCTCGCGATCCAATTTAAGGCCAAATCTGTAGCCCAGGCAACCAGTACGACAATTTCTGTGGGCCATGTAAGTATTGCTAACGGGGCGGGAAATGAGCTGCAGCTGGGCGGTTCCTCCCACGAGATCCAAATAACTATACCTAGTATACCTGTAGACAAGTCACTCTTGAATACGTCGATAGCAAGTGCTCAGGCGAAGTACAATGCAGCAGTAGAAGGCAATAGAGATGGTCTGTATGTGATTGGCTCCAAAGCGCAATTGCAGTCGGCTATCGATACGGCTAGTGCAATAACGAATAATTCGAACGCGACTCAGCAACAGGTGAATAATGCGAAGACCGCATTGGAAGCAGCAGTTCAGTTATTCGAAAGCAAGCTAATAACCGCAGATATCAATGGAAATGGTGTCTCAATTGGAGACTTGGCTATTGTTGCGGCAGCTTATGGTAATAGTCGAGGTCAAGAAGGCTGGAATGAGAAAGCGGATGTAAATCATGACGGCAAGGTTGACATTGATGATCTGGTAATCGTAGCGTATGTGATCATTAACTAAAACAGCTTTAAGATTTTATTAAGGAATAGTCTATCTAAGCAACCTTATTACGTTATGCAACTGCGGGGTAAGGTTGTTTAGATTATTCTTAGAAGGGAAATTTGAAATATCACATGCCTGTATACTATTTCGAACAGTTATGGACGCCACTTAAACTAATCGGGATTCGTTTCTATCGAGATGACCAAAATGGTTTATGGATAAAATGTTGGAACAGACCTAGACGACGTTTAAAATTCATGGAATAGATGCGGAATCAGGGCAGCCGAACGATCTATCATTAAACCAACCCACACCATTTTATTTGAAAGGGAGAATTTCTTCGATGATGAAAAAAATACATGCATTTAGTCTGATATTTCTCTTAACAATAATTGTACTTCCACCACTCGGTATACAAGCAAACTCCGACCCAGCCTTTGTGCTTTCGATCTCGGATGACAACATATCGGCAGGCGATAACTTCCAAGTGACGGTGAGTGGAAAGCAAGTAAACGACTTGTACGCCTATGAAGTCAATTTATCGTTTGATACTAGCCATTTGAAATTTATCAATGGTTCTAGTGATCGTAGCGGATTTACTGTGGGGCCACTTGTGAAAGACAACAAAATTCAAATTGCGAATACGCAAACAGGCAAAGTTCCAGGCAAAAACGGGGATGTGACACTAGCCAAGCTGACATTTCAAGCGATTAGTCAAGGGTCTGCTGAAATTGCACTAGAAAGCTTGAAACTAGTGAATTCGCAGTTAGTGTCTACTGTTGTTTCAAGCAAGAGTAGAGCTACGGCTACTATAAACAACAAGCTCCCTATGAAAGATGTGTTTAATAGCGACATTGTTAGTATAAAAGTTTTAGTTCAAGCTATTCAGTCTAAGGTAGAGGAAGCCTTGAAATCTAATACGGAAATTGAACTGTCTGACGTTAAAGGACACTGGGCCGAAAAGACCGTCGGTACGTTCGTGAAACTGGGCTTTATCGATGGGTATGAGGATGGATCGTTCCAACCGGATAGCAAAATTACACGTGCTGAGTTTGCAGCGATCATCGCGCGCGTATTTGATATCAGCAGTGGTGCTAATCATTCCGTTGTACTGAACGATCTCGACAGTCACTGGGCTAGGGGCGTTATTGAGAAACTTGCTAGCGCAGGGCTGATTAATGGTTACGAAAACGGATCCTTTAAGCCGGATAAAACAATCAGTCGTGAGGAAATGGTCGTTATTTTATCCCGTATTATCAACTTGAATAAACTGGATAAAGATGCTTCCAAAGGCAACTTCACAGATTTGGCAAGTGCAAGCTCCTTTGCAGTGAATCAAATCAAAGATGCGGCCGAATCTGGACTCATCAGCGGCAAGAATGATGGAATCTTTGATCCGCATAGCAACACCACAAGGTCAGAGGCGCTTACGGTCATTCTGAATGCATTGAACCTTAACCCTCAAATTAAAACATTATTGGATAGTTTGTACTAATTCTTCGTCATGTAGCAGATCTGTGCCATTCGCACAGGTCTGCTTTCAATTATAATTCTCTGGCGAAAATAATTTTCAAGGGGGTTCCTAGTTCCTCGCCTTAACTAATGCTGCCTAGGGGAGAAAATGATGGTTACAAAACCAATATCGTTCCAACACCGCTTAATGATTGTCATTCTTATTACTGTATTGTTACCTTCCGTTTTGATCAATCTTCTTACGTTTTCAATTATTAAAAGCCAAATGCAGAAGGATGCAGGAGCCTGGCTAACAGGTAATACAATGAACTCAGGGAAGTCGATGGAAAGTTATGTTCGACTTGTTAAAGGAATAACCAAAAATCCGGGGTATGACGTTACACTGATGAGTATTTTTGAAGAGCATCGCTTTAATATCAACGGTATTTACGGATATTCATACGAAGAATTATCACAAATTAACGGGTGGCTCTCCATGATCAAGGAGACGGATACGAATATTGTTGCGGTCAACTTTATGGATGGAAACGGAAATCGTTTTCACCTTGGGAAGGAAATACTTGAAGAAAACGGAAAATGGATCAATCAGTCGAATGCTGCAGAAGGTGGGAGTGTCATTTGGCCACCTGTTAGAACATCTGATGGAGATACCGTATTCGCTGTTTCCAGAGCGATCATAAATCCCAGAACTTTTCATTCGATCGCTACCATTCAACTGTATTTTCAACTCCATTTTCTTACAGATACAGATAACGATATGTTTAAAACTGCTGGAAATGTCATCATTTTAAATCATGAAAATACCGTTATTTTTGATCTCAAGGGCAATACGATGGAACATAAGATGGATTGGGATAATCAGGAACAATTTTATGCTAGCTTTAATTCTGAACTAACAGGATGGAAACTGGTTGGAAGCATTCCTAAAGCCGTATTATTTAACAAAATAGATCAGCTTCAGAAGTGGATTTTGATCGTGAATCTCATTTTTATCTTTTTATCAATGGCGATTGTGTATCTACTTAGCTTCAGACTAACCAGACCGCTCTGGAAACTGAGCAAGATTATGCAAAACGCCCCCAAAACGAATTTCATTGTCGCTCCTCTGCGTTTTAGACAATTTGATGAAATCGGAATGATCTCATCAAGCTTCAATCTAATGATCGGAAGAATTCACGACTTGATTGGCGAAGTGACCGAAACCGAGCGCAAAAGCAAAAAATCGGAAATAGCAGCGTTGCAGGCGCAAATTAATCCGCATTTTCTATATAACACGTTAAATGCGATCGCCATGCAGGCCGAGTTGGATGACAACTATAGGATTTCTGATATGGCCTCTCTACTCGGAAACTTGCTGCGATATTCGATCGGAGGCGAGCGCGAATGGGTTGAGGTTAAGCAGGAATGCGACTATATCCGGATATATATACGCATTATGGAATATCGATTTCCGCAAATCCGGTTAGATTTGAAGATAGATGACAGCGTCAAAGAGTGGTTGATGATTCGTCTTATCATTCAGCCTATCGTGGAGAACGCAATCATACATGGAATAGTGCCTAATGGAAGGGAAGGCAGCATTGTCATTCGATTGGGTGAGAAAAAGACGGATGCCGGCGAAAGCAGATTGTTCATTCAAATCCACGATACTGGAGTAGGAATGAGTGAGCGAACCGTTGATAATATCATGCAATATTTAGGCGGAGCAGAAAAAATCGAAGTTCCTAAATGCGGAATAGGTCTTAAAAACGTTTACGACCGAATCGCTCTTTCTTATGAATGTGATTTTGGATTTACTTTACATAGCGTAGAAGGGGTAGGAACTAGGTTTTACATTGAGGTTCCTAGGAGGATTAACTATGAGAATTATGATCGTCGAGGATGAAGATCTACTGCGGGATGGGTTAGTGAAGATGATTGGACGTATGGATTTGAACTGTTCCGTAGTTGCCACCGCGTGCAATGGGGATGAAGCGTTGGCGCAGTTATTTCATATTGGTGTCGATTTATTAATTACAGATATTCGTATGCCTAAAATGGACGGGTTTCAGTTTTTGCAGAAAGTGTATGATTTATTTCCTGGAATTCGTTCCATTATTTTGAGTGGATATAACGATTTCGAATATGCCAAATGTGCCCTGCAGTTAAATTGCAAGGACTACTTGTTAAAGCCTCCTAATTACATGGAACTTTCTGAACGATTAATGAGAATTCAAGACGAGCTGGAAGCAGAACAGAAGAAAACAATTGATGATTATAAAAAAAGTGAAATGTTGAATTATCAATATATTATCCGAAATGAGTTCTTACGCAATGCGTTGAACCGGCAAGTGATACATTCACCTGAAGATTTTGTTGCGAAGGCCAATTCCATAGGAATTCGACTGGTACTTGAAGAATATCACGTTATTTCGTTAAGGTTTGATCGATTAGTTGAAGTGAAAGCAAGGTACGACAACCATGACTGGAGCTTGTTAAAGTATGCAGCGCATAATATTGCAGCGGAGATTACGGATTCTTCAGCGTGTTTTTATGACGATGATGAGTGTCTTATCGTTTTTCTGCAAGCCTCCGATTTAGAAACAGCGACAGTGATTTGTCATGATCTGCAGGCGAAATCTCGGGAATATTTGAAGCTTTCGATCTCCGTCGGTATTTCGCAATCACATGCTTTGCCATTCATCTCAGAAGGGTATTTCGAATCGAAACAGACGCTGAAGTACCGCATGATTTCAGATGACGGTATGGTTATGACTTATCAAGACGCCTGCCTCTATCAAAATACATGTTCAGATCGATATTTGAATCAGATGTCGACGCTTTTTGAACTTGAACATTCCCAGACGATCATTGATCGGCTCCAAGAATGGAACGAAGAGATCAAGAACGCCAGATTCCATGTAACGGCTTTGGATGCAATAGAAAAAGAATTAAAGGTTGTTCTGATCGCTTTATTAAGACATCTTGTTAAGAGGAAAGTCGGCTATAATCATAATCTCCAGTTAGGTAAACAGATTGATCAGATTGAGAGCGGAGATTCCTTTTATGAGAAAATGCAGCCAGTTTTCCAACTGTTGAACGACATGATTCATCAGGATAAGAGAGGGAAAATTGAAAATCGCACAGTTGAACAAGCCATACAGTTCATGAGAGAAAATTTTAATCAAAGTTTGTCCTTGTCTGCGATCTCGGAGCACATATATATGAATTCATCTTATTTCAGCGTGATGTTTAAGAAGAAAACAGGCAAAGGTGTTATTGAGTTTCTTACGGAAATTCGGCTTGATGCAGCTAAAAAATTGCTTAAACAGCCTGAGTTGAAAACTTATCAAATAGCGGAAATGACAGGATTTAACGATGCGGCTTATTTTTCCAACCAATTCAAGAAATTTGTGGGCATTTCTCCGCAGGAATATCGAAATATGAACCCGTAATACCATAAATTGGAAACGATTTCGAATAAATAGAGAAGATACTTAAAGAAAATAGCGATTGGATCGGGCATTTCTCGTCGGGGATGTAGAAAATGTCAAAATTTGAACTCGTAGTGCTAACTTCAATATATATTACATGATCTCTATAATCCCTCTATGTCGAATAGTAGAACGGTTCGATACAATAAACTTGTAGCTAAAATATGATTTTTTACTTCAAGGAGGAGAATGGAATGAGGAAAAAAGGGGTCTTATCATTTGCTCTTGTTACAGCATTAAGTTTATCGGCAGTTGGGTGCGGGACGAAGGAGGAAGCTTCGAAACCGGATACACAAAAGGATGCAACGAAATCAACAAAACCGGCTAGTGCCAAATTTTATTACGACTTGCCTGCACTCACAGATTATTTGAAAGAGCTTAATCCTATCTTGCAAAAGAACGACAATCTAAATTTTGAGTCTGTTCCGTATAATGAATCGACGTCCTTCCAAACAGCTGTTCGCGTTGGTTTCACTACACAAGAAGCAGCGGATGTATTTAAATGGTGGAACGGTTTTCGAATGAAGGAATTGGCAGACGCTGGTTATTTGGCCGATATGACAGAACAATGGAAAGAAATGGTGAAAGACGGTGTGCAGCCATCATTGGCAGATCCCCTTACCATTGATGGAAAAACTTACGGAATTCCAGGCGGCGTACATTATTGGGTCATGTATTACAATAAAAAGGTGTTTGCCGAGAATGGCTTGAAAGCTCCGTCAACATGGGATGAATTTATGAAGGTTTGCGATACTCTAAAATCAAAAGGAGTCGCACCAATCGGTCAAACAGTCACAGATACGTGGAATGGTTTTATCTGGTTTGAAGATTTGATGATTCGCTATAATCCAGATTTCTACAATAAATTAGTAGTCGGAAAAGCGAAATACACGGATCCGGAAGCCGTTGAAGTCATGAAAATTTGGAAATCGATGTACGATAAAGGCTACTTTGCTCCACCAATGGAATGGCAAAAAGAAATTCCCTCTGCTTTTGCTAAAGGACAATTTGGGATGTATCTGAAAGGAACTTGGTATGAAAGCTTCCTCAATGGCGCAGGCATGAAATCCGAAGAAGACTACGGCATGTTTGTTTTACCTTCCATTAAACCAGAAGCGGGTCATGTAGTTATTTCAGAAGTTACCCCTTTCCTAGTTTCACAAAATTCTAAAAACCGCGATAATGCAATCAAGGCAGTAACTGCGCTTACTAAAAAAGAAGCAAATTCAAAGCTATTATCTTTATATGGCGGCGTACCGATTCGCAAAGATATTGAATCCTCAGATCCTTCTATCAAAAAACTAGCTACTGATATTTCATCCAATAATTATAAAATGATTACTCGTTTCTGGGAAGCAACGCCTGCTGATCTTTCCGAGTACGCTTCCAGTGAATTTGAACGATTCATGCTTAAACCAGAATCATATATGGACGTATTGAAAAACATCCAGAACAAGGCAGACAAGTATTGGTCTGAACACAAGTAGACACTGCTGTGGCTAAGGGAGTTTCTCGCTTAGCCCTTCTAGCATAGAGTTTCATACAGCATCGGAGGTGGAGAGTTTGTCATACTTTAAAAAGAACGGTACAGCTTTATTATATGTGTTACCGGCAGCTATTTTCATCAGCGTATTTTTCATTACATCGATCTTTTATACGCTCGTGCTTAGTTTTACAGATTGGGATGGACTTCATAGCCTCAAATGGGTAGGCTTTGATAATTATAAGCAAATTTTTCAGGATGTCACTTATTTGACTTCATTAAAAAATACAATTATTTGGGTGGTTCTATCTTTAATCATCCCAGTGGGTTTAGGTTTATTGCTTAGCTTAGTGCTTCAAAACATGAAGGGTCAACGTATTTTAAAAAATATTTTTTATTTGCCATATGCGATGTCGTTAACGGTTGTTGGCGTGATCTGGGTATTTATTTTCTCCAGGACGGGAATCAATTTTTTATTAACGGAGTTCGGTTTGGCGTCTTGGACCAAAGATTGGCTCATTACTCCGCCATATAATACATTTGCGATGATTATCGCTTCCGTCTGGCAGGGAACAGGTACCAATATGTTGTTATTTTTAATTGGTTTGGGGTCTCTTCCAAAAGATCCGTTTGAAGCTGCGGCAATAGACGGCGCAGGTCGGCTGCGGATGTTTTGGAGCATCACTTTTCCGCTCTTGAGTCCAATTACGATCGTTGTTCTTGGTATGGCTTTAGTCAACAGCTTTAAAATATTTGATGTAATCTGGGTGATGACGATGGGCGGGCCGTACCGATCCTCTGAGACGCTGGCAGTGACGATGTTTCGAGAGTCGTTCGTGTTGTTTCATTTTGGACAAGGGGCTGCAATCTCGATCGTGTTAACGATTGCATCAGTTGGCGTATCCTGGTTCTACCTTAGAAAAACCATCGTGAGGGAGGCATAACATGGGTAGACTGTTAAAAGGAACAATGTCTGTCTTCATCGTTTGTTTAGCAATGGTATGGTTAAGTCCTGTACTCTTGATTTTAATGAATGCGTCAAAAACACTACTCGATTTCTCCCAAGGAAATATTTGGTCGTTCCCAACAACGTTTCATTTTTTTGAAAACGTAAAAGAAGCGTTGGATGCGGGACAATTGGGTAAAGGGATGATCAGCAGTTTGTCATATAGTGTAATTGGAACGGTTTTAAGTATATTTATTGCTGCATTAGCTGCGTATGGCATTGTGATTTTAAGGATTAAAGGCGGGTTCTATTGGTTTTTACTTATCTACAGCGGAACCATTTTTCCTTTTCAAATGTATTTGGTGCCTTTATTTAAGGCATACCAAAAAATCGGGTTATATAATACATTTTGGGGCATGGCCTTATTTTATACAGCCATTTGTATTCCTTTCTGCGTATTTTTGTTACGGAATTATATGTCTACCATTTCTTATGAGATTGTGGAAGCAGCTCAGCTCGATGGGTTTAGCTCTTTCGGTGTTTTTGCCAAAATCATATCACCTTTGCTGTTACCGCCGATCTCGGTACTGATTCTATTTCAATTTACCTGGATTTGGAATGATTTAATTTTCGGTATGACATTAACCCGTTCTGAAAGCATTCGTCCTGTCATGGCAGGGCTGGCTGCTATGCAAGGTATTTTCTTCCGCTCAGGTGTAACGACACTTATGGCGGGTATTGTGATAACTTCACTACCAACATTATTGCTTTTCTTCGTTTTGCAACGAAATTTCATCAAAGGAATGCAGTTAAGCGTGAAAGTGTAATATCACTCTAGAAGGAGTTATTGTAATGACAACTTTGTACAATAGAGAACCATCGATTGAAATCAAAGGCAGGGAAACAGAGGCTTGGAACGGTTACGAGCAAATTGAACAAGAACTTCTTCGAGCGAAACAGGAAAAGCAAAAGTTTGTCTTGACGATCGAATGCTATCCTACGGTACGTATGGAAGAAATCATTGAAGGTCTTAAGTTGGGTTTGAATCCAGTGAAGGTTATATACGCCGAACGGGCCGTCAAGAGCAAAGAACAAATTGAAGTGATGATTGAACGGTTTTTGACGGATGATAGAGTTTTTGGCTATATGTCCCCCTTCGAAATCAGTGATTTCTACGATAAAACAAAATTAGCGCTGCTGCAGCGTGAGATTGAATCTGTTACGGATGGACTTGTCATCGTGATCGGAACCGGAGCATCGTTAGTTTCAAGAGGGGACTCCTTCATTTATGCCGACATAGCGCGTTGGGAGATTCAATTGAGATACCGCAGTCATGAATTTGGCAATTGGCGTGCGGATAACCATTTGGAAGATATTCTTAAGAAATACAAACGCGGTTATTTCATTGAGTGGCGAGCGGCAGATCGACTTAAGCGATCGATCCTGCCGAATGCGGATTATTATTTAGACACTAACACCAAGGCTGCCCCTAAAATGCTGAGCAAGGGCGCTCTATTTGACGGATTAAAGCAAGCGGTCCATCGTCCTTTCCGCTTGGTGCCGTATTTTGACCCCGGTGTATGGGGAGGGCAGTGGCTGGAAGAAAAAATTGGTTTGGAACAACGTGAGCATCCATATGCATGGGGGTTTGATGGAGTTCCAGAGGAAAATAGCATATATCTGCAATATGGCAGTACGCGCGTCGAAGTCCCTTCGATTAATCTAGTCTTTTTTGAGTCAAAAGCTTTGCTCGGGGAGAAGGTGTACGCCCGTTTCGGCGCAGAGTTCCCGATTCGCTTCGATTTTCTCGATACGATCGGAGGTCAGCCTCTAAGTCTGCAAGTCCATCCTCTAACAGATTACGTTCGCGAAACATTCGGCATGTCCTATACGCAGGATGAAAGCTACTACATGCTGGATGTGGCTCCAGAAGCTACCGTTTATCTGGGATTGAAAGAAGGTATAGATCCCAATGCGATGATAGCTGACCTAGAACGCGCACAGGAAGGCGGCTTCACTTTTCCGGCTGAGCAGTATGTCAATGTTTTTCCTGCGAAGAAGCATGATCATTTTATGATCCCAGCAGGCACCGTCCACTGCTCCGGAACGGGTGGCATGGTCCTCGAGATTAGCGCGACACCGTATATCTTTACTTTTAAACTCTGGGATTGGGAGAGGCTTGGATTGGACGGCAAACCGCGTCCGGTTCATTTGCAGCACGGCCGCAAAAATATCCAGTGGGATCGTACCACTGCTTGGGTTGAAAGCAATCTTGTGAATCCCATCGTCAAGTTGAATGAGGGTGACGGCTGGGTCGAGGAAAAAACAGGGCTGCACGAGCTTGAATTTATTGAAACGCGCAGGCATTGGTTTTTGGATGAGGTTCCCCACCAAACCGGTGGCGGGGTGAATATGCTGAACCTTGTCGAAGGTGAGGAAGTGATTGTAGAAAGTCCCTCAGACGCCTTCGAGCCGTTTATTGTCCGTTATGCGGAGACCTTCATCATTCCAGCTGCAGTCGGTGCTTACACGATTCGGCCGAGCGATCGCTGTCTTGGGAAACGTCATGGTACAATCAAAGCCTACGTGAGATAAACAACGACGTAGGAAGGCGGAAGGAGTCATTATGAACATAGCGATTGACTTTGGGGGAACGAATATCAAGATCGGTTTGGTCAAAGAGGGTAAGGTCCTCTCGCGAACAAGCATACCTGCTTATTCCGAAGGAGGATTGTTACAACGGCTTCTGGACGTTAGACATACCATCTTTGAATTGCTTTCCCAAAATCGTATTTCCATATCCGAATGTGTCGGAATAGGTATCGCAATGCCGGGAGTGGTTGATGCCGCCAACCGAACCATTTTATCAATCAATGATAAATATTCGGATGCGATAGGTTTTTCTTTTCAAGAGTGGATTGATCAGGCATTCTCATTACCGTGTGTTCTTGAAAATGACGCCAGAGCGGCGCTGATCGGTGAAGCCGCCTCTGGCGTGGCCAGAGGCGAAACGGATGCTGTCTTGATGACGTTCGGAACCGGTATTGGGACTGCAGCTATAATGAACGGTCAAGTTATGCGTGGCCGTCATTATCAAGCTGGTATTTTGGGAGGACATTTGGCAACAGATATCCATGGGGAAGTTTGCAATTGCGGGAACCTAGGTTGTCTGGAAGCACAAGCTAGCCATTGGGCGCTGGAACGCATAGTAAGAAAGCATGCCTGCTACGGGCAAAGTCTGCTTGCCAGTGCTTCGAATATCAATTATCTGACGATTTTGGAAGCCTCTAAGTGCGGTGACACTGTAGGGGTGGATATTTTAAGAAGTTTGATAGGCCATTGGAGTGCTGGTATCGTGAATCTCATTCATGCCTATGATCCTGATATCGTCGTATTAAGTGGAGGATTGATGAAATCTAAGGCCGACATTGTACCGATGATTCAAGAACAAGTGCTTAAATTTGCTTGGACACCTTGGGGCAAACCGCGGTTTGCCGTTGCAGAGGATCCGGATACTTCGGTGTTGTTAGGCGTTTCACGATTGTTGGAATTGGAGCAGACAAATGCATGTTCTTAAGACACAAATAGGTAATCTGAATCATTGATAATAAAGGTCAAAAGAATGGTTCTTCCATTCTTATGGCCTTTTCTCTTATTTTATTCCCCCCCAACCTATTTCAAATGAACTACAAAAATATCTATAAATTCTCTATTAAAATGGATCAATCTAATAGGATAAACTAATTAAGCAAAATACGATAAGTTGCTTGGCTGCAAAGAAGGGAGATTTGAATTTAATCGTCTTGTTTTATTAATTAATGAATGGGAGAGATCATTATGAGGAAGAATCACTATTTTACTAAGCGGGTAGGATTTTCGTTTGCGTTAGCAGCACTTCTTGTTTTACCATCATTCCCCGGGACTGGAAGCGCTGCAGCAGAAAAAGCCGTTAAACATGAAGAAAAGCGCACAGAGTTACACGCAACTGGGTTAGTACAAAACACGCCAGAAGAACAAGAATGGCTCAAGAAAAATTCAAAACCTGCAAAAAACGTTAAAGTAACGAAATTGGGAATTAAAAGAGTCAATCAGGCAAAAAAGGCAAAAGGACTGCCTTTAATTGATGAAAGTCTGGCAGGAGCAGATGCGGGGGTATTAGTTGGCGGAGGAGCAGCAGTTGCCCAGGTAGATAACAGTACGCTGAAATATTTCCCGCCCATTGTCAATCAAGGAGGTCTCTCGTCCTGTGTGAGCTTTGCCAGCACCTATTACATGGGCACTTACATGACGGCGTTAGCAAGAGATTGGGATGCTAAAAATGGAGGGAATACGTTCAGATTATCACCAACATGGACTTATAACTTAGTGAATGGCGGCAGCGACAGTGGCTCTACCATCGGTGGTACTCTTCAGCTGTTAATGAATAATGGTGCTGCAACATGGTCGGACGTCCCATACAACACAGCTGACTATAAGGCTTGGAGCTCGAATGCCCAAACCTGGAGAAATGCATTAAATAACAAATTCTTAAACACGGGAACCATAACAGGCACCGATACACAGGGCGGTTTAACTAACATCAAGCAATTTCTTACAAACGGATACATATTGGAAATAGGCACTTACATTTCCAGTTGGCAGTTTACAACTGCAAAAAACGATCCTGCAACTCCGCTTGACGATACGCTAGTTGGGCAAAAAGCAGCCTCCTATATGAACGGCACTAGTGGCGGGCATGCAATGACAGTCGTAGGTTATGACGATAATATCTGGATCGATATCAATAACAATGGTGCTGTAGATCTTGGGGAAAAAGGTGCGTTAAAAATCGCAAATTCCTGGGGTTCAGGTTGGGGGAACGGCGGTTATGTATGGCTGGCCTATGACGCCTTAAATTCCGTATCGGCAGTTGCTAACGCTGTGCTCCCAGGCAAGAAACCGGTTTTTGCAGCCTCGGGAAACCAGGCTCATTGGATAACGGCGAACACTACGTACACACCAAGACTTACGGCTGAATTCACAGTGAACACGGCGAAGAGAAATGAGTTCAGCGCTGTCCTTGGTTACTCCGAGTTATCTAATAATACGCAGATTAATACCGTTACACCTAGCGTACTGGCGAAAAATGGAGGTGCGTACGCTTTCGATGGAACCACCACCGCCAGTGATGCTACCTTTGTACTGGACTATTCAGATTTAATCAAGCAAAGTGGTCTCAATATAAACCATGATTATAACTGGTACTTGACCGCAAAGGATAATGCCAATGACGATGCAGCTCTTACGATCAAATCGTTTGTTTTGAAAGATAATCTGACGAACACTGTGATCGCTTCAACGTATGGTTACCCTGGAACGGCTAATGGCTCAGATTTTGCAGTTGCTATCCCCTATAATTTGGCCGCAACCGATTCCTTGCCTACTATTATAGATGACAATAATAAGGCTATTATTTACAATGCTGCGTGGTCTAAGTACCCCAATTCTATAGATTACGGCGGCAGTGAATCTTATACCCAGACAGCTGGGAATTATGCTCAGTATACATTCAATGGAAGCTCCATCCGATATATAGGAATGAAACAGTATAACATGGGATTCGTGGATGTATATCTGGATGGCGTCCTGGCTAAGGCCGATATTGACTGTTATTCTTGGACGACGATCAAACAAGCTGTAATATTCGAAGCTTCCGGACTGACAAACGGAACACATACCATCAAGGTAGTGGCAAAGGGTACGAAGAATCCGTCATCATATGGTGCCGTGGCAGCGATTGACGCTTTTCAAAGCTATTAATTGTATAATTTGTCCCAGCTTCACTTTTGGGGGAGCTGGGCTATATGTCAAGATTGCGTAAGGATCTAAAAAGATTCTTGCGCTCTTTGTTGTAACTCAATAAGGAAAGAACAGTTATTTACAATTTGTTTACATCATGATCAATAATTTCAACAAGGAATCTATAAATATTCTATGTCAAATAAGCGCGAAAAATAGGACACTATGTGTAAACCTTCACACAGCATTTCCAAGTATAGGTTACAGTACCTAGTACACCTGTAGACAAGTCACTCTTGAATGCATCGATTGCAAGTAATCTAGTGAAGTGTATACAACCTTATTGCGTTATTTAATTGCGTGGTAAGGTTGTTTAGATTTATTTATTGAAGCGGTCTTAATGTGCCGAGGAGGAGGATTTTTTGCTGAATGGGGTAATTCAAGATCATCAATATATGATCCGAAATGAGTTTTTATGTAATGCGTTGAACTGGAAAGTGAGACATACGACTGAGGACTTTATTTTGAAGGCAAATTCCATAGGTATTCGACTTACGACTGAAGAATATCACGTTATTTCGATAAGGATTGATCAGATAGGTGAAGTGAAAGCTAGGTACGACAAACACGACTGGAGCTTGTTAAAATATACGGCATATAACATGGCAGCGGAGATTACGAAATCATTGGCGTGTTTTTATGACGCTTATGAATGTCTTATCATTTTTGTGCAAACCTCTGATTTAGAAACAGCGATTGGGATTTGTCTTGAGCTGCAGGCGAAATTTCGGGAAAATTTGAAGCTTTCGATCTCTGCCGGTATTTCGCAATCACATGCTTTACCTTTCATTACAGTTGGCTATTTCGAATCGAAGCAGGCACTGAAATATCGCATGATTTCAGATAAAGGTATGGTTATGACTTATCAAGCCGCATGCTGCAATAAAAATATATGTTCAGACCAATATTTGAATCAGCTGTCTGCTCTATTCGAATTAAAAGATACCCAGACGATCATTGATCGGCTCAATGAATGGAATGAAGAGATCAAGAAAGCTGGATTTCATGTAACGGCTTTGGATGCAATTGATAAAGAAATACAGGTTGTTCTCATCACGCTATTAAGATACTTATCCATGAAAAAATTTCGATATAATCATGTTATCCAGTTAGGTAAACAGATTGATCAGATCGAGAAGGGGGATTCCTTTTACGAGAAAATGCAGCCGGTTTACCAACTGTTGAACGACAGGATTCTTCAAGGTAAGAAAGAGAAAATTGAAAGTCGCACAGTTGAACAAGCCATACAGTTCATGAGAGGAAATTTCGATAGAAATTTAACCTTGCCTATGATCTCGGAGCACATATTTATGAATCCATCGTATTTCAGTGTGATGTTTAAAAAGAAAACGGGCAAAAGTGTTATTGGGGCTCTTACCGAAATTCGGTTAGAAGCAGCTAAAAAACTGCTTAAACAACCCGCATTGAAAAGTTATCAAATAGCGGAAATGATAGGAATTAACGATGCGACTTATTTTTCCAACATATTCAAGAAATATGTGGGCTTTTCTCCGAGTGAATATCGAAAGATGCATCCGTAGTACGAAGTATTCGGATGAAATGGATCGGGTGGTATTTACAAAAAAAAAACAAAAATCAATTTGAAGGGCGTGAGATTCGTAGACGATTTGAATTTCGATCATATTGAGATTTTGTTCATTTTCTCAGATAGTTATGTAGTTTTTTCGGATAGTAATACTGGCGACTTTTATTTTAAGATGTGTATGTAACACAAACATAGAATATGGAGGATTCAAAATGAAAAGGATTTTTGCAATAGCATTAACAGCGAGCATGCTACTAGTGAGTGCAGCTTGCTCAAGTTCGCCGACTGCCGAAATTGGCCCGACTTCAAGCTCCCCAAGCAAAGAAGGAGGTACAAGCGAGTCATCCAAGTCCCTGGTCGTTTATACATCGGCGACGTCGGATGTCATGAATGTGGTAATTCCCGAATTTGAAAATAAAACAGGGATTAAAGTTGAAGTTATTACGGCAGGAACAGGAGAACTTCTAAAAAGGATCGAAGCCGAAAAGGAAAAACCGCTTGGCGACGTTGAATGGGGAGGCACGGTATCGGTTATTTCTCCCAAACAACAGTTGTTTGAATCGTATAAATCAGTAAATGAGACCGCTATAATAGACTCGGCCAAAAATGCTGAGGGATCGATTACTCGAAACAATGTTATTCCTATGGTGCTTTTGGTGAACAAGAAGTTGATTGGTGATATTAAAATTAATGGCTATGAGGATCTCCTCAATCCGAAACTTAAAGGTAAGATTGCATTTCCTGATCCATCCAAATCGTCAACAGGATTAACTCATATCGCAAATATATTACAGACTATTGGTGCGGGAGATGAGAATAAAGGCTGGGATTACATCAAGAAACTGACAAAGAATCTCGATGGCAAGCTGATCGCAAGCTCAGCCGCAGTGCCTAAGGGGGTTGCCGACGGCGAGTATGTGGTTGGAATAACTCATGAAGAGTTGGCGTCCGCTGCAGTCAGACAAGGATCTCCTGTGGAAATTGTTTATATGAATGAGGGCGTTATTGTATCTCCAGCTACTGTGCAAATCATTAAAGGTGCCAAAAATATGGAAAATGCCAAAAAATTTGTCGATTTTTTGACATCCAAGGATTTACAAACACTTACAGCCACCAAGCTTAATATGCGCGCGTCAAGGGCTGACGTTCAAGCGCCAGCGGGTTTAAAGTCGGTTACAGATTTCAAGATTATTAAGGAAGATCTGAAGTATGAGCTGGCCAACAATCAGGCATGGCTCGACAAATTTAAAGATGTTTACACAAGCAATTAAGAGTATGCAGAGAGAATGACTAGATGATAGAGAAAATTGCAGTACAAGTCTGTAACACATGTGTTGCAGGCTTATATTGCAAAGGAGGCAATTAAGTGAGTGTAGCCATACATGCTAATAAAGTTGTGAAAAATAAGACTAAATACAAGCTGAAATTTGATTTTTGGACAGTGATAACCTTATGTATAGCCATATTATTCGCCATATTCTTGCTATACCCTATGTTATCCTTGTTCGCGAGTGGTTTCAAAAGTCCGACCGAAGGCACATTTACGTTTCAAAACTTTACTAAATTTTTCCAGAAGAAATATTATTATCAAGGGCTGCTTAACAGTTTTGTGGTTAGTTGTTGCGTAACATTACTTGCGGTTTTGATCGGAGCCCCATTGGCCTATCTAACGACTGCATACAAGGTCAAAGGGAAAAAACTGATTGAGATGCTAATCATCATTTCGATGCTGTCGCCGCCATTTATCGGGGCGTATTCCTGGGTGCTTTTATGTGGACGCAGTGGTATCATTACGAAATTCTTTCTATTTTTTGGGATCCAGATGCCAAGCATTTATGGCTTTGGAGGCATTCTGATTGTGTTGACTTTAAAATTATTTCCTTTTATCTATCTCTATGTATCCGGAGCGTTGAAGAAACTTGATGTATCGCTGAGTGAAGCTGCCGAAAGCTTGGGGTGCAATTCGTTTAAAAAGGTATTTACCATCATCCTGCCATTGATAACTCCAACCTTGCTGGCTGGATCCTTGATGGTGTTTATGAATGCCATTGCGGATTTCGGCACTCCGATGCTTATTGGGGAAGGCTTTAATGTCATGCCGGTCATGATTTATTCCGAATTTATCAGTGAAGTTGGCGGTCAGGCGAATTTTTCGGCGGCTATGGCTACGATCATGGTGCTAATAACGGCCCTGCTATTTATGGGTCAGAAATATTTGATCAATAAAAAATCGTTTACAATGAGTTCTTTAAAACCGGTACAGCCAGTTTCATTTGATGGCCTTAAAGGGCTGTTGGGTCATGTCGGTATTTATTTCGTCGTGTTCCTGGCTATGATCCCTCAAGTGACCGTTGTAGTGACATCGTTCATGGAGACGAAAGGCTCCAGATTTCTGGCAGGCTTTTCGTTGGAGAGCTACCGAACTGTATTTAGAGGAATGTGGCATTCTGTTATCAATACCTATATGTACGGTCTGATGGCAATATCCCTTATCGTGATTCTGGGCATGTTCATAGCTTATATGTCAACCAGAAAGAAAAATCTGCTCACCTCTACGATCGACACGATTACAATGTTCCCTTATATTTTGCCGGGTTCTGTATTGGGCATTACCCTACTTCTGGCTTTTAATAAAAAGCCTATGCTGATGAGTGGAACGATTGCGATCCTGGTCATTGCTTATGTTGTAAGAAAGCTTCCTTACACACTTCGATCTAGTGCGGCCATCCTGTATCAGATCAGTCCAAGCTTGGAGGAGGCATCCATCAGTTTGGGATGTTCCCCGATGAAAACCTTCTTTAAAGTTACGGCCGTCATGATGCTGCCAGGTGTGCTTGCGGGGGCGATCATGAGTTGGATCACTGTCATTAATGAATTATGTGCATCCGTTATTCTGTATACCGGCAGCACAAAGACAATGTCTGTTGCTATATATGCGGAAGTAGTCAAGCAAAGTTTTGGAACGGCGGCAGCCCTATCAAGCATTCTTATAGCCACTACGATCATCTCATTATTGATTTTCTTCAAATTGACAGGCAGCAAATCCGTCAGTATGTAACACCGTAGTAGGTCCGAAGCGGATGGGGGACAGAAGAGTTATTGAAAGTTTTTATCTTAACATGTCATCTTAACCGTCTGTAACAGCAAAAAAACATAAATAATGGATGTTAGATGCCAAAGCGATTTTGAAATAGAAGACTGTATTAAAATGTGAGATAAGAACGTCAATGAATGAGGGAGAGAGTTAAATTCTCTCTCTTTTTTGCGTTAATAGGGCAAAAAGATAGTAGATATTTAACTATTTACAGAACTAATTTCAATTGTTGTAAATCGTGGAATTCACTATGATAAAGGTAAAAAGTGACGTTGGATAATAAAGTTATGATACTAAAACCTGAAAAAAAGGTGGTAAGGGTGGCTGAGGTTTTACTTAAACAGAATATGCTGATGGCAAAAGACCCGGGCATTTTGTTGCTTTTTTCCATATTTCAGTAGTCGAAAAGATGCATTTGCTGAATACGATCTGGTCTGTTATTTTGCCTGGCGCTATCGGCTCGTTTATCTTGATTATTATGAATTTGGATCCAAAAAATAATTGACAAAGGGTATTTTTTCCAATTATTATAGCGATATTGGAGGAAAATTGGTGCAAATAATGAATGGGGTTTGACTGTGTCATTCATTTCAAAGTTTAAGTATGACTGGAGATGTAGCCGTTTTATTTTCCTTATGTGCCGATGCTATCTCGTATTTAAGGGAGGTGATGTTTCGGAACAATGTGATTTGCTTTCGCAGCAGGCGAGTACATAAATGCACCAAGCATTTGACATACCTAATTTAACACAGCAATGAATACAAAGTTAATTGCCACGTGATGGCAGAAATTCGAACAGTCGATTATTGCAGATGACAGGCAAGTTCCAATCATTAAAAAACAGGGGGAAGGTGCTCAGGTATTGATGAAAGCCTTATCTGCAAGCGTTATTTCGAAATCAAACCAACGAAGAGTCTGTAAATCGGTTCTAAAAAACTGGCGTTTATATGTGATGCTCGCCCCGGTAATCGTGTATTTTATTATTTTCGAATATTGGCCGATGTACGGAGTTCAACTTGCGTTCAAAGATTTCTACGCGACAAAAGGAATACTCGGAAGCCCATGGGTCGGATTCAAGCACTTCAACCATTTTTTTGACAGTTATTATTTCTGGCGGCTGATTAAAAACACGATAGGCATCAGCTTGTATGAATTTGTTGGATTTCCGGTTCCCATCATTCTGGCGCTTATGATCAATGAAGTGGGGCATAGGTTTTATAAGAGGTTCATACAAACGGTCACGTACATGCCTCATTTTTTATCGACCGTCGTTCTGGTCGGGATGATTGTGATATTCTTGTCTCCACAAACAGGGGTCATCAATATGATCATCAAGCTATTTGGAGGGGAACCGATAAGCTTTTTATCGGAACCGGGATGGTTTAAAACGATCTTTGTTATGTCAGGTATTTGGCAGAATACGGGATGGGCTTCGATCATTTATTTGGCTGCTTTAAGCGGAATCGATCAACAGCTGCACGAAGCGGCCAGAGTCGATGGTGCTAGCAGACTGCAAAGAATATGGCATATCAATATTCCTGGCATTATGCCGACCATTGTAATTCTGCTTATCTTAAAAGCGGGATCTATATTTGGAGTAGGCTTCGAGAAGGTTTTTTTGATGCAAAATGATTTGAATATGGAGAGTTCCGATGTCATCTCCACTTTCGTTTATCGTAAAGGACTTCTGGAAGCTGAATACAGTTTTGCGACGGCTGTAGGTTTGTTTAACTCCGTCATCAGTCTCATTATGCTGGTAGTAGTGAACTTCATTTCCAAAAGAGCAGGAGGAAGTAGCTTATGGTAAGCGAGGCGAATGCACGACCGAGAAAGATTAGAGACGAGCGCGTGTTTGATTGGATGAACTACACGTTGTTGGCGATCATTCTTCTTGTGATTATTTACCCTCTCATATTCGTTGCGAGCGCATCCATAAGCGATCCGAATGCGGTAATAAGCGGACACATGTGGTTGTGGCCGAAGGGGATCACTTTCATCGGCTATGAGAGAATATTTCAGAACGAACAGATCTTGAAGGGTTTCATTAATACCGTTTTCTATACCACGCTGGGTACGGCGATCAATCTCGCGATGACGATTCTTGCAGCATATCCTTTATCGCGCAAAGATTTGCCAGGAAAAAATGCCGTCATGGTCCTACTTGTTATTACCATGTTCTTCAGTGGCGGGTTAATTCCAACTTTCTTGCTGGTAAAACAACTGGGTATGTTGAATACAGTATGGGCTTTGGTCATTCCAGGCGCTGTTTCGGTATGGAATATCGTTATCATGCGTACCTTTTTTCAACACACCATTCCAGCAGAAATCCAGGAGGCGTCGATGATCGACGGAATCACCGATTTTCAAATGCTTATTAAAATTGTATTACCGCTGTCCATGCCAATCGTTGCCGTGATGACGTTATTCTACAGTGTAGGAAATTGGAATTCGTTTTTTAACGCACTCATCTATTTGAACGATTCTACTCGGTTTCCGCTTCAATTAGTTTTACGGGAGATTTTGATCCAGGGCCAAATGGATGAAATGGGGGGGAGCGCGGAAGCAATAACACAGAAGATTTTATACGCGCAAACGATCAAATATGGTGTGATTATCGTTGCCAACCTACCGGTTTTAATGCTTTATCCATTATTGCAGAAACACTTCACCAAAGGAATCATGATTGGCGCGCTTAAAGGGTAAGACGATGAAACAACTTTTAGGGGAGGGTTTACTATGAAAATGAAAATGAAAAAAATGGTCGCTGTTTCGCTAGGAACTATTATGATTTCGTCTCTTTTGGCTGGTTGTGGCGACAAAACACCTGACGCGGCACAGCGAACGCCGATAACCAATTCAGATCTGAATTTGTCAGGAATGCCTATTGTCAAAGAACCGACCACAATTAAAATATTTTCGCCTAAAAACTTCTCATCGCAAAACTTGAACGACATCATGCTTTGGAATGAATATAAGAAAATGACGAATATCAATGTGGTATGGAATGATGTAAACGGTGATCAATTAGCGGAGAAAAAGAACATTGTGCTGGCCAGCGGTGATTATCCAGATGCATTTTTCGGCAGTTATTTTACTAACTCGGATCTGGTTAAATACGGGGGTCAGGGTGTTTTTGTCAAACTTAACGATTTAATCGACCAATATGCACCTAATCTAAAAGCTATTCTCGAAAAAAATCCTGAGATCAGGAAAGCAATAACAATGCCTGACGGGAATATTTACTCGCTTCCGATCGTTACCGATCCGTCATTTAAGGCACTACGTTCCGGAACTTTTATGTGGTTCCAACAGCAGTGGCTTGACAAGTTAGGTATGCCATTACCTAAAACGACAGATGAATTATATAACTTACTTAAGCAAATCAAAGAAAAAGATCCTAACAGCATTCCGATCGGGGGCGGTCCAATAGCGACATTAACAAGCCTCATTAGGGGCTCATGGGGGCTTGGCAATAGGGGGACATCTAGCTTTGACATAGATCCGAAGTCGGGCTCATTGCGATTTATTCCAGCTACTACAGAGTATAAGGAGATGCTTCAATATATAAACAAGCTTTACACGGAAGGGCTTCTGGATAAAGATATATTCTCACAAACTGGCGACCAGAGACTAGCCAATGCAACGCAAGGAAAGTATGCAGTTACCGTAAGCAATAATCCAGAAGCCATATTCAAGCAAAAAGGATATGTCGGCGGATCTACTCTGAAAGGGCCTCATGGGGATCAGCTTTATGCGAATGTGAGATCGTTAGTATTAGCGCCGGGACAATTTGTCATTACCAATAGCAATAAAAATCCTGAGGCCACGATGAGATGGGCTGATTATTTATACGGTGATGAAGGCTCAAAAATGTTCTTTATGGGCTTTGAAAATGTTACTTACAATAAAACGGCCGAAGGTAAATATCAGTACGTGGATGAGATCAAAAACAACCCGAAAGGCTTGACGCAGGATCAAGCTGTCGCGCAATATCTGACATGGCCTGGCGGGTATTATGCCGGTGTTGTAAGGCAACAATTTTTCCAAGGAGCGGAAGGGATGCCTGCTTCACTTGAGGCCATTAAAAAAGTAGAGGCTGATTTCCCTAAAGAGGTTTGGACATCTTTCACATACACGGCTGAGGAAACGGAAAAAATGTCAGTCATGCAAACGGATATCAATACATATGTAACAGAAATGCTCGCTAAATTCGTTACAGGGAAATCTTCGTTTACGGAATGGGACCAATATACGGCAACTTTGCAAAAAATGAAGCTTGATGAATACAAGAAAATTGTTAACGGCGCGTATGAACGGTATAAAAAATAAGAGCTTTTCGATAAAGGAGATTTATCCGATGAAAGTATCTATCTCATTAAATGTCTTTGGTTCTTCCGTATCCACCAGGGTGGAAGCTATTCAAAGATGTGCTGCGGCAGGCTTTCAAGTGTTGGACATGAATTATTGGGATTTGCAAAAGGAGATGCTGCAATTCAGTTGGAGCGAGGAGGAAGCATGGGCGAAGGAAGTACGCGCCTGCGCGGATGAATGCGGGATCCGATTCACCCAGATGCATGGACCTGTTCACGGACGAACATTTATGAACCTCGAGGCGGGATTAACGCTCGATTCGTTTGTCGGCCTTGCGGAGAGATCCTTGCGAACGGCGGCTATTCTGGGTATTCCCTGGGTCGTATTTCACCCGTCCGATATAGCTATTGAGGGTAAAGAAACATACCAGGAAATATTGGACTTCAATGTGAGCTTTTATCGTCGTTTATTTCCAGTGCTTGAGGAAACGGGCGTAGGCATCGCTCTTGAAAACACGTGCTATGTTCCAGGTTTCAACCGCTTCTTCACGATTGCGGAAGAGCTCGCCGAGCTCGTCGATGCTCTTGATCATCGGTTGATTGGCGCCTGTTGGGATACGGGTCATGCTCACGTACATAAGGTCGATCAGGCATCTGCACTCAGGATACTCGGCAGCCGTTTGAAAGCGACTCACATCCATGACAACAACGGCGTAAACGACCAGCATCTTCTTCCCTATCAGGGTACAATCGATTGGAACGAGCTGGCGGGGGCGCTCAAAGAAATCCAATATAGCGGGGATTTAACCTACGAAGCGCATAATGGTGTAAACAAACTTCCCGACGGAATACGGGATGCCGGCCTACAATTTGCGCTGGAGTTGGGCAATTATATCATCTCGCTGGAAAATGAAATAGGTAAGGAGATAAGAGTATGAGAATTTTGATTATTCGTCACGCCGAGCCTGATTATCCCAATGATACCATCACTGCTGCTGGACATTTGGAAGCGCAGGCGCTCGCTCAAAGGTTGAAGAAGGAAGGGATTGACCGAATCTACTCCTCTCCGGTCAACCGGGCGCTCCATACCATGCAGTATACAGCCGAACTGCTCGGAATCGAACCTGCCATTGAACCATGGACCCGTGAATTGAGCTTGAATCCCGTCAACGCAGCGGGAAGTAACGTCGCGCCCTGGAATATTCCAGGCGAAACAGTTCGGGCCATCCAGCCTTATCCCGGTCATGAAGTATGGCCGGAGCGTGACCCTTATCGCGAATACGCACAGGTTTTCGATACGCTCAAAGCGGATTCCGACGAATTTCTTCGGCGACATGGCTATTCAAGAGAACAGGGCAGATATCGAATAGTGTCGCCTAACCGTGAAACGATCGCCGTATTTTGCCATCATGGGTTTGGCATAACCTGGCTGGCCCATTTGCTCGAGATCCCTTTTCCGCTCATCTGGAGTGGATTTTGGCTTCCGCCAAGCTCAGTTACCACAATGTTGTTCGAGGAAAGAAGTCCGGAATGGGCGGTTCCCCGTTGTACCGGTCTGGGGAGTATAGCCCATCTTCATGAGGCAGGGTTGACATTATCGACAGCTGGACTTTTAGCTAATGATGTTTGATACTGCCACAAGACGATCTTTAGGGAGGCCGCCGTCATGAAAATTGGAGTAATCGGCTACGGAAACCGGATTAACGGTGTTATTAACCATATACAAAAGCTTTGTTCGGACTGCCATGTGGCGGCTGTCGTGGATGTAAATCCCGAAAAAATACATAAGATCATGCAGGAGAACGCAGGCGTGCAGACGTTCGAAACACCCGAAGAGATGCTGAGTGGGATGCAGCTAGACGGTATAATGATCGGTACGCGCTGCTCTCTTCATACGCCGATGGCGCTCAAGGTGTTGTCCAGCGGTCTGCCGCTTTTTCTGGAAAAGCCGGTGGCTACGACGCTCGAGGATGCAAAGTCCTTGAAGGAAGGCTATGAAGCCTCGGGCAACCGTAAGGTGGTCGTTTCGTTCCCGCTGCGTGTCACTTCGCTCGTCCAGCTGGTGAAGGAGATCGTCGATTCCGGAAAAATCGGTACAGTAGAGCATGTTCAAGCTGTCAACAACGTGCCTTATGGAAATGTTTACTTCCAGGGCTGGTATCGCGACGAGAACGAAACAGGCGGCTTGTTCCTGCAGAAGGCGACGCACGATTTTGATTACATCCAGCATGTCCTCAACACGAAACCGGAAACCGTCACCGCAATGATATCGAAACAAATCTTCAAAGGGACGAAGCCTGCTGGACTGAAATGCGTGGATTGCGATGAAAACCGGACGTGTCCCGAAAGCAAGTTCGGTAAGGATGAAAGGGCGTACTGTTCTTTCGCGGAAGATACGGGCAATGAAGACTCCGGCAGCGCGCTGATTCGTTATGAATCCGGGATGCATGTATCCTATTCGCAAAACTTTTTTGCGCGGAAAAAGGCTGCTGCCCGCGGAGCGCGGTTCCTCGGCTATAAAGGGACGATCGACTTCGATTTCTACTCGGGGCAGGTCAAAGTGTTCATGCACCATTCGACGCGAGTCGAAACGTACGAATTCAGCGGTGATGAAAGTCATTTTGGCGGCGACAGCGTGCTCGCGAGTAACTTCATCGAACTGTTGCAGGGGGGGACGAAATCGGTTTCGACGCTTGACGACGGTCTTCAGAGCGCGCTTTTATGCCTGAAAGCGAAGCAATCGGCGTTAACGGGTACGTTCCAGCAAGTATCTTGGAGTGGTTGATAAGCACGCTAGAATGAGAAATTTAAGTGAAGCCATTGACAACAGTTCTTCTGGGAGCAGGAACGCTGGTGCCCGAAGTTATGCACCCTAAGCGCTGAACGACCCGCATGAATTGACTTTTGTAGCGGTTGCTGAGCCAGATGCGGAGAGAAGAGAGAAATTTGCCAAGGAGCATAATATTTCGACGGGCGTAAGGATATGGCATCTATCCATTGGACAATAAATTTCAGAGGTCAGTGATGTATTCCTGGCCTTTTTTTGTTTCCCAAAAGCACTTTGAAGCGAGCGGACATGGAAGAGGCGGCTAAACAACTCGTCGAAAACATTCGCTATTCGTTAAACGGCGTGAAAAGACATTCGGGTCCAAGTACGCTTTTTAAATATTTCTACGAGGGCGGCTTAGAATGTGGGGCAGCAATTGCATACAACAAAAAAGATTTGTTGGCGCATTTGGCAGTTCAATGGTCAACACTGCCTCATGACACAAAAGAACATTTTAGAAGGTATCAACTTTCTTTATTTGTTTGCTATACACATAACATCAATCACATCAACACAGAAGAAGGACTTTGGCATATCGAAAGTGAGTTGGCATTTTTCGATCGATTTTCCCCGGCTTGCCTTGGGCATTTACAAGTGCAAAAAAACTTTGCCCATTTTGTAAACACCCATACAAGACCAACGAATAAGACAAAGCTTTTAAAATGCAATAATATTGACACCAAATACAGCCAAAGTTTATCATGTGTATGAATGATTGAGGGGGGTGTCGAATTGCCGACTTTGAAGGATATCGCCGATCGGGTTGGGGTATCGATTTCCACTGTCTCGCGCGCGATCAGCAATGATGCGACTCGCGCAGTAAGCAAAGAGACGAAGCGCAAGGTGTTAGAAGCAGCGAATGAGATTGGCTACGAAATAGAGGAAGAGGAGAGACCGCAGGCGAAGAACCTACAACATCCGTCCGAGAAATCGATAGGATGCATTATGCCGCAGTCTTTTTTTGATTTTCATCCGTATTTTACGGCCGTTTTGTCCGGCTTCCGCAAGAAGATGCACGAACTCGGGCGCCCTCCCGTGTTCTTCATGTCGATGGAGGAGATCGGAAGCCCCGAATACCTGCGCTCTTTGATCCGGGAAACAGGGGTGAAGGGCATACTAGCAATCGCTTGGTACAATAAGGAGCAGTTCGACATCTTGCAGGAAGAAGGCGTGCGTGTGCTCGGCGTCAGCCTGAATTACGACAGCTTGTCCGTACCCGTTGTCGACTGCGACCGTATATCGGCCGCCCGTGCTGCCGTCAGGCATCTAGTTGCGCAGGGACATACGAAAATCGGATACATTGGGGGGCCAACATTCTCTAGAGAATTGGAAGGGGATGAGCGATTCTTAGGCTACAAGTTTGGCATGCTCGAAGCGGGATTTGGGTTGAATGGAAGCTGGATAATTAATGCCAATTGGAACGTTGATATGAGCTATAGTTTAATGTCGGACATGCTCGTACGTTTGAAGGAGGATGAGAGGCCGACGGCAATGTTTTGCGCAAGCGACGTACTGGCGATTCCCGCACTTCGTGCCGCCTCAGAGAAAGGCTTTCGCATTCCTCAGGACATCGCGTTCGTCGGCATGGATAATATCGAACTCGCGCAGTATACGTCGCCTCCCCTCACGAGCGTACAGGTGCCGAAAACGCAAATCGGCGAAGTAGCTGCCAAAACGCTGGTTGATTACATTGAAGGTCACTACTCGTTGCCGCCCAAAGTGCTGCTTCCGTTTGAGCTCGTGCTGCGGGAATCGTCGTCCTTCATAAAATGAGGGAGCGGCAGTTTTAACCATTTACTTCCATCTACATTACCCTTGGTGACAGCGACGCTGGTACTACACTTTATAGCATGGAAAAACTTACCTCTAAACGCAGTCCAACTCAGTTGGGTGGACCGCTTTAGAGGTTTTTTTATGAGAAGACAGGGTATTTTCCAGTAGTATCTTGGAAATTTGGATCCAAAAAATCATTGACACGTGGTGTTTTTTCCAAATATGATAGCCATATCGAATAAAATTTGGCGCGAAAATGAATGTTTTTTAACTGATACGCCAAATGAAACCAAGCGGTGTTTGACTATTACCCAATTTTCAAGTAAGGATGACAAGGAGATGACCAATCATGAATCAACTGACAGCCATTCTGATCGGAGCAGGTGCTCGCGGGGCAGAAAGTTATGCACCGTATTCGCTCTATAATCCGCACGAACTCAAATTTGTCGCCGTTGCGGATGTTGACCCTGAACGGCGGGCAAAGTTCGCTGAAGCCCATGCCCTTCCGGCGGAACGAGTGTACGAATCGTGGGAGCCGCTACTGGCGGAGCCGAAACTTGCGGATATCGCGGTCATATGTACGCAGGATCGCATGCATTTCCACCCTACAATCTCTGCGCTGAACAAAAATTATCATGTGCTTTTGGAGAAGCCGATGTCTCCCGATCCGAGAGAATGTCTTGAGATGGAGAGAGTCGCCAAAGAGAACGACAGATTGCTTACAATATGCCATGTGCTACGTTACACTCCGTTCTGGAGCACGATCAAGGAGATGATTCAAGGGGGGCGCATCGGCGATGTTGTTTCGATTCAGTTGAACGAGAATGTCGGCTACTGGCATATCGCCCATAGCTTCGTCCGAGGGAACTGGAATAACTCCGATCATTCGAGTCCGATGATTCTCGCCAAGTCTTGCCATGACATGGACGTCCTATCATGGCTGATGGATCAGCCGTGCACGAAGGTAAGCTCGTTTGGTTCGCTGATACATTTCCACAAGGGAAACACGCCGGAAGGGGCTGCAGAGCGGTGCCTCGATTGCCGGGTTCAATCAGACTGTCCTTATTCTGCGCCGCGCTTTTATTTGAGTGACCAGTTTAAGGGCTGGGCGAGACATTTTACGCAGGATCTATCACGAGAAAAGATCGTGCAGGGATTGCGAGAGACGAACTACGGTCGTTGTGTCTACATGAGCGACAACAATGTGGTTGATCATCAAGTCGTCAACATGGAGTTTACGAACGGAGCAACGGCTATCTTCAGCATGTGCGGCTTTACCTTCGAGCAGGAGCGGCGCATTCAAATTATGGGGACACGAGGGGAACTGCGCGGAGAAGGGAATACAATCACTTTGTTCGATTTCCTTACTCATAAGAAAATGGAAATCACCATTCCCGTCCAATCTAGCGGCCACGGCGGAGGCGATGCCGGCATCGTCAGCAGCTTCCTAAACGAAGTGAGGAACTACAAAGGCAAGGAGTGCTTAACATCCGCCTCCGCTTCGGTCCGCAGCCACTTGATGGCGTTTGCTGCAGAAGAGTCGCGTCTGAACGGGGGGAAGGTGATCGATCTGAACGAGTATGCCGATACACTTTGTTCCATAGATCCCAGAAACCATTCAGTTGACTGATTCGGAATTCTTGCTGAGCATGTCACCGTTCTCGCGTTTGAGACTGTAGAGCCAAGTAGAGGTCATTATAGCATGGAAAACCAAGCATAATGCGAAAGCGTTTTCTAATATTGACGAGATGTTGCTAACAAATCCGCTGCGAACGGCCAGGTTGTTTCAATTGGCGCAAACACGGAATAGCGCTCGAAATTGAAGTTTTAACGAGTCAACCATATTAGCATGCTGAAAGAAGCACTTCTGCTTGATCACATCGTCATCAGGAGGAATTTAAGTAGTAGTACGGGAGGATGCACAAATGAAGGACGATAGCTTCATATCCATTGAGAAAATTGTTCCACGGCATACTGCTCAGCTTATGCATGCACTTATGAGTCTATCTTCAGACGGCATGGTGATTGTGGATCTAGAAGGAAAAATCGTAGAGGTTAATGGAATATTTGGGAAGCTGCATGGATTTAGTAGAGAAGATCTTCTTGGGAAGATATTGCCGTTAGAGCCTTTTGTAATTGAAGGAGATAAAGTCAGTCATTTTCATAACGATGTTATTTTTTCACCTATTTACAATGAGCAAGGAAAAGTGATTGCCTTAATGGGGGTTGAAAAAAGTGAGAGATTAGTAAATAATGAGGTTGCAGCAACCAGATGAAAGTAATATTAGAATAAAAAGGCGACCCAAGCAGATAAATCTACTTAGGTCGCCTTTTTTTACTATCTAACCAGCATTTTCAAGCTGTTTTCTTTGACGTTTTGCTTTGCGTGCATGCATGAGTTCATACACAGTAGGTACCATCACCAAGGTGAAGATCGTAGCAGAAGTGAGTCCACCGATAACAACAACGGCCAAGCCTCTGGAAACGATACTGCCTTCCTCCGCTTTTGCAAGTACAAGCGGCACCATTGCGCAGATTGTCGCAACAGCTGTCATGATGATTGGACGCATCCGCGTAGCCGCGGCTTCAAGCAAGGACTCACGAATGGTCATGTGTTCTTCGTTTTGCTTCACACGGTCAATCAATACGATCGCATTCGTAACAACGATTCCGATCAGCATCAAGAATCCGAAGATCGAAGTAACGTCGAAGGACGTTTTCGTAATCATCATACCGACAACCGCGCCAACAGCCGCGAAAGGAAGAGATACCATACTCGCAATCGGTGCACGGAACGATTTGAACGTGATAACCATGATCAATAATACGATTCCGATGGAAATACCCATCGTCATGAACAAGTCAGCGAAGTCACTGGATTGCTGAGCGGAAGCACCACCTACGACTAAGGCAACACCCTCAGGGAGTTTCAAGTCTTTTGTGGTTTTCGTAATTTCAGTATTGATTTTGGATAATTTAGCTGGGTCTACAAGAGCAGTCACACGTAAGAATTGTTGGCCGCTTTTGTGTAGAATCGTATTGGATTCATTCGTTTTTTCGATCTTAGCAATCGATGTTAACGAGGCTGGTCCAGTAGCTGTCATGATTTGAATATTGGACAAGTCTGCAACGGTGCTTGGGTTAATCAAAGCATCTAAGACAACTGGAATTTCTTTGTTCTCCAATTTCATGGAACCGATCGGTGTCGGGTTCATCAGGGAACGGATCGTACCTGCAATTTCCTGTGGTTTCGCTAACGCAGGATCTACCGTAATCGAATATCCTGGTTTCGTTACATTTTGGTTGCTTGTTACTTTTTCTACGCCTTCGATGCCTTTAACTGCGGCAATGACATCTGCAGCTGCTTGATCCAAGTTCTTTGCGGAATCGCCAGTTAGATCAACTGTAATAGCGGAACCCGTACCACCATCAAAACCGCCGCCGCCAGCAGCTAAATCTGCTCCAGGGAATTTCGATTTTTGGCTATTCACTTGATCAATGAAATGCTGAGTATCCACATCTTTTTTCATAAACACCGTATAATTTGCAATCGTTGGAGGAGCTACGCTTCCCCATTTAGCATTATCTTCGGTGTTCCCTTGTTGAAGAATAAGGTGGTCAAGCTCACTTTGCTCAAGCATGAATTTTTCTAATTCGATTGCTTTTTCACGAACGGTTGCGATTGGTGTTTCAGGTGTGTAGGAAAGGCTAACAGATATCTGGCTTGCTGTTGAACCGCCAACTGCACCTTTCGGCATTACAAAGTAAAGGGCGATAGAACCACCGAAAAGGATAATCGATAACAGGATGGAGATGAACTTGTGATTCAAGCTCCAAGTTAGAATGCCTCTAAGTTTTGTCGATTCTTTATGCTCTTTCAACTTCGTATTGCGAAGCAACCAAGCACTCATAACCGGTACAACGGTAAGGGCAACGAGCAAGGAGGAAAGCAAGGAATACGTAACTGTTAATGCGAACGGAAGCAGGAACGCTTGAAGTGAACCACCCAAAAGTCCAAGCGGTAAGAATACTGCAACGGTTGTTAAAGTGGAAGCCGTAATCGCTCTAGCTACCTCACGTGTCGCATCGATGATTAATTCCTTGGAGAACTCCGCTTTCTGAGTTCTTCGGAAAATATTCTCGATGACAACGATACTGTCATCGACAAGTCGACCGACGGCGACGGCGACCCCGCCAAGTGTCAAGATGTTTAGCGTTACCCCTGATTGGGAAAGCAGGAACAATGTTAAACCAAGAGACAACGGAATCGAAACAATCGTAATGAACGTGGAACGAATGTTTCTAAGGAAGATCAGAATGACGATCGTTGCAAATAACGCGCCTAACAAGACTTCTCTCATCATGCTGTTAACAGAAGTTACAACGGATTCTGACGTGGAGTAAATGACTTCTGCTGTTGCATTCGGATATTTGGTTGCGATCTCATCGGAGATTCTCTCAACTTCTTTACCAATATCTACAGCATTGGAACTTGTATCTTTCGTCACAACTAATGTAAGCGAATCCTTACCATTAATACGTGTTAATGTATCTTTATTTGCAGCAACTTCAACCGTTGCCACATCTTTCAATTTAACGCCTGGTGCCACAGTCAAATTGTTCAAGGTATTCAAATCGTCGAGGTTCCCAACGACTTTAATTGCACTTGTTTTGCCGTCGATTGATTTCTCACCGACATTGACAGCTACATTCTGACCTTGTAGAACACCCATAAGTGCTTGTGCTGGCAATTGCGCCTTAGCTAATTTATCTTTATCTGGGTGAATAATGACTTGAGATACTGAGGTTCCGTCAAGCACTACACTCGCAATACCTTTGATTTTTTGATAATCAGGTAAGATTTTTTCTTGTGCTAGCTCAACATTTTGTTTCGTAATGCCATCTTTGAAATTCAAAGCTACCCATGAAAGTGGGATCATCGAAGTGTTCAAACGAATAACGAAAGGCTTCGACATGCCAGCTGGCAGAACAATGGAGCTGATCGCTTCTTGTATACTCGCTTGGGCATCCTTCATTTTGATATCCGAGTCAAATGTCATATCGATTTTCATAAATCCATCCGAAGATGTTGAGAATACCTCTTTCTTGCCAGGCACACTGGATAATGCCTTTTCAATAGGTGTCGTTGCACTATCTAACATGGATTTGGCGTCGTAGCCTTGACCGACAACTGTTACGCTAATCTGTGGGAAATCTGCGCTAGGTAAAAACTCCATCGGTAGTTTGAAATAACTGCCGATACCTGTTCCAAGAACTAAAATAATCATAAAAACAACTGCTGCTTTGTTTCCAAAAGCCCATTTAGTAAACCACGTCACACGTCTCGCTCCCTTTCAACTATCCTCTTTATTCATCCAGTTCCAAGTATAGCAATATTTATCCAAGATTGTATATGGCTTGAGTCGGGTTTCATCTCAGTCTAGAGTCTGAGTTCACGATATTGTTAGAGTTCCAAAAATGGTATTAATTATGATCAAAACGGAATACATAGCATTTCTTAATTTGGATAAATTTTTGTAAAGAGGTAACGCTAAACCTATCGTCTAACGTGACGAAGATGCTGATGACGGGAAGTGAACATACGCATGCTACAAGGGAAAAAAAGGTTGATCTGGATTGCTCTCATCTGTGTGGTCTTGTTCAGTGCTTCTACGACGACAGTCTTTGCTTATGGCAAAGGGGCCAAAGGACCAGATGTCTATGCGGTTCAGGGGATGTTAAAGTCGCTAGGTTATTATTCGGGACCGATTACAGGTTATTATGGTAATCAAACACAAGCTGGGGTTAAATCGTTTCAAAGTAGATATGGGTTACCCGTAACAGGAAATGTAGACGATCAAACGCTGCAATCCATTCTCTGGGCATATGGCAATCTCAAAATACCGAAGAAACCGGCGCCAACCCCGATACCTGCTCCAGTGCCTACACCAGCCCCAACCCCTATACCGCAGGTGCCATCGACGTCAGGCTTAACCGTAGAAGAGCAGCAGATGCTTGATCTGGTGAATAAAGAGCGTGTAGCTGTGGGGTTATCGCCGTTGACGGCAGACTTGGCGCTTACCAAAACAGCTCGTCTCAAGAGCCAAGATATGGTGGATAACAAATATTTCTCGCACGATTCACCGACCTATGGTTCGCCGTTCGATATGATGGAGAAGTTCGGTATCACGTATAATGCGGCAGGAGAGAATATTGCCTGTAATCAAGGTGTTCAAGCTGCGCATGAAGCGCTGATGAACTCACCAGGTCATAAAGCTAACATATTGAGCAAAGACTACACCCATATCGGCATCGGTATCGTGGATGGAGGACCTTGCGGTAAAATGTTTACGCAACAATTCATAGGTAAATGAGAAAAAAAAGGACTTCATGGATGCCAGCAATGGCGCATCCGTGAAGTCTTTTTGTCTAATTAAGTGGTGGAAACCGGCTTGATCGCTTCGGTCCATTCCGTATACTTTTGAAGTGCAACGCCTTGATCAATCGCATGTCGAGCCATATAAATACCTTCTTCAATCGAGTCAGCTTTTTGGGCTACCCACAAACGAACAGCGCTGTTGAGCAAAACCATATTCAAGTACGGAAGTGGAGCATCGCCGCGCAGAACCGAAAGTGTGGTTTCTGCTTGCAGTTCAGCCGTCCATTCCACGACAGGAACTTCAACCATCAGTTCATAAATTTCAGGATCAACAATGAATAACTCACTTGTCTCACCTTGTATTAGATAGGTACGAGTCCGTTTTTCTACACTTAGATCCTCTGATCCTTCCATTCCTTGTACCACAATTCCGCGAGAAACGCCTAATTCAATTAGTAAATTCGTGATTTTTTCAAAAACAGTACCGTGGAACACGCCGACAGCCATATATGGGGCTTCTGTGAAGCGTAGCAATTTCTCCGCTGTATTGAACACCGTACGCAGTCCGAGTTCTTTGCGAATCTGGCGGAGCTCTCCTAGCGGTGGACACCAACTTTCGGTAGGCGTAAAAAGAAAGCCAGTTCGCGCTGCTGCAGACGTTAAAGCTTCACGTGATGCTTCTAGTGCCTGCACACCCAACGCGGCAAGTACATCGGAGATCGTTATGCCCCATTTCGGCGGCATGCTCGGGCTGCCGTGCAGTGTAGTTGGCAGTCCGCAGGCTGCGAGCACGAAAGCGGTCGGTAACGTAGCGATAAACGTGCGCGTACGACCATCATAAGGTCCTGCACAGTCCATGCTGCCAGCCATGGGATACGATGTTGTGCGCTCGCGCAAAGCTTGGATGAAGGCTTTGATTTCATCGGGCGATTCCATTTTAATACGTTCTGCTACGAGAAATGCACCGATCTGTGCTTGTGTAGCTGATCCTGATAATATAAGCTCTGCTGCTTGGGCAGCCTCTTCATAAGATAAATCTCTTGCTCCCCGCTTACCGCGGCCTACTTCTTTTAATAGAGATATCATCGTTTGCGGCCCCCTTTGTTTTGATCTTGTAGTATCTGATATACCTTGACGATGGAGGTTGCGACATCGACCATACGCTTACGTTCATTCATAGCTTGTTTGCGGAGGAAATCATAAGCTTCTGCCTCAGAGATACCTTTGATTTCGCATAAAATACGCTTGGCCTGATCGACCCACTTGCGTTCTTCGAGTTTGGAAAGCAGCTGTTCGCGTTCTTGCTGCCACTCGGTACGTTGGAAATAATGGTTGACGCCAAGTATTAAAGCACAATGAATTTCCAGTGGGCTCATCATGGGACCGATTAACCCATCTATGCCCCCATCCATTTTGCATTCATTAGAAGGAAAAGTAAGTGCATCACACCACCAGAACATCGGAAGACTTCGCTCTGCGAGCAAGCGTGTACGCCAATCCGTTACCCGTTCAGGGCTTACAGATAATAATACAGCATCGACCTTTGGGATGATAAATGAAATTTCTTTCATATTAGATGAAGTAATAATTCGGAATCCCAAATCCTTCATAATTTCATCAGGCAAAGATTCCTTTCCATGAATGACTTCCGTTCGAACAGCATGTGGAGGCTCAGAGGAGGTTGCTGAGCGAGTTGGTATAAACTCGTCGATCAGTATGAATGATTGTAACATGGGAATACCTCCATCTTGAATAACTTCATCTCATGACAACTACATGTTAGGTTTTAGTGCTGTTTTGTAATATTATACGGCAATACTATAGCATATGCACCTAAAATTTGTCGATATACTTCCCTGAATCCCATCTATAATTTTTTGTGTTATGTTTATTGACATAGGATTACTTGCATCGTATAATCAAGTTAAGAAATCGGCACAATGATGTGCCACTTAACGAAGGCAACGGTGCCTATCCCCTTACAAATACGTAAATGGATAGGCTTTTTATGTGCAATGTAATGAAAGTAATGAAAAAATTTCATCTATCATGCTGATCACGAGGAAGTGGCAGCAGTGGCAATGAGGCCGATAAGCATCCCGCGATTGATTGGGGTATGTTTATCGGCCTATTCTGTCAACGTGCAGTCAAAAAACAAATCGGGTAGGAATAAAAGAAGGCGAAAAGCCTCACAAAAGGAGAGGGATTGCATGGTAGATCGGAAAAGTTTTTTGCAAGTAGGACACAAAGGGTCTTTATTCAGTTCATTCTTGTATTTTGACATGAGTTTCATGGTATGGGTACTCTTGGGGCCGCTAGCCGTCATTCTTGCCAAAGATTTTGGATTGGATGCCGCACAAAAAGCAAATTTGGTTGCATTACCAATTTTGGGTGGATCGGTTCTAAGACTTGTGCTTGGGGTGCTGACGGATAAGATTGGTCCCAAACTGACAGGACAAATTGGTCTTTCGCTAACCTTAATTCCATTATTCTGGGGGTGGCAATTCGCGGACACGATGGGAGATATGTATTTCGTAGCTCTCATGCTTGGTATCGCTGGAGCAAGTTTTGCAGCAGCACTTCCACTAGCAAGCAGCTGGTACCCGCCACAGTATCAAGGGTTAGCGATGGGTATTGCAGGAGCGGGAAATAGTGGAACGATCTTCGCTACATTATTTGCAAACAGATTAGCTCAGCATTATGGCGATTGGCACGTTGTATTCGGAATTGCCATGATTCCAATTGTGTTAGCACTGGTCATCTTCAGTATTTTGGCTAAGGATAGCCCTAATAAACCGAAGCCCAAAACAGTTGCTGAGTACGGCAAAGTGTTAAAACAAAAGGACTCCTGGTTGTTCTGTATCTTGTATAGTGTAACATTTGGCGGTTTCGTAGGGATGGCATCGTATTTGACGATTTTCTTCAATACGCAATATGGTCTTGCTCCAGTTAAGGCAGCTGATTTCACTACATTGTGCGTTATTGGCGGTAGCTTCTTCCGCCCGGTAGGCGGTTGGCTTGCTGATAAAATAGGTGGAATTCGGATGTTAATGGTTCTTTACGGAGTTGTTGGCATCATGATGGCGGGTATTTCAACACTGCCAGCACTTTCACTAACAACAGTGATGCTCTTTATTGCCATGATGGCTTTCGGAATGGGGAATGGTTCGGTTTTCCAACTCGTGCCACAACGATTTAAGACGGAAATTGGTGTAATTACTGGGATTGTTGGAGCAGCAGGTGGTTTGGGTGGTTATTTCTTACCGAAAATCCTCGGAAATCTGAAGCTCTCCACAGGCTCCTTCACGCCAGGGTTTCTCATTCTTAGTGGGATCGCAATTGCTTGTATCGTGATGATCGCGGTTGTTCAAGGACAATGGAAACGTACTTGGATTGGTGAAGGCGGTAAAGTAAAAGCAGCATCACCTGGAATCGAGACCCTTCAAGCTTAGCTTTGCGCATGATGCCGCTAGCTATTAGGCTGGCGGCAATCTGTAAAGTTTTTGCTCATGCAGCTTGCCACGGCAAGCTGCATGGGCAAAGACGTTACGACTAGCGTCTTTGCAGTAGATGTGAACCTTGGTTCAATCGAACTGCTCAAGCTCCATATCTCAATTTGTCATTTGGGGGCCTGGCTCCTAAATGACCCCTTTTTCACAACTACTCAAATTCGAAATGAACCCTTAGTAAATGGATGGAAGGATGATCACAATGACAGTCAAAAAAGAGAAGCTAGTCTTGGTCGGAAACGGAATGGCGGGCGTAAACGCCGTTGAACATTTACTAAAATTAACACCTGATAAATATGAGGTTACGATTTTCGGTAGTGAACCGCATCCCAACTACAATCGAATCTTGTTGTCCTATGTGCTCTCCGGCGATTCTAAAGTCGAGGATATCGTGATTCATCCCTATGAATGGTACGCGAACAATAACATTACCTTATACACGAATCAAACGATAACAGCCATTGATACCGTTGTGCAAACGGTAACGAGTGATAAAGGACTGACAGTTTCGTATGACAAGTTGATATTGGCTACGGGCTCTAATCCATTCATGATTCCTATGCCTGGTGCGGACAAAGAAGGCGTAATGGCCTACAGAACGATCCGTGATTGTGAAATCATGATTGAGTCGGCTACAAAGTACAAAAAAGCGATCGTCATCGGCGGCGGCTTGCTAGGATTAGAAGCTGCACGAGGTTTCCTTAACCTCGGTATGAAAGTCGATGTCGTTCATATCGTCGATACGATTATGGAACGCCAACTTGATCGGACGGCTTCCAAAATGCTGCAAGCAGCTCTTGAAGAACAAGGCATCAACTTCCTGCTAGCGAAGCAATCAGCGGAAATTGTGGGAGACAAACGAGTAACCGGCCTGAAATTTAAGGACGGTACGATTGCGGAAGCAGATCTCATCGTCATGGCGGTAGGGATTCGTCCTAATGTAGCCCTTGCGAAAGAATCCGGCATCGAATGCAATCCGGGGATTATCGTCAATGATTATTTGCAAACGAACGTACCGAATGTGTATGCGGTCGGCGAATGTGCGATGCATAGAGGGATTGCCTATGGTTTGGTTGCACCGCTATATGAGCAAGGTGCCGTATTGGCGAAGCATTTGGCTGGCGTAGAAACAGGCCCGTATGAAGGCTCTATTTTGTACACGAAGCTCAAAGTATCTGGTGTTGATGTATTCTCAGGCGGTCAATTCGTTGACGCTGAAGGAACCAAAGCGATTCGTATTCACGATGAATTCACCGGTGTCTATAAGAAAGTTGTGATTAAAGAAAACAAAATTATCGGTGCCGTACTCTTTGGCGATACAGCTGACGGTACGCGACTCATGCAAATGATTCGGGAAGAAACGGATATTAGCGGCATGGGTAAAACAGCTATATTGACGGATTCCTCTGGCGGTGGTGGAGTTGCATCCGGCGTTGCAGATATGAAAGATGACGCGATTATTTGCGGCTGTAATGGAGTTACGAAGGGAACGATTTGTTCAGCCATTAAGGATCAGGGCTTAACGACCGTAGATGAAGTGAAGAATTGTACGACAGCATCACGTTCTTGTGGTGGTTGCAAGCCGTTAGTGAGTGATTTGCTCGCTTTCACTTTAGGTGATTCTTACGATAAGAATGGTGCGAAAGAAACGATCTGTGGCTGCACAACACATACGCGCGATGAAGTTGTTACTGCGATTCGGGAAAAAGGATTATCCCATGTACGCGAAGTCATGAATGTCCTTGAATGGAAAAATGAAGAGGGGTGCTCCAAATGCCGTCCAGCATTGAATTATTACTTGGGCATGATTAGCCCAGAGACATATAAAGATGACAGCACATCCCGATTCGTGAATGAGCGTATGCATGCCAATATTCAAAAAGACGGTACGTACTCCGTTGTTCCACGGATCTATGGCGGTGTAACCAATCCGACGGAGCTCAAGCGTATTGCAGAGGTTGCTGAACAATTTAACGTACCAACGGTGAAATTTACCGGAGGACAACGTCTTGACTTGCTAGGTGTGAAAAAGGAAGACCTTACCGCGATGTGGGAAGCGCTGGATATGCCATCGGGGTACGCCTACGGGAAAGCTTTGCGGACGGTTAAAACATGTGTCGGCGAAACCTTCTGCCGCTTCGGTACTGGGGATGCGATGGGTGTTGGAATCGAGTTGGAGAAACGCTTCGAACGTTTGAATACGCCAGCTAAAGTGAAGCTTGCCGTATCGGGTTGTCCGAGAAATTGTGCGGAATCAGGGATCAAAGATTTAGGTGTCGTGTCCGTCGATGGTGGCTGGGAGCTATATGCTGGAGGCAATGGCGGCGTGAAGGTACGTGTTGGTGATCTGATGAGCACGGTTAAAACCGAAGCTGAGATCATTGAATATACCGAAGCCTATCTGCAATATTACCGTGAAACTGGCAAATACGGCGAGCGTACGAGCGAGTGGGTACACCGTCTTGGCATCGAGCATATCCGTGATGTTGTACAAAATGATGAAGAGCGTAAGCAATTGTGTGAACGTATGGATTTGGCGCTATCTGTGACACAAGATCCATGGAAACAAGCTATTGATAGCAAGAGAATCCAACGCGATCTCTATGAAGTTGTTGAATTGAAATAGAAATAGAGAGATAAACCGGGAGGAGCAGAGAAAATGATTACACAAAATGAGCAGCTGATTTGGGTGCAAGCCGTTTCCTACGAGGATTTAGCCTTTAATACAGGGAAGACAATTCGATATCAAGGGGAAGAGGTTGCCCTGTTCAAATTGAAAAGCGGTAAGCTGCAAGCGATTCAGAATCGTTGTCCGCATAAGGAGGGTGTGCTTGCCGAAGGCATCGTCTGTGATGACCATGTGTTCTGTCCCATGCATGATCGTAAGATTCATTTGCCTTCCGGACTCGTTCAAGCTCCAGATACAGGCTGCGTGAAAACGTACCTGACCAAAGTGGATGACGGAACGGTCTACATCGGGTTTCCTAAGGCTAAGGAATTGGCGAGTTAAATATCTTCTACTATATAAAGAGATTGATCAGCGGGGGTGGGGTGCGTGAAATCAGCACTAGTCACATTAACGGATGAACAGCCCTCCTCCCATTGTTGCTTTTGCAGTATGCAGTGTGGATTGGAGATCTTACCAAGTGAAAAAACAGAAGGTCTCACGATTAAACCGAGCCCGAATTTCCCAGTTGCGACAGGACGTTTATGTCAAAAAGGCTTGAACGCATTGGAACATGTCATTCATTCGGAACGTATTTTAGAGCCGCTTCATAGGGAGAGGGCTAGAGTAGGTCAGTGGAAGCCGGTGTCTTGGGCAAGCGCTTATTCGGATATTGCTCAAAGGATTCATGCATTGCAGGCTGAACATGGGCGTGATGCCATCGGTGTCTACGGCGGCGGATCTTTAACAAATGAAGTAAGTTACTTACTAGGTAAGTTTACACGTGTGGCATTGAGGTCCAAATATATTGATTATAACGGTCGGTATTGTATGTCATCGGCTGCGGCGGCGAGCAATCAAGCGTTTGGAATCGATCGTGGGATGACGATGCCATTATCGGAAATCCCGAATGCAACATATATCATCCTAGCAGGTACGAATATCGCAGAGTGCCAACCTACGATGATGCCGTATCTACTGGAAGCCAAGAAAAAAGGTGCCGTGATAGTAACCATCGATCCGCGTAATACAATGACCTCCAAAACAGCGGATATTCATGTACGGCTTCAACCAGGCTTCGACTCTGTCTTCATTAATGGGCTCCTTCATGTGATGATTGAAGAGAACCTCGTTGATCAGAAGTTCATTCATTCACGTACATCTGGTTTCGAACAAGTGAAAGAAGCTGTCAAGTCGTTTACCCCAGCTCGCGTTGAGTATTTAACAGGCGTACTTGAAGCCGTAATTCGTACAATTGCTCGTGGCTTCGCAAAAGCGGAGACGGGAATCGTACTTACCGCAAGAGGCTTGGAGCAGCAAGTGAATGGGGTGGAGAACACACTCAATTACATTAACCTGACACTGCTCACGGGTAAAATAGGGCGTCCAGGCTGCGGATATGGGGCTGTGACTGGTCAAGCGAACGGTCAAGGAGGCCGCGAGCATGGGCAAAAGGCCGACCAACTTCCAGGCTATCGATTGATCGAAGATCCTGCTGCACGCGAGCATGTGGCAAAGGTATGGGGGATCGATCCAAGTGAGCTGCCGGGAAAAGGCGTTTCTGCTTATGAGCTGCTGCAAAAAATCGATGAAGGTGAGATTAAGGCACTAATCGTGCTAGGCTCCAATCCATTGGTTTCTAGTCCGAATAACAAAATGGTAGAGCGTGCCTTACAAAAGCTAGATTTACTCGTAGTCGTTGATATGTTCGAGACCGAAACGGCACGGTATGCGCATTATTTATTACCTTGTTCGTCGTTTGCTGAAGCGGAAGGAACCATGACCAACCTCGAAGGGCGTGTGTTCCATCGGAAGAAAGCCATGGAGCTGCCGGGGAATTGTAAGCTCGATTTCCACATCATCAGTGAACTTGCAGGAGCACTCGGACGGGGCACCTACTTTCAATATGCGGGTATTGAAGAGGTGTTTCGTGAACTAGCTGCAGCAACCGAAGGTGGCAAAGCTGATTATAGCGGTATCACCTATGCGCGCCTGCAAGCAGAGAAAGGGATCTTCTGGCCTTGTCCGAAGGCTGAGCATCCAGGAACACCGCAATTATTCCAAGATCGTTTCCATCATGCGGATGGTAAAGCCAAATTATTCGGCATTCAGCCTAAAATGCCAGCAGAGCCCATTGATGCCGATTATCCTTTCGTTCTGACAACAGGCCGTCTGGCCAACCATTATTTAAGCGGTGCGCAGACGCGTCGAACCGAGGCCTTAAATAAGAAGGCCCCCGTTCCGGTTGCCGAGATTCATCCTTCTTTGGCCAAGCGAATCGGCCTAACGATGGAACAGAAGATCCGGATCACAAGCCGGCGTGGATCGATGGAGTGTTTGGTCAAAGTGACCGAAGGGATTCAACCTCGTACTGTCTTCGTCCCTTTTCATTGGGGCGACGAGCATTCGATCAACGTGTTGACGAATGATTCCTTGGATCCAACGAGTCGTATGCCGGAGTTTAAAATTTGCGCAGTGAAGGTTGAGCGAGTGGATTAGATCGCTAGAAATGAAACAACCCAGTTGGTAGTTCCAACTGGGTTGTTTGCTGTTAGGTTTACCCACAACGCTGATCGACCTGCCGCTAGAAGTAACTTTTGGATATAGATGGATTTTGTGTAGTTAATTTAGCTCATTTTAGTGTGTCCGAGAGAAATGGGTTTAAATAACTACATTTTTTCCATCTAATCGGGTGTTTCGATGAAATTCTCAAGAAATAGCTGCAGAAAATCCAGTTAATGTATTCCTTAAGTAGGATTGTAAACGGTTAAAAGTATTCCGCCTATTTTTCTCTAGATACCGCACCATTGACACCAGCCCTTCATAAACTAATTTTGACTGTATCCCTTAACCTTGTAATTCCCAATACCCGAGCAAGGAGGGGTGACACACATCCATGGGCAGCGACCACAAAAACAAATTTTTACTTACGAACCGCGAACGCGAAGTATTCGAACTCTTAGTGCAGGACAAAACGACAAAGGATATCGCACAGCAGCTTTTCATAAGTGAAAAGACTGTGAGGAATCATATATCGAACGTCATGCAAAAGCTGAACGTAAAGGGTCGTTCACAAGCGGTTGTAGAACTGATTAAGCTTGGGGAATTAAAGATCTGATTCCGTCAGCAAAGGGATCCATGTAAGCCACCCACCCTCCTTCGGAGGGAAACGGGGGCTTTTATGTTTGAATAGTGATCTATTTTTGAGTTTCCTCGCTAGGCGTGGTAAGCTGAATTGAGGTGTATTTGAAACCGAAAGGGGCTGCTACAGATGTTCAGGCGTGATTATTTGATGCGACAGATTGAACAATTGACGGTGGTGCTGCATCGGATTCTTTTTAATAAAGAACATATCCCGATTGAGGATGCGCAGAGACAGTTAGATGAAGTGAGTCGTCATTTATTGGGTTTGAATATTCGTTCCCTCCAATCTTTGTCCAGTAAGGATATTCTAGAATTGCTATCCTATCAGGGGAGCATTGATACGGCGAAGGCACTCGTGATCAGTGATATGTTTGTGGGGCGAGGTAATCTGCTACATCAGCATGAGGAGAAAGACGAGGCTTATTGGGCATACCTGAAGTCCTTGGATCTACTTTTACATTTGTCACTGTCGGAAGAAGTTGAACCGGATGCTGAGGTCAATCAGGAGATTGCCTCTCGCATGGCCCAGAGCTGGGATCATCTTAAAGGTTGGGGGATTCCTGAGGAGACCCAGAGGATGCTTTTTTCACATTATGAGAAACAAGGCAATTATGCGAAGATTGAAGATGTTTTGTTTTATTATATGGAAGACTATCCCCAGAAGTCAGAGCTGCCGAGGCAGGGTCTTATTTTTTACGAAAAGCTGTTGCAGGTAGAGGACAAGCAATTGAAGGCGGGGAATTTTAGCAAGGAAGAAGCGATTGAGGGTTTGCGGATTATGAAACAGAGGCTGCTCTTATAACATTTTATTCGTAGAATTTTAATCACAAAGCTGAAGGTGTTGAAAAGATGGCGTGGTACCAAGAAAGTTTTGGAAATGACTATTTACTTGTTTATAAACATAGAGACATGCAAGGCGCTTATCACGAAGTGAAAAAAATGGTGAATTGGTTAGAGCTGGAGCAAGGGGCTCGTCTTTTGGATCTGTGCTGTGGGATGGGGCGGCATTCGATGGCGCTTTCGGAGTTCGGTTTTGCGGTGACTGGTGTGGATTTGTCAAAGGTGCTGCTGCAGGAAGCGGTCAAGCTTGATGGAGATGGGCAAGTGAAATGGGTTCACGGAGATATGCGGGATGTGCCGTTAAGCGAGCCGTTCGATGCGATTGTGAATTTATTTACGTCGTTTGGTTATTTTGATGAGGATGAGCAGAATGAGAAAGTGCTTCATGAAATGCATCGGCTGTTAAAAAAGGAAGGTCGATTCATCATCGATTTTCTGAATCCAGTCTTTGTGAAGGCGAACTTGGTGGCGCAATCGGAACGTAAGGAAAATGATTTGACCATTCGCGAGACGAGAACGATTGAAGATGGCTGTGTGCGCAAACGGATCTTGATCTCGCAAGAGGGTGAACCTGATCGTCATTATTTGGAGCAGGTTAAGCTATACGAGCGTCCCGTATTTGAGGCTATGTTGCAAAAAGCTGGTTTACACATTGATCATGTTTACGGGGGCTATGAAGGTCAGATTTACACGCCTGAAGCTTCAAGTCGGATGATTTTTGTTGGACACAAGGAAGGATGACAACGCGGATATGAACGTCGTGACCGTACATACAGATGAAATAACGCAAGTGAAGGTTCCGCTGCCATTTCCTTTAAGATGGGTAAATGCCTACCTAATCCGCGGCAGTCGCGGATACACCGTGATCGATCCGGGGTTGCATACCCCGGAAGCTGAGGCGCTCTGGCTGCAGGTGCTGCAGGAGCAAGGGATTGCGTTTGAGCACGTGGAACAAATCGTGCTCACCCACCACCATCCCGACCACTACGGGATGGCCGGTTGGTTCCAGGAGCGCACGGGCGCGCCGGTTCTCCTATCGGAGACCGGCTACGCACAGGTGCAGCTCTTGTGGGGCCAGGAGCAGCCGATGTCTCCGCTGCTCCTAGAGCTTTTCGCCCGGCACGGCTTCCCTGAAGCCGGGCTGGAAGAGATGACGAAGCACATGGTGAGCTTCGTCGAGATGGTTTCCCCGCAGCCGCAGGTAACCCTGCTGCGGGAAGGGCCTGTGCGCCTCGGCGACCGCGTCTATGAAGCCATCGAGACCCCTGGCCATGCCGCGGGCCATCTCGTCTTCTACGACGCTGAGGCGCAAGTGATGTTTTGCGGCGACCACGTCCTGCCGCAAATATCGCCGAACGTTTCCTTCCTCCCGCAGGTGGAAGCAAACCCGCTCGGCGCGTACCTGAGTAGCCTGCAGGAGATCAGCAGGCTGCCGGTTGTGATGGCTTACCCGGGGCACCGGGAGCCGTGGCAGGGCTTTGGCGCGCGCGCAGAGGAGCTCGTGCGCCATCACCATGAGCGGCTCGCGCTCATGGAAGGGCAGCTAAGCGCGCCGCAGAGCGCTTATGAAGTGTGCCGGGCGACGTTCGGCGACCGGCTGAGCGTCCATCAGCTGCGATTCGCGCTGTCGGAGACGATCGCGCACTTGATCCTGCTGGAGGCCGAAGGCCGCATCCGGCAGGTGGATCCGCTTGCAGATCGCGTTTACTACGTCGCGACATCTATATAAAGAAAAAACCTCTAACAATTGTTAGAGGTTTTTTCTATGCTTCATCACAATAAGTCTCATTTCAAAGGCTTACTATACGTCGGCGTATGATTATGCGCCAATCGCCCACATGCCGCCGCCACAATTCCACATACCATATCATCGATAAAGGTATTGCATTTGCCATCCGCGTGATCACTATCGAGTCTCTCGATAATGCCAATTTTTTCTTTATCAAGGTATCCGAAATTCGTGAGTGCAATAGTCCCGTACATGAGGGGGACGGCGGTTGCAATGCTTTCATCTACACCGAAGAGACCTTCGTCCATCCCCACAATGTGATTATATTGGGGATTGAATTCTTTGGCTTCGACGGCCGTATCGATTTTGATCGCGAGCTGTAGCGCATGAAAAGTTTGCTGCTTGCGAAGCACGGCTAGGATATTTTCTTCGCAGAGACTTCGAGGCATATCTGGATTGTAGGGACGCTGTAACTGATCAAGAATTTCGACCATATCATCCAAAAGCACTCCCCGTGCCTCGAGCATTTGCAGATTACGTTTGGAGTAGTCGCTTTTCACACTGTCCGAAATAATCACACTGGCAGTTGATGCGACAATCGCACAAATTCCTTTGGAGATGAAGGATTTAGGTCTTTTTGTGGGAAAAAAGAAGCGGAATTTACAGTCGATGAAGCCGAAAAGCGATATCGCTCCGCTTCCATATAAACCGCAGATCGACATCGCAATCGTGCGATGTACGTTATAGGCGGGGTCTTTCATGCTAGCTAGCAGCTCAGCATCATGCTTCACCTTTTTCTGGAGCTCCATCAGGGTGGACATGACGTTAAATGTTTCAGTTTTACTTAAGACACCTAATAAGGTGGTTGTGATCAAGTCGGTGGGGATCTTCTTAATGCCTTTTATTTCAACGAGCAATCTTGCAACTGCTTCCTCGATGACAGCTTGTGGATAATGACTGAAAACCTCTTCTCGAAACTCATTGAAAATGAGGGTCTTTTCCTTCAAAAATGTTCTCATAACAAGCACCTCCTTGTTCAAATATCCGTAAGTTCATGTTTCACTTGAACATTATTTTGGGTTCGTACAGGTATTCAGTATAGCATATGAGTTCGAATTGACGAAGATGGGTTATTTATACACATGACAAGCAGATTTTTTATGAAAAGGTGGACAAAAAGTAGTTATAAATCGGACAAAGCCCCGTATACATAATAATACGAAAAAGCATCGTACAGGCCATGCGAATAGCAAAACTCGAAGGAGGAAATAAGCAAATGAAACATCAACATTGGATTCGTTCAGCCGCATTAGCGGGGGTGATTGTTCTACTGACCACGGGATGTTCGATTTTGGGCAGCGGAAAGAAGAGTGACATCGATGCACCTCCGACATCGGGTGCAGAGGTAGACGCGAAAACGACTTCAGCTGCGGTTACAGTCGACATGACCGAAGATATCACATCCCAAATGACCGTTTATGTGAAAGATGCCAAAGGCTTTGTCACCCCATTAAGTCTAGCATTACCTAAGACACTCTCCGTTGCTAAGACAACACTAGAGTACATGGTGGACGGCGGTCCAGAAACGAGTCAGCTGCCTTCCGGGTTCCAAGCTCTTCTACCTAAGGGGACTAAAGTCATTAGCTTAAATGTGAAAGCGGACAAAAGCGCCACGGTAGATTTCTCCAAGGAGTTCCTCAATTATGATGTGAAGGATGAGCGCAAGCTCCTAGAGGCCATTACGTGGAACTTAACGAACTTCCCTACGATTGATAAGGTTCAGCTGCGAGTGGACGGTAAGGATTTGAAAGAAATGCCGAAAGCCAGGACGCCGCTGGATGCGCCATTAGCTCGTTCCATGGGGATCAATTTGGAGAAAGCGGAGGATACTGAATTTGGTCAAGCCACACCGATTACCCTCTATTTCTTAAATCAAAATGATCAAAACTACAAATATTACGTGCCTGTAACTCGCCTTATTAAACGAACAGATGATGTGGCTAAGGCTGTTGTGGATCAGCTAATTAAAGGGCCTGATCAGAAAAAGGGGCTTGCTGCCGTCCTAAATGCAACTACGATCGTGAATAGCGTCAAGCCTGGCGAGGGTCTTATCACGGTGGACTTCTCCAAAAATCTGCTGGGTGCTGATCAGAAAGCTTCTGTGGATGCCTTGCAATCTGTCATCCTGTCGTTAACGGAGAATACGACTTTCAAACAGGTGCAAATTAAAGTGGATGGCGCAGTGAAAATTACATCCACGGATGAGAAACAAAACTATAGTAAACCTGTCCTTCGACCTACCCATATCAACCCTGCTTCTAAGCTCTAAAAGATGAGATGAACCCACGAACTGCTAGGTTACCCAACTGTTCACAAACAGGGGAGTAACCTAGTGGTTTTTCGATTTTATTCCGTATTCACTTGCGGCAGGATGCTTTTCCTTGGTGAGTTTGATACAATGGGGCGTAAGGATCATCGCATTAGATGGAGCAACAGGAGGAGAAAGACTTTTATGAGAATTGGTGGAAGAACCGATCAAGAACTGCGACCTATGCAAATAACCCCTCACTATATAAAACACGCAGAAGGCTCGGTCCTCATTGAGGTAGGGGATACGAAAGTCATTTGTACAGCTACGATAGAAGAACGTGTTCCCCCTTTTATGAAAGGGCAAGGGAAAGGCTGGGTTACAGCAGAGTATTCCATGCTGCCGCGAGCAACGCAAGTTCGGAATCAACGTGAAGCGGCAAAAGGGAAGCTCGGTGGACGGACGATGGAAATCCAACGACTTATTGGGCGGGCACTTCGTTCCGTTGTTAACTTGGAAGCGCTAGGCGAAAGATCCATAACATTGGACTGCGATGTGATTCAAGCTGATGGTGGCACAAGAACAGCGTCCATTACTGGCGCATTTGTTGCTATGGCTTTCGCCATAAACAAGATTGCAAATGATAAACATCTAACCAAGTTCCCGATCAACGACTTTCTTGCAGCTGTCAGCGTGGGTGTCATTGGCGATACACCGAAGCTGGATCTTAATTATGAAGAGGATTCCAAAGCGAAGGTAGATATGAACGTCGTTATGACGGGTCAAGGTCAATTCGTTGAGGTCCAAGGAACAGGTGAGGATGCCCCTTTTTCACGTAAGGAGCTGGATGAATTACTGGCGTTAGCAGAAGCAGGTATTAACACCATGATTGACGTACAATCGGGTGTGCTAGGACCGATCGCTGATCGTATTCGAGGTGCCCAGCATGCGGCTACAAAGTAATTTTGTTGTTATCGCAACACGTAATGAAGGCAAGGTGAAGGAATTCGCAAAGCTTTTCGGAGCTAAAGGCTATAAAGTTCGCAGCTTGGCTGATTACACGGATTTACCGGAAATCGTTGAGAGTGGGAAAACCTTTGCTGAGAATGCGCGGATCAAGGCACAGATTATCTCGGCGCATCTTCATGTACCTGTACTTGCTGATGATTCTGGATTATGCGTTACGGCATTAGGCGGTGATCCTGGTGTATTTTCGGCCCGCTACGCGGGAGAAGATGCATCGGATGCTGACAATAATGCGAGGCTTCTCCAAGCTTTACATGAACTGAAGGATAAAAGTGGGGTGTCTGCTGGGGAAGGTCATCCCCCGTTACTCAGTGAGGCTTCCTTCGTTTGTGCGCTCACCTTGATTGATCCCGTGGCGAATGAAGTGATCGAAGCAGAGGATGTCTGCCAAGGCTACATTATTCATGAGGAACGAGGCGAGGGTGGCTTTGGTTATGATCCATTGTTCTATATTCCATCCCTGGGCCGAACGATGGCTGAGCTGACGATGGAAGAAAAGAATGAAATGAGCCACCGCGCCAAAGCCCTTCGCATGTTCCTGGATCAACTTCCTGACCAAACCAACTAATATACGCCAAAAAGACCTGCAACCACGTGAATTCGCGGACGCAGGTCTTTTCATTTTTATTTCTTCAGTCTTGCTTCGGTCTTATCTATCGAATCGATATCTTATATGTCCGCAGCCACATATCCACTTGAGCCAAATAAGCGAATAGCTGAGGACCCGTCATTAACTGCCCGAACCAAGGCAGATCGAAATCGTTCGACTCCGAGCTGGCGAGTGCGCGAATCTTTTTGACATCGATGAAAGGTAAGATAGGGGACGAAGGATCATCCAGAATTTCAAGTACCCATTTTCGTACAGCTGTTAAATAATTCGGGTTATGCGTTTTGGGATACGGACTTTTCTTCCGTGTGAGCACATCTTCAGGTAATACGCCTCTTAATGCTTTACGCAAAATGCCTTTTTCCCGATCACCCGAAGTCTTAATCTCCCAAGGAATGTTCCACACATATTCAACAAGACGATGATCACAAAACGGAACGCGGACCTCGAGGCCAACGGCCATACTCATGCGATCCTTACGATCCAGAAGCGTCGGCATGAAACGCGTAATGTTCAAATAGGACATTTCCCGCATCCGATTCTGGGCCTTCGTTTCACCAGCTAAGCGAGGTACCTCGCTTAAAGCTTGCTGATATCGGTTGCTCACGTACTCAACAGGTTTAATCCAATCGTTGAAGTCCGGCGCAAGCAGGTCGACCCGATTTGCAAGCTTGAGTGACCAAGGGAAGGTGTTCGCTTCGAGTGCTTCTTCATTGTGGAACCAAGGGTATCCACCGAATATTTCGTCGGCTGCTTCACCAGAGATGGCAACCGTGGCTTCCTTTTTAATTTCGCGGCAAAATAAATAAAGGGACCCATCGACATCGGCCATCCCTGGGGTATCACGAGCTATCACGGCGGCCTTCAAGGATTCTACGAGCTCAGGTGTGTCAAATTCAATATAATGATGCTCGGTGCCCAGATGGTCGGTCATGCGCTTGATCCAAGGTGCATCCGAGTTGGGTTGGAAAATATTCGCCTTGAAATGCTTATCATTATCCTTGTAGTCAACGGAGAAGGTGTGAAGCGGCCCTTGCCCGCTTTCTTTGTAATGAGCGGCAGCGAGCGCGGTAAGCGCGCTAGAATCAAGACCGCCGGACAATAACGTACAAATGGGAACATCAGAGACCAGCTGGCGCGCGGCGGTGTCGTTAAGCAAATGCTGCACCTGTGCGGCAGTAGCGGGAATATCGTCAGGATGCTGATGACTTTCCAGCTTCCAATACGTTCGAATAGATAATCCGTTACGGTCGAAAATAGCAAACTGACCTGGCTTTAGCTCCGACATGTTGCGGTAAATCCCATGTCCAGGCGTCCGAGCCGGTCCAACTGCGAATATTTCTGCAAAGCCTTCAGCGCCAACCTCTGCTTTGAAATCAGGGTGAGCTAGAATCGCTTTCGGTTCAGAGCCAAACAATAGCACACTATCCTGATGAGAATAAAAAAGCGGCTTTACGCCGAGTCTATCTCGTACCAAGGTCAGTGATTGTTCTTGATCATTCCACGCCGCGAAGGCGAAAATACCGTTCAAGCGGTCAATGCAGGCTTTTCCCCACTCGATGAAAGCAACCAGCAGCACTTCGGTATCACAAGTCGTGCGAAAGTGATGACCGCGTAGCTCGAGCTCTTTTTTTAACTCTGGGGCATTATAGAGTTCGCCATTATATACGATGGTATACGTATAGTCGCCTTGTTTGCGGACCATCGGCTGAGCGCCGTTCTCAGGATCCATTACGCTAAGACGTCGATGTCCAAGGGCACAATGCTGTGAAATCCAGGTACCTGAGGCATCGGGTCCACGCAGTTGGAGCGTTTCCGTCATATTTTCTAGAATGGACGGGTACCCGGTCAAGTCTTTCCGCCAATCTATCCAACCCGTTATTCCGCACATAGACGTTCCTTCCTTTCTTTTGAAGAGAGCATAATGATAAAGGGTATGCAAATGGAAGGTATTAAATGTCTGTCCAGCAAGCGGGAGAGCAGCAGGTCGTGGATTTTGTGTGGAAGGTGTTTAAATTTTGAGTTTCTGTGACATTATAAAAGGGTAATGCCATTCTTTCTTCAGGAGGCGAGTGCTCATGGATAGTCATTTCATTAGCAAGCTGCATGAGAAGCAGAGGAAAGCCGAGAAGAATAAAAGGACACAAGGTGACGGTCATACAGGCAAGAATTTGCCTCATAAGATGCACTAACGTCGTTTGGCATGAGCAAAAGCCTGTAGGGAGAGATCCCTACAGGCTCTTTGTTTTAATGGCTTGTCGCACCCGCTGAGTAATAGACTCGCACCCCGAGTCATGGTGAAGATATCCAGCATATTCAGCACGGAAACCCTCCATACTAATGTAGCTTTCATTCTATGAGTAGAAGGAGTTGCTTACCATGGGTAAAAAGAAAAATATGGACCAGAAAACGCAAAGTACGATCGATAACTCGAAACAATCATCGCGTATTCAATCGAATCTGGATTCAACGGAGCCAGGTCACCATCAACCGAACAGGCCATCTGTGTAAAAAGAAGTTCGTTGCAGCACCCTTGCAGAAGCAGCAGGGGTGCTTTTCTTATACATTTCTTAGGAAGGGATAAGTTCACTTCGGCTTGCTCTAAACAGTTTAGCTGCCTCAACCATCACGCGTAGAGCAGCGATAGTCTCTTCTTTTCCTCGTGTTTTCAAGCCGCAGTCCGGATTAATCCAGAATAGTTCAGGCTCTAGCACCTGAAGAGCACGCTCAATCATTTCTACCATTTCAGTTACGGAAGGGACTCGCGGACTGTGAATGTCATAGACACCAAGCCCGATCCCTTGGTCATACGTATGCTCCTCGAAGCTATGGATCAGCTCACCGTGACTTCTCGAGGTTTCAATAGAGATAACATCAGCGTCTAGCGCGCGGATGGCGTCAATAATATCATGGAACTCGCAGTAACACATATGCGTATGAATTTGCGTCTCATCACCGACTGTTGCTGTGGACAAGCGGAAGGCGAGTACAGCCCAGTCGAGATAAGCTTGCCAGTCTCTTTTTTTCAAAGGTAAACCTTCTCGCAACGCAGGCTCATCTACTTGAATCATCTCAATACCCGCTTTTTCGAGTGCTTCAACTTCCTCGCGTAGAGCAAGTGCGATTTGGTAAGCAACCTGTTCGCGGGAAATATCACTTCTCACGAATGACCAGTTAAGAATCGTGATCGGACCTGTCAACATGCCCTTAACCGGTTTCTCAGTAAGCGATTGGGCAAACTTCGTCTCTTTGACCGTCATCTCTTGCACGAATTCTACATCGCCAAAAATAACTGGCGGTTTCACGCAGCGAGAACCATAGGATTGAACCCATCCATTCGAGGTAAAAGCAAACCCATCCAGCTTTTCACCGAAAAACTCAACCATATCCGTACGCTCGAATTCTCCGTGTACAAGCACATCTAGTCCAAGCTCTTCCTGTAACTTAATCCATTCCGTAATCTGTTCTTGAATGAACGACTCATATTGCTCAGGTGTCCATTCGCCGCTGCGCCAATTTTTACGAGCGTTACGGACCTCAGCTGTTTGTGGAAATGATCCAATCGTCGTAGTTGGCAGGAATGGAAGCTGCCATTTTGCTGCTTGAAGGCCTCTGCGCGTTGTGAAGCTGCTATTTCTTTCATGGCGCTGTTGCCCGATATTCGCGATCGCTTGTTGGACAATAGCTTTATTCCGATAGGAGGAAGCATTAAGCTTCGCGATCGCCTTTTGGTTGATGTCTAATTCCAATCGAATGGAATCTTGGCCGTGTTGAAGAGCTCTTGTCAAAATCGAAAGTTCAGTCAGCTTTTCTTCCGCAAATGCTAGAGCATCCCGCAATACAGGCTCAAGCTTATTTTCTTTACGGGTGGAAACAGGAACATGCAGCAGGCTGGATGAAGGCTGCAGCAGCATGCGCTCATAAGGAACGATTGCTTCAAGTTGAGCAAGGAAATCAAGCTGCTTACTCAAATCCGTCTGCCAAATATTGCGTCCATCCACAATGCCAACGCCAAGCACTTTATCCGCTGGGAAGCCATGTGTCTGGAGATGACTCCAGTTCAACTCATATCCATGGATAAAATCAAGTCCAATCCCATGAACGGGAAGGGAAATAAGATCCTGGTATTGATCAACGGCATCGAAATACGTTTGAACGATGATTTTAAGAGTCGGCGCAGCTGCCGTCAGCGTCGCGAAGATGTGCTTTACACGTCCTAAATCTGTTGAGCTTAAAGACTGCACAAGAATCGGCTCATCGATCTGTACCCATTCCACACCTTCCTCTGCCAGCTCCGTCAAAATACGTGAATAGAGCGGTAGAAATAATTCGATTAGGCTATCGATTTCATTTGTTTTATACCCCTTAGCTAGCTTAAGGAAAGTAAATAGGCCTAGAACCACAGGCTTCCCATGAATGCCCAGCTTTTGCTTAGCCTCTCGATAAGCCTCAAGTGGCTTGTTGATCGTAAGCGCTGGCTGTGCATCCTGTAATTCAGGAACGATGTAATGATAATTGGTGTTGAACCATTTGGTCATTTCACAAGCTGTCGCCCCTTGACTGCCGCGAGCCATCGCATAGTAAGTGGCAAGTGGGACTTCGCCGCCTTCATAGGGGAAACGCTTTGGAACGAGTCCGAACATGGTGGATGTGTCCAGCACGTGATCATAGAGGCTGAAGTCACCTACAGGGATAAGGTCAATACCTTTTTGCTGCTGCAGGCGCAGGTTATGTAGACGGATGTCTTCGATTTGCTTTGTAAACTCACTCTCGTCTAGCTTGCCTGCCCAAAAGGCCTCTAACGCTTTCTTCCACTCGCGGTTCTCGCCAATTCTTGGATATCCTAAATTACTGCTTAATAGTGCGCACATGGGGTAATCCTCCTCAATTTTTGCTTGTGTACGAATCCCGGAAAATCAAAAAAGGGCATCTCTAACCTTAATAAAAAAGGTTAAAGATACCCTGTGTATGTGTATACAGTGTTTACGATCTCTAACACCTCCCTATCTCCCGTAGGTAAAACAGTGCTGTCAGAATTAGGCAGGTCTCCTGGCTCCAGAATCCTCGTCAAACGCTCGCCTTCCCGATCTTTCGATCAGTGGCACCGGTGGCGTCGACTCCTCTGTTACAGTGGCGGGACCGCGTCGGTATTACACCGAACTTCCCTTTTAAGCTCTAGTCAAATGTGGCATGACCAAAGCACCTATTCCCACAATATGCAATTGATGAATACTATACATGAAATCCAAGCGTATGCAAAGACTTTGTTTTCGACTGCTTTTGTTTGAAATTATTCCTTATTGAAAATAAAAAAGTGAGCCGTTATTCCTTATGAATAAACAAAAAAAAGACCGCGATTTCTCGCGGTCTTTTCTCTAACTGCAACGTCCCAGGAGGGATTCGAACCCCCGACCGCACGCTTAGAAGGCGTGTGCTCTATCCAGCTGAGCTACTGAGACCCATGTCACTTCTTACCGCCTGGACTTAATCCGTTTGGCGAAGCAAGAGTTATAATATCATATCGTTTTGTAGGAAGTCAACACTTTTGTTAATATTTTTTTTGCAATCATTTGGATGATGGAGTAAACTGGCACAAACAAGACCATGAACAGAGGTGATCCCTATGTCAGACCCTACTTTGGATAATGTCATTCTTTTTCCTAAAACAGAGAAGTTCTATGAAGACGAGTTAACGAAGTTGTTACGCTCCGAGCAATATAAAGAAGCGCTAGAGATGCTTACTTTTCTGCTGCAATTTCCCAATATCGATGCGAATAAGTCTGATCAATGGGAAGCCCTGCGCCACTGGTTGCTCACCATGTTTCCAGAGACCATGTTTCCATCAACAGAAACAGAAGAAGAGGATTCAGAGGAAGAATCTGCTTTAATGCGGCAATACATTCATGACAAGGCTGCTTCGGATGATGGGGCTTTTGTGATGAAGCTTCAAAAGATGCTTCAAGAAGGATCGCTGGAGGGACAAGTGAGTGCCTTGGAGCAGCTTGCTTATATCGAGCAACCTGAGGTGAGCCAGTACGTGAAGACCTGGCTTTGCGAAAGGGCAAGACACCCTCATCTTCAATTCAAAGCCCTTCAAACGCTTAAACAGATGGGGGAGCATGGCTATATCGAGTTTCCCAAGAATGGTAAAACCGTTCTCGTCGAAATTGATGAGACGCCGCTAACAGCGGAGGATTTTCCATTACGAATTCGTGATATGATTCGCAGAGTCGGGGACATTAGTGAAATAAGCCAGCCTGACTTTGTCTACTTTGCTACCCAGACTTGGCAGGAGTTTCTTGCCTATGCGTATGGAACTTCGATATACGCTGAGTTACTAAGGACAGAAGAAAGTGCGGTAGACGTGTGGGCCTCCGCGCTGCATGCGATTTTGCAAGATAAATTGTTTGGTACGGTTGATCGCGATGAGTTGTTAGAGATCTATGGAATTGTGGATGAGATGACGTTGCAATGGAAGCGGGCGCACAACGTGCTTACCGCATTTGTTAAGCAATTTAGCCCTGATCCTAGCTAAGAACAATGCTCGCTTGAAATGAAAATGTTATATGGTATAATAGAATGGTTATAATGAGCTTAACGTGAAAAATATATGTCATGGTACATTTTTGGAGGGGAAGGCATAAAATGAAAGCAAGTTGGGAAAAAATAGAGAAGAACGTTGGCGTTCTTGAAGTTGAAGTTGGGGCAGAACGTGTAGCAGATGCTTTGGATAAAGCATTTAAGAAGGTATCAGCGAAAGTGAATGTTCCAGGATTCCGTAAAGGGAAAGTGCCTCGTTCAATCTTTGAAGCTAAATTCGGTGTTGAAAGCTTGTATCAAGATGCACTAGATATCATTTTGCCAGAAGTTTACGTAGAAGCGATTGAAGAGGTTAAAATCGAGCCTGTTGATCGTCCTGAAGTAGATGTTGAGCAATTTGGTAAAGGTCAAGTCTTGAAATTCAAAGCTAAAGTAACAGTTAAGCCTGAAGTAACGCTTGGCGATTACAAAGGAATCGAAGTAGAAGCAGTTAACGCTGTAGTTTCTGAAGATGAATTGAATGAAGAGCTTGCACGTTTGCAACAACGTCATGCTGAATTGGTTGTTCTTGAAGAAGGACAAGCTGCTAACGGCGATGTCGTTATCATCGATTTCGAAGGATTCGTTGATGAAGTAGCATTCGAAGGCGGTAAAGCGGAGAAGTATTCCCTTGAGCTTGGATCCAACTCTTTCATCCCAGGTTTTGAAGAGCAACTCGTAGGTCTTGGTAAAGGCGAAGAGAAAGACGTTAATGTTAGCTTCCCTGAAAACTACCATTCCGAAGATCTGAAAGGCAAAGCAGCTGTGTTTAAAGTGAAACTTCACGATATCAAACGCAAAAACCTGCCTGAGCTTGATGATGAGTTCGCGAAAGACGTAAGTGAGTTCGATACACTTGTCGAGTACAAAGAAGAGCTTCAAAAACGTATGCAAGAGCGCAAAGCGAAAGATTCCGAAGCTGCTCTTGAAACTGCGGTTGTTGAGAAAGTTGCTGCTAACGCAGAAGTTGAAATTCCAGGTTCGATGGTTGAAGCTGAGCTTGATATCATGGTAAAAGAATTCGAAAGACGTCTTCGCTCCCAAGGCATGACGCTTGAAATCTACTACCAGTTCTCCGGCCAAAACGAGAGCGCGTTGAAAGAACAAATGAAAGAAGATGCTGACAAGCGTGTTCGTAACAACCTTGTTCTTGAAGCTATCGCAGCTGCAGAAAAAATCACAGTTTCCGATGAAGAAGTTGACGCGGAACTTGAGAAATATGCACCGTCTTACCAAAAATCAACAGCTGAGCTTCGTGAGCTGTTTGCATCAAACGGATCGCTTGAAGGTCTTAGCAATGATCTAGTTATCAGAAAAACGGTTGATTTCTTGCTTCAAAATAGCAAGCATGTTTCCGCAGCCGTGTAAATAAGGTAAGTAAAGGCACGTACGCAAGCAACGTGCCTTTCTTTTACCCTAATTTACGTTTAAACTCCTTAGTACATACATATTACCGCTTACATAGCTGATTTCAGAAAAATGACATTGTTGCCCAATCGTGTTAAACTGTAAGTGAATCTCAAATGAGAGAACATGGCGATTGCCGCAAAAGGAGTTGGTACAATGAGTCTTATTCCTATGGTTGTAGAACAAGAGGCTCGTGGGGAGCGTTCCTACGATATCTACTCGCGTTTACTTAAGGACCGCATAATCTTCATCGGGACCGCTATTGATGACGATGTGGCTAATTTGGTCATTGCCCAGCTGCTCTTTTTATCCGCCCAGGACCCTGAAAAAGATATACACTTATATATCAACTCACCTGGTGGGTCTGTTACGGCTGGAATGGGTATCTTTGATACCATGCAGTTTATTAAACCGGATGTATCTACGATTTGTGTAGGTATGGCCGCAAGTATGGGTTCTTTGCTTTTGACAGCAGGAGCCAAAGGTAAGCGATACGCGCTGCCGAATGCAGAAGTAATGATTCACCAACCGCTCGGCGGTGTTAGAGGTCAAGCAACCGATATCAAAATCCATGCGGATTGGATTATCAAGACCAAGAATAAACTCAACCAGATTTACGTGGACCGAACGGGACAGCCGCTTGAAAAGATCGAAAGAGACACCGACCGAGATAACTTTATGAGCGCTGATGAAGCGAAGGCATATGGGTTAATCGACGAGGTTATCACTCGAAACGACTTGAAATAAAGGAGTGATCCCATGTTTAAATTTAACGATGAAAAAGGCCAACTCAAATGTTCCTTTTGTGGAAAATCCCAGGACCAAGTTCGCAAACTTGTTGCCGGACCGGGAGTTTACATTTGTGATGAATGCATAGAGCTTTGTACGGAGATTGTGGAAGAAGAATTAGGGCATGAAGAAGAGCTAGATCTGAAGGATGTTCCAAAGCCAAAAGAAATTCGTAATATTTTGGATCAATACGTCATTGGTCAAGAACAAGCGAAGAAATCGTTGGCAGTTGCGGTATATAACCACTACAAACGGATTAATTCTCAGAACAAGCTTGAAGATGTAGAGCTTCAAAAAAGTAATATCGTCCTTCTAGGGCCAACAGGTAGTGGTAAAACACTTCTTGCGCAAACTCTTGCGAAAATTTTGAATGTGCCTTTTGCAATTGCGGACGCAACTTCCTTAACAGAAGCTGGTTATGTGGGTGAAGATGTAGAGAACATCTTGCTCAAACTCATCCAAGCTGCTGATTATGATGTTGAAAAAGCAGAGCGCGGCATCATCTATATTGATGAGATTGATAAAGTTGCACGTAAATCCGAGAATCCGTCCATTACACGCGATGTTTCCGGTGAAGGTGTACAGCAAGCTCTTCTCAAAATTCTTGAAGGCACAGTAGCTTCCGTACCTCCGCAAGGTGGTCGTAAGCATCCGCATCAAGAATTCATTCAAATCGACACGACGAATATTTTGTTTATTTGTGGTGGAGCTTTTGATGGTTTAGAGCAAATTATCAAACGCAGAATCGGTAAAAAAGTCATTGGTTTTAGCACAGATGGAATGAAAGTTGACCTGAAACCAGGTGAATACCTATCTATGGTCCTTCCTGAGGATCTATTGAGATTCGGATTGATTCCGGAATTCGTAGGTCGTTTGCCGGTCATTTCAACACTAGAGCCGCTTGATGAAGCTGCCCTTGTGCGTATTCTTTCCGAGCCTAAGAACGCGCTTGTGAAGCAATACCAGAAGATGCTCGAGATGGATAACGTATCGCTTGAATTCGACGCAGAAGCACTTGATGCTATTGCCAAAGAAGCGATTAAGCGGAATACCGGTGCTCGTGGTTTGAGAGCCATCATTGAAAGCATTATGCTTGATGTGATGTTTGAAGTTCCTTCAAGAACAGATGTATCTACCTGTGTCGTTTCCAAAGAAACGATCCAAAACAAGATCACGCCTGTTCTGACAACCAAAGAGGGTGCACAGCCATCTGGTAAGAAGAAGGAAGAAAGTGCTTAACCTATAATTTAATAAACTAACAGGCAGCCTCCAATCCGATTTCCAATTCTGGGAATTGGAGCGGAGGATGTTTGGTGTCATGGGGAGAGGAACCAAAATGTTCCATAGAAGAGATACTAGAGCCGTGCGTGTAGGCGATCTAACGATCGGTGGCAGTAACGAAGTGATCATGCAGAGCATGTGCACAACGAAAACGGCTGATGTGAAAGCGACAGTAGCGGAAATTCTTCGCCTAGAAGAAGCAGGCTGCCAGCTAGTACGTGTGACCGTAAACAATAAAGAAGCCGCAGAAGCCATTAAGGAAATCAAGAAGCAAATTCATATTCCACTTGTCTCAGACATCCACTTTGATCATCGGTTGGCACTTGCTGCGATTGAGAATGGGATTGACAAAGTGCGTATTAATCCAGGTAATATTGGTCGCCGTGAGAAGGTCGAGGCGGTTGTTAAGGCATGTAAAGAGCGCGGAATTCCGATTCGTATTGGTGTTAATGCGGGTTCTCTTGAGAATCATCTTCTTGAAAAGTATGGGTATCCAACGCCGGAAGCTATGGTGGAAAGTGCCTTGTTCCATATCAATATTTTGGAAGAACTCGATTTCCATGATATTATCGTATCCTTGAAGGCTTCTGATGTCCCTATGGCCATTGCTGCGTATTCACAGGCTGCGAAGGCGTTTAACTATCCGCTTCATCTTGGGATTACAGAAGCTGGGACGCTCTTTACAGGGGCTGTGAAGAGCGCTGCTGGGATAGGAACTTTGCTGAATATGGGTATCGGGAATACGCTTCGTATTTCTTTGAGTGCTGACCCCGTAGAAGAGATCAAGGTCGCAAGAGAGCTGCTCAAGACGTTTGGTTTGATTACGAACGCCGCGACGCTGGTTTCCTGCCCGACTTGTGGTCGCTTGGATATTGATTTATTCTCAATCGCGAATGAAGTTGAGGATTACATTGCCAAAATCAAAGTACCTATTAAGGTTTCAGTTTTGGGTTGTGCCGTGAATGGACCTGGTGAAGCGAGAGAAGCGGATATTGGTATCGCGGGAGCTCGCGGAGAAGGCATGTTGTTCCGTTATGGAGAGATGATTCGTAAAGTTCCTGAGGCTGAACTACTTACGGAGTTGAAAAAGGAAATTGATATTATTGTGGCTTCCTATGAACAGACTGGGGTCATTCCTGGACGCAAAGAACATTAAGTGAATACAACAAATACAAACCGTTAAAGAACTCAACCTTGAGGACTTTAACGGTTTTTTTGTATGCCTATGTCTAAACGCATATTTGATGAGGAAGAGAAGCATAATGAGTAAAACTGGAAAGCATGGCTCAATTTACAGTAAGACTTTCTAAAGCAATAGCTATGCTTACGAAGCCAGTTTTCTGACGAAAACCTTTAAGGAGGAGAAGAGGATGAAGTTGTTTCCAACATTTGCAGGTTGTCGACAGGTGGCGCTTACCCTTATTGCCGGGACTATCTTGATAATTAATCCAGGGTATTCAGGGGCAGAGCCCGGTTTGAACCTGCAGCAGTCTACGGGACCTGTGACGAAGAAGGTAGCCATCGTCATTGATGACTTTGGTAATAACATGGAGGGTACTGCTGAAATACTGAAGCTGCCCATTCCCTTCACAGTGGCTGTCATGCCCTTCCTGCCCTCAACCAAGCAGGATGCACAGCTAGCTCATGACAGAGGACTAGAGGTTATCCTGCACCTGCCAATGGAGCCTGTAAGAGGGAAGAAGAGTTGGTTAGGTCCGGGTGCCATAACAACGGACTTGTCCAGCGAAGAAATTCATAAACGCATGGTTGCAGCGATCGACGATGTTCCTTTTGCCATAGGTATTAATAATCATATGGGCTCCAAAGCGACAGCGGATGAAAGAGTAATGAAGATCCTTATAGAGATTTGCAAAGAACGAAATCTGATATTGCTGGATAGTCGGACAACGCCGAAGAGCTTAATTGGCAAAATTGCAGAATCACGTGGCGTACCGCATGCAGACAATCAGCTATTTTTAGATGATTTGTATACGTACAGTCATATTAATAAACAAATGGTCAAGCTTAAGAAATTAATTCATGACAAAGATGAAGTGATTGCTATTGGACATGTCGGGCCTCCTGGGAAGAAGACGGCACATGTGATTAAAGAGGCAATTCCAAGTATTCAAAAGGAAGCAACCTTTGTCCCCATTTCACAAATGGTCAAATAGGCTACTTCGGATGAGTCATAGTGAAATATTGCTCGACCGCTTGTGTAATCGCCTTAGCAAGTTTGGATTGATGATGACTATCATTCAACAGTTTGCGATCCGACTTATTGGATAGAAATCCGAGTTCAACGATGACGGTAGGGCATTTTGTGTATTTGATTACATGATACTTTTTACCAAGAACTGGGAGCCCTTCCGTACCGTAGACTTGATTCAAAGCATCTTGTAGTAGACTTGCTAGCAAAATACTTTCAGATTGATTTTGATAAATAACAAGCGGACCTCGTGTACCCGATTTTTTGGACCAATTGATATGCAGACTAAGCATCATACTCGGCTTAATTGTGTTGGCAAGTCCAGAACGTTGCGCCAGATCTTTGCGGTGTCTGCCCCCGTAGGACCACTTGTTATCATCACTCAAGGCATAATCCTCGGTTCGATTTATGATAACCCGATAGCCTTTTTTTTGAAGAGACTTATATGTTTTCTTGGCGATAGCAAGATTCATATCTTTCTCTTCGTATTTGCCAACCATCGTTCCGCTATCGATTCCGCCATGTCCAACATCCAGAATCACATCTGCAGAAGGAAGCAAGGGATCGTTAGTAGACGCAGCAGCAGTATGAGAGTTTGGCGCACAAAGAATTAGTGCAAGTACGATAATCAATAGGGTTTGCTTCAAATCTCGCCACATCCTTTTTGCAAGATATCTACCCTTATCCTTCTTCCGCAAGAAGGCTATCATACGTGATGCAAAAGTTTGCATGGATTGGATTAACCTTCTTTTACACGGGAATAATGGAAATTAACAAAAGCAGATAGGTTAGAAATATATGTAAATAATCTAAGATGGCGTGTTTAAGGAGGTCAAAACATGAGTTTAAGTATCATTTTAATGGTAATTCAAGTGTTTTTTGCAGTTGTAATCGGGTTGTATTTCTGGAATTTGCTGCGAAATCAACAGACGAACAAGTCTGCAGTGGATAGAGAGTCAAGAAAAGAATTAGAAAAACTACGCAAATTGAGATCCATTTCATTAACCAAACCTTTATCGGAGAAAACAAGACCTTCTAATATGCAGGATATCGTTGGCCAAATTGAAGGTTTGAAGGCGTTGAAGGCGGCACTTTGTGGTCCGAATCCTCAACATGTGCTTATTTATGGCCCCCCCGGCGTTGGGAAAACGGCAGCAGCGCGCGTCATTTTAGAAGAAGCTAAAAAAAATCAAGAGTCTCCTTTCAGGCCTGATTCCAAGTTTACAGAGATTGATGCTACGACAGCTCGATTTGATGAGCGAGGTATAGCTGATCCATTGATTGGCTCCGTCCATGACCCTATTTATCAAGGAGCCGGAGCGATGGGAGTTGCCGGCATTCCTCAGCCTAAACCGGGAGCTGTAACTAAGGCGCATGGCGGAATCTTATTCATTGATGAAATTGGTGAATTGCACGCAACGCAAATGAACAAATTATTAAAGGTGCTCGAAGACCGTAAGGTGTTCTTGGAGAGCGCGTATTACAGCTCTGAGGATGCGAATATTCCAGGATATATCCATGATATATTTCAGAACGGACTGCCGGCTGATTTCCGTTTAGTTGGAGCGACAACTCGCACACCAAGCGAGATTCCTCCGGCGATTCGTTCGCGCTGCTTAGAAATTTTCTTCCGACCCCTTCTGCCTAGTGAAGTAGGAGAAATTGCACGGAAAGCTCTTGATAAAATTGGTTTCAAAAAATGTGAAGATGCCATAAATGTTGTGACCAAATATGCAACGAATGGTCGCGAGGCTGTGAATGTGATTCAATTGGCCGCGGGCATCGCTTTAACAGATAAGCGGGATGAGATCACGGCAGCAGATATTGAATGGGTTGTGAATTCATCCCAAATCCCACCTAGACCAGAGCGCAAAGTTCCTGCTCAACCGCAAATTGGCTTCGTAAATGGCTTGGCTGTCTACGGCCCTAATTTGGGCACACTATTGGAGATTGAAGTTACTGCTATTCCCATTGCTGTTGCTGGTACAGGGAAATTCAATATTACGGGTGTTGTTGATGAGGAAGAAATGGGTGGGGGTTCTCGGACGATTCGTCGTAAAAGCATGGCCCGAGGTTCTGTGGAAAATGTGTTGACTGTTCTTCGTAAGTTAGGTTTTAATACGTCAGATTATGATCTGCATATTAATTTTCCTGGCGGTGTGCCGATCGACGGACCATCCGCAGGTATATCGATGGCGACGGCGATTGCCTCTGCCATACATAAAATACCTGTAGACAACAAACTCGCAATGACTGGTGAAATGAGCATACATGGGAAAGTGAAGCCTGTTGGCGGGGTTGTGGCTAAGGTAGAAGCGGCTTTCCAAGCTGGTGCAACCCGAGTGATTATTCCCAAGGAGAATTGGCAAGCGCTGTTTGTAGATTTACCAGGTGTTGAAGTTGTCGCGGCAGATACGATTGAGGAAGTGCTTGCAGCAGCACTAGGCATTGAGCTTCATGATAATGTGATACCATTACCTTTCTCTATGGAAAGAACCATTCCGGCTACTACTTTACCCATTCTACATGCGAATTCACAGCATACAATTGACTCTTAAAGGGAGACTTTTTGTTAGCTAACATTTCACGTTAGCTCTCAATTGGTGTTTTGTTTAGAGTTTTGTTAAAATGTAAAGGGCAACGCAGGGAGAAAATCCCACATAGATAAAATAAACGGCTACGACGTCCTCTACGGACGATCGCGTTTATCAAAAAATATAGCCAATGTAATATGTGAAACAAATGCTTTCTACTATTTCAAGGAGACACTTTGAACGCTAGTTCAAGTATCCCTATTATTTGGAGGTGCAGAGGATGGGGCCTGGAAAAATGAAGGTGCGCAGATTGCCGTTATTGCCTCTTAGGGGACTGCTGGTCTATCCGAGCATGGTTCTACACCTGGATGTAGGGCGAGAAAAATCGGTGAAAGCACTCGAGCGGGCAATGGTGGATGACAGCATGATTCTCCTCTGCTCTCAATCAGAGATCAATATAGAAGAACCAACGAAAGAGGATATTTATCGCATCGGAACCATTGCTAAAGTGCGGCAAATGCTCAAGTTACCGAATGGTACGATTCGCGTTCTAGTAGAAGGCGTATTACGTGCAGAAATCGTTGAATATTTGACGAATGACGAGTATTACGAAGTTACGGTAAAGGAATTACCGGAGCAAGAAATTTCGGATCCCGAGATCGATGCTTTGATGAGAAGCGTACTAAGTCAATTCGAGCATTATATCAATTTATCCAAAAAAGTAACGCCAGAAACGCTAGCCGCGGTATCTGATATCGATGAGCCTGGTCGCTTGGCTGATGTGATTTGTAGTCATTTATCGCTTAAAATCAAAGATAAACAAGATATTCTTGAGACCGTTGATGTACGAGAACGGCTCGAGAAAATGCTGAATATTTTGAACAATGAGCGAGAAGTACTAGAACTCGAACGCAAGATTAGTCAGCGTGTGAAGAAGCAAATGGAGAAAACGCAGAAGGAATATTATCTCCGTGAGCAGATGAAGGCGATTCAGAAGGAACTTGGGGATAAAGAAGGCCGTGCTGGGGAGGTTGATGAATTACGTAATCAGCTGACCGAAGCAGAGCTTCCAGATAAAGTGCGCGAGAAGGTTGAGAAAGAGATTGATCGACTGGAGAAAATGCCTGCAACCTCCGCAGAGGGGGGCATTATCCGCAATTACATCGATTGGTTGTTGGGGCTGCCTTGGCACAAGCAGACGGATGACGATTTGGACCTAGATAAAGCAGAAGAAATTCTAAATGAGGACCATTTTGGTCTCGAGAAGCCGAAAGAACGGGTGCTGGAGTACTTAGCTGTTCAGAAGCTAGTTAAGAAGCTTAAGGGCCCAATCTTATGTCTAGTAGGTCCTCCTGGGGTAGGTAAAACCTCGATTGCACGTTCCATAGCTAGATCTATGGGAAGACAATTCATACGTATCTCGCTTGGCGGCGTTAGAGATGAAGCTGAAATTCGCGGTCATCGTCGTACTTACGTCGGCGCTATGCCTGGTAGAATCATTCAAGGAATGAAGAATGCAGGTGCGAATAATCCCGTGTTCTTGTTAGACGAAATTGACAAGATGGCGATGGATTTCCGCGGAGATCCTGCCTCAGCCTTGCTTGAAGTTCTGGATCCCGAACAAAATAGCACTTTTAGTGATCATTTCATTGAAGTACCTTTTGATTTATCCAATGTGATGTTTGTGACCACGGCAAATGCTGTGCATAATATTCCTCGTCCTCTGTTAGATCGGATGGAGGTTCTATATATTCCAGGTTATACGGAGATTGAGAAGCTCCAAATTGCCAAGAAATATTTACTTCCTAAACAGAAACGTGACCATGGTCTTGAAGAAGAGCAGCTCATCGTTGATGAGGCCGCATTGATGAAGATCGTGCGCGAATATACGCGAGAAGCAGGCGTGCGTAATCTAGAACAGCAAGTTGCAGGTATGAATCGTAAAGCAGCTAAAAAGATCGTATCTGACCCTGAAACGCCTGTTCATGTAACAGAAGAAAACTTGACCGACTATTTAGGTCCCGTCAAGTATAAATATAATGTTGCTGAAGAGAAGGATCAGATTGGTGCAGTTACTGGTCTTGCTTGGACAGAAGTAGGTGGAGATACACTTGTCATCGAGGTATCTGTCTTGCCTGGCACTGGCAAGTTAACCTTAACGGGTAAGCTAGGGGATGTCATGAAGGAATCCGCTCAAGCGGCTTTCAGCTATACACGTTCGCGAGCAGATGTCCTTGGCATAGCTTCTGATTTCCACGAGAAAAATGATGTTCATATTCACATTCCTGAAGGAGCAATTCCGAAGGATGGTCCCTCAGCCGGTATTACGATGGCAACGGCGTTAATTTCCGCTTTGACCAACATTCCAGTCTCTCGCTTAGTCGCGATGACGGGAGAGATAACGCTCCGCGGCCGTGTCCTTCCAATCGGGGGCTTGAAGGAAAAGGCATTAGCCGCGCATCGTGCTGGTATTCGTACGATCCTTCTTCCTCAGGACAATGAGAAAGACATTATCGAAATTCCAGAAAGTGTCCGCACGGAGATGACCTTCATCCCCGTCAGCCATATGGATCAGGTGCTGGAACATGCGCTTATTAAAAATAAGCCGACGGCTAACGTCGGATCGACTTAGAAAGTAGTTGAACATTCATGAAAGTCAATCAAGCTGAGTTTATCATCAGTGCGGTTGGACCTAGCCAATATCCAGAGGATGCCTTGCCAGAGATAGCGCTGGCAGGGCGTTCTAATGTCGGGAAATCGTCACTCATTAACTGTTTGATTTCTCGTAAAAACTTAGCTAGAACCAGTTCACAACCGGGCAAAACGCAAACTCTTAACTATTATAAAATTAATCAGGACTTATATTTCGTTGATCTTCCCGGATATGGCTACGCAAAGGTATCCAAAACCAAGCGTGAGCAGTGGGGCAAATTCATTGAAAGCTATTTATTGAATCGTGAGCCTCTGCGCCTTGTGATGCAGTTAGTCGATCTTCGACATCCGCCATCCAAAGATGATCAAGCGATGTACGAATGGCTTCGCCATATGGATGTACCTGTTCTTGTCGTTGCAACAAAAGCGGACAAGATCCCCAAAAGCAGATGGCCAAAACACTTGAAAATTGTGCGTGAAACATTAGGGATGGATAAAGGGGTTCAGCCACTTATGTTCTCATCTGAGCTAGGACTTGGCAAAGATGAACTGTGGGGAATTCTAGAGCAAGCGATAGCTTACGGCGCGCCGGTACCTGAAACCAACGAAGAACTTACAACTGCTGTAACCGATCCTGAACCGTCCTAATCATAGGGCGGTTTTTCTGCGTAAATGAGCGAATAGCTTTCAAAGATAGAGGAAATCAAAAAGAAGCATACAGGAAAGTGAGGTAATCTGGGGGAAATTTGATGGCATTCCAGATTATCAAGCTTTTTTCAGAATATTTGGCTGATTATCATGAATTGCGGGCAGGAATATTCGCGGGTCATGTAGTATAATAATAAACAAGGTAATAGTTAATGGCTTGAAAACAAAGAATCGAGGGATTTTTATGGCACAAAGGTTAGCGACTGAATATGTCAAAACCTGCCTCCAGTTAACAGAAGCCGATATGTTGAAGTTTTTTCAAATGTTTGTGGATCATCAAGTGACCCTGCAAGTCAAAGTTTTGGAAAACGGGAATCAAGAGGTTGTTTTTCAAGATGGAGAAGGTCAAGAAATCGTCCTTTCATTTGAAAAGAAATCGGGCCTATATGAATGCACAGGATCCTGCAGATTAAGTAATACCTTATTAGCTAACATTATGCGTAAAGCAGTATCGGAATTCAAAGGCAGTGCAAAAGTCAACCGAATTTATCGCAGCTACACCATGGTTTATTATTATGAGCGCGGAACGGTTGTGAAGATCGAGGAAATCAAAGGTCAATTGGTAACGATTATTTATGAACATAAAGATACCATTGGACTCTTGCAAGTGATGTTCCAGAAGAGAGAAGTTGAACAAGAAATTGAAATGATCCATGATCAAATCAATCATCTTCTTGATATGCGCAACATGCTGCAGACAAAGAATGAACACGAAGAAATTGACATTCGCCTCAATGAGCTTACACATCGTTTGTTCGTTTTGGAGGCATAATCACTCATACATGAAATAATTTTGGAGACCCATTTTTGGGTCTCTTTTTGTTTTGACGCACACGCAATGGCTTAACGACATAATTTAGATATGGCGTCCGTGTGACAGATGACGTTGCAGCAAAAAAAAGTATTGCATTTATCGTCGATAGATGTTATTTTTATTCTCGTTGAAACAATATAGGAACCAGGATTCACTCAGGACATTGAATGTTGCGAGAGATTATACCCTCGGGAAGTGAATGACGTAGGTCCTAGCGGATGAAATTTTTTTCACACATTTTATTCCTAGGAAGGGGGAACCGAAAGATGGAAACAGAATACTCAACTTTCGGAAGACACGTTGCTGTTGATACTTGGGGGGTAGATTTTGAACTTCTGAACAATGCAGAATGGCTGCAAGCTCAGATGGTTGAAGCTGCCGAAGTATGTGGCGCAACTGTTTTATCTGTACAATCCAAGCAATTCGAACCACAAGGAGCAACAGTACTTGTTATGTTGTCCGAGAGTCATCTCTCCATTCATACTTATCCTGAGAGAGGTTTTGCCGCACTTGATTGTTATACATGTGGCGAGACAGTCGACCCTCAATTAGCAATCGACTTTATGGTATCCGTACTAAAACCGGAAACGTTCTATGCGAAGAAACTTGTTCGCGGAATGGGTGAATTACAAGTAGAAACTCCTGAAATAAAGCAAGCAGAGCTTGTTAAATAAAATTCTGCACCTTACCATAACGATAACCACGGAGAAATCCGTGGTTATTTGTTTGTTCAGATACCCATACAATGATATTGGTGATACATGTCCAATTCATTTGGAGTGGGGGAAGAGAGCTTGAAGCAAAAATTAATAAGAAAAATGATTGTGTATGGTGTTGTATTCTTTCTGATCATTTGGCCTATTTATCAACTTAGCCAAATGTTAGGTCATCATAAGGAAGATCATGATGCCACACATTTATTATTCCAAGTATCCTTATTTCAAATGGAAATTTTGAATAGCAGCTTAGAAGAAGCATCTCAGAGTAAAAATACGAATGAGCTGAATCCGGTGAAGCAAGCGCTGTATTCAGCAGAATACACGCATGAGCGTCTGATTTTAGCGGCAGGAGGAAGTGAGGAGTTGACTTCCCTAAGCTTCATGACGCAATTAAGCCAATACATACAGAGGTTGCAGCTTGGGGGAGCCAGAGCCTTGAAGGCTGACGAGACCCAAACGCTGAAGGAAACCCAGAAGCAATTTGGCAACATGTATGAGGCCTATGAGAAAATGATGGCGTCTAACGGAGATATTATTTCATCTCAGAATGCGGAGTTATCGAAACTAGATCGCGATCTGACGACCTTTTTAAGAAAAAAAGGGCTTCAATAGGGTATTCTGGCTGGCTTTAGGTATAGAGAAACACAGAGCTGTTAAAACTAACGAACAGAACCAAAGCATTCATAATTTATTCAAAAATTTTGTCGGATTGTATGTTTTGCTGTGCTATAATGGTTCATAAATAGAAGGAAAGGCAGGTGGTAACGGTGCATATTATCGCAGTTGGCTTGAATTATCGGACAGCCCCGGTGGAAATTCGTGAGAAGTTTGCGTTTACAGATCAAGATTTACCGATGGCAATCGCTGAATTGAAAGAGACGAAGAGTATTTTAGAATGTGTCATTGTTGCCACCTGCAATCGCACCGAAATTTATGCCGTCGTGGATCGGCCTCAGCTGTGCAGTCATTACTTGACTCATTTTATTGAGCGTTGGTTTCAAGTGACGAAGGATCAGTTCCAGAAGCATTTATATACGTATGAAAATGAAAAAGCTATTGAGCATTTGTTCCGTGTAACAACCGGGCTTGACTCGATGGTCATTGGTGAAACTCAGATCCTTGGCCAAGTGCGGGATGCTTTTTTAGCGTCCCAACAATTGAAAGCTACAGGATCTTATTTCAACACATTGTTTAAACAGGCGATTACACTTGCTAAGAAAGCACACTCAGAGACGGGCATCAGCAATAATCCAGTCTCGATTAGCTATGCAGCCGTAGAACTCGGAAAGCGGATTTTCGGAAGTTATGTGAACAAGACCATCATGATTATTGGTGCTGGTAAGATGAGTGAGTTAACCGTGAAGCATTTGTATGCGAATGGCGCGAACAAAGTTATCGTTGTGAATCGCACGTTGGAAAGGGCCTTGGACTTGGCATGTAAATTCAACGGTGTGGCTTGTACACTAGAGGAAATGCCTAAGTATTTACCTGAGGTGGACATCATCATCAGCTCGACGGGTGCGCCAGGGTATGTTCTGACTAAGAACGATATTCAGTCCTATGTGCAAAAAAGAAAATCACGTCCGCTCTTCATGATGGATATCGCCGTACCGCGCGATCTTGATCCGGGGATTAGCGGATTGCCTAATGTTTTCCTCTACGATATTGATGATTTGGAACATATCGTCGATAAGCATTTGCAGGAGAGAAAGAAAGAAGCGACTAAGATTGAGATCATGATCATTTCAGAAATCGGCATCTTTGAACAATGGACGAAGACACTTGGCGTTAGCCCACTGATTAGTGCTCTGCAAACGAAAGCGAATCAGATTCACGAAGAAACCATGGAAAACATGCTGAATAAGCTGACTGATCTAGAGGATCGTGAAATTAAGATCATTCGCAAATTAACGAAAAGCATTGTGAATCAAGTGTTGCGTGATCCGATCCTACGGATCAAAGAAATGGCGGGAGAGCGTCATGGCGATGATGCCCTTGAAATTTTTACGAAGCTTTTCGCATTAGAAGATACGCTTAAACAACAAGAACAGGCAGATCAAATAGCACAAGAGCTAGAGTCTGGCTTTAACAAAGTGGAAAGTAAACAATCGTTGGATGAGAAGTTGTCCGTTCGTGGTTTACAAAACGCGGATATTCTAGCCCCATCTTGATAAAAAGGCGCTAACCGCCTAGGAGAGGTGCCATGGTAACACGTAGCTGGTTGTTTGATGCGATGATTTATATGTATGCCCTGAGCCTACTGTTTTACTTTTCGGATTTCGCGAATGCGAGCCGAAGCGCGAAACGGATGGGGACGGGGCTGCTTTTGTTTGTATGGGTTTTGCAAACCGCTTACTTGGCTATCAGTATGTATGGTCATTTGACGGAGTGGGCTTTCGGTAGATCGGATGTTCTGTTCATGTTTTCGTGGCTAATTGTAACGATTTCGTTGATTATTAACCGCTTTTTCCGAATTGAATTGTTTGTGTTCTTTGTGAATGTACTCGGCTTTGCAATTCTCGCACTCAATATATTTGGAAACCCAAATGTCATGCCGATCAAATCTGATTGGGACATCAATGATGAGCTATTATTCATTCATATTTCATTAGCGATTGGCAGCTATGCTGCATTTTCGATTGCCGCTATCTTTTCAGGTATGTACGTTTTTTTACATAAAAGGCTAAAGACCAAAAATTTCTCTCAAGCTGTTATGAGACTCCCGTCCCTTGAGAAAATCGAGCATTATACATATTTGTCGGTCATTATCGGGGGGCCTCTACTTCTAATGGCCTTAAGTCTTGGCGTGGTTTGGGTTGTTCTTGAAGGCAATCGAAATCTACTTTATGATGCCAAAGTAATTAATTCCTTCTTTGTATTAGCAGCCTACGCGTTTTATTTATTTCAACATAAATCCATGCGGATTTCGGGCAATAAGCTAGCGATGTGGAACTTAGCGGCCTTCTGTATTGTTGTGTTGAATTTCGTTGTTTCGAACCTTGTTTCTGATTTTCATGGTTGGATATGGAGCTAAAGAGTTGGCAGTATCCGTATCCGATTATGATGAATTTAGCTGGACGCCGGTGCCTCGTTGTTGGCGGGGGGCCGATTGCGGAACGGAAGTTACGCTCGTTGCTTCAGGCAGGTGCAGAAGTGACGCTAGTCAGTCCAGAATTCACGACTGGCATCCTGGAGATGGAGCATCACGCTGAAGTGATCCTTAAGAGACAGCCCTATGACTCAGCTATATGGAAGGCTCAAGGCGAGGCACGCTATGCGTTGGTCATCGCGGCAACGAATGCAGCTCAAGTAAATAGGCAGATTGCACAGGATGCAAATGGTTATGATACGCTCGTCAATATTGTCGATAGACCCGAGATGAGCTCGTTTATTTTACCTTCCGTTGTTCGACGGGGTAAGCTGGTGATTACAGTCTCGACAGGGGGCGCTAGTCCATCAGCAGCACGGAAAATTGCCAAAGAGATCAACAAGACTTATGGCGATGAGTATGAAATCTATTTGGATTTTCTCAGCGAAACTCGCTTGTTGATTCAGAACCATGTGAAGGATAAAGAAGATAGGCAGGGCCTATTCAAAGAAATGCTGGCATGGGATCTCATACCTCTGATCCGTGAGGGTACGTTTGAAGACTGGAAACAGAAGTTTAACATCGCATTACAGAGCGCCGCTTGGATGCAAACGCAAGAGCAGGTAGAGAATGAACTGCCTTCTTGGTCTTTCATCAATGAGATTGGGCAGCACGTTTAGGAGGCGGAGACGAATGAAAACGATTATTGTTGGGACAAGACAGAGTGCCTTGGCACTGACTCAAACGGGACAAGCCGTGGAACTTTTGAAGCAACTTGCGAAAGAGCATGGCATTGAATGTCAATTTGAAATTAAGAAAATTGTAACGAAAGGCGATCGTATTCTGGACGTCACGTTATCCAAAGTCGGAGGCAAGGGCCTGTTCGTTAAGGAAATCGAACAGGCGTTGACAGACGGCGAGATTGATATCGCCGTGCATAGCATGAAGGACATGCCCTTCGAGCTACCCGAAGGTCTCGTTGTAGGCGCGATTCCCAAGCGCGAGGATGCGCGCGATGCGCTGATCACGCGCGGCTACAGTTCGCTGGACGAGTTGCCGCAGGGTGCGCTCGTCGGCACAAGCTCGCTGCGCCGTGCTAGCCAGCTGCAGCATCACCGCCCGGACCTCCGGATCGAGTCGATCCGGGGCAACATTGATTCGAGGCTGCGCAAGCTCGAAGAAGAGAACTTCGATGCGATTATGCTTGCCGCCGCCGGTCTCCACCGGATCGGCTGGCAAGATCGCATCAGCGCGTACTTGCCGCCCGAGCTATGCCTCCCTGCCGTAGGGCAGGGAGCGCTGTGCATCGAGTGCCGCGGCAACGACAAGTTCGTGCTGGACTTGCTGGGCAAGTTCCAGCATGAGCCAACGGCGCTCGCGGTGCGAGCGGAGCGGGCTTTCCTCGGCAGACTCAACGGAGGCTGCCAGGTGCCGCTCGGGGCATACGCGAGCCTGAACGATACGAACAGCGGGGACGCCTCGCTGCTGACCCTCACAGGCATGGTAGGAACGCCGGATGGCGTGACCATGCTCAAGGAAACAGCTTCCGGTAACGATCCGGAAGCATTAGGTGAACTTGTCGCTTCGTTGCTCATCGCACAAGGAGCTGAAAAGATTCTAGCCGAGGTGAGGGAGTGATGGCTGTGAACAAAGGAAGAGTTTTTCTTGTTGGAGCGGGTCCTGGAGATCCTAAGCTCATCTCGGTTCGTGGCATGGAAGCGATCCAGAAAGCCGACGTTATCGTCTATGATCGTCTCGCCAATCCACGCTTATTGAAGCATCGTAGACCAGAAGCAGAACTCATCTTTGTTGGTAAGCTCCCAGATAAACATGTACTAAAACAAGAAGAAATTAATCAATTACTCGTAGATTTGGCTTTACAAGGGAAAATCGTAACAAGACTTAAAGGCGGAGATCCTAGTGTGTTCGGACGTGTTGGGGAAGAAGCTGAGCTTCTAGTTGATAACGGCATTACCTACGATATTATCCCGGGAATCACTTCGTCGATCGCTGTTCCAGCTTATGCGGGAATTCCTGTGACCCATCGCGACTTCACTTCGTCTGTTGCGATTGTTACGGGTCATGAATACCCGAATAAAACGTACTCATCCCTGAACTGGGAGCACCTAGCCAAAGCGATTGGCACGATGGTATTCCTCATGGGTGTTGCCAATCTAGAGCAAATATGCCGTGAATTGATTCGATGCGGTAAGCCGCCAGAAATGCCGGTTGCGCTAGTCAGATGGGGAACTTGGGCTGATCAAGCGACCATTACGGGAACACTTGCAGATATAACAGAAAAAGTGCGGGAAGCGAACTTCAAATCCCCAGCTGTTATTATTGTTGGTGAGGTTGTAAAGCTCCGTGAAAAGCTCGCTTGGATGGAGAAGAAACCGCTGTTTGGCAAGCGAGTGCTCGTTACGAGAGCTCGAAGTCAAGCAAGTGAACTAGTGGATCTGATCGATGATCTCGGTGGAGAGCCCGTTGAGTTCCCGGTGATTCGCTTGCAACCGCCGAGTCGCCCCGAAGCACAACTTGCACTAGACCAAGCACTAGATCATCTGCAGGAATTTGACTGGATTCTATTTACGAGTGCGAATGGCGTTGAATTCTTCTTCCGCAGATTGCGTGAGAAAGGCATCGATGTTCGTAGAATGGGGAACGCGCGTATTGCCGCTGTAGGTCCTAAGACAGCAGAAGCACTTGCAGAGCGAGGCATTATTGCCGACGTACTTCCAGCTAAATTTACGGGTGAAGGCATCTTAGATGCCATTCAAGGGGATTTGAACGCTGGTCAGAAGGTGTTGTTACCAACGGCCGATCTTGCACGCGATTACTTGCCTTCTAAACTGAAGGAGCTAGGGCTCGAAGTTACGGAAGTGGATGTGTACGAGAATGTGCTGACCACCGATGACGGAGACGAGATCATTCACCTTTTACAAAATAAAAGCATTCATATCATCACTTTTACAAGCTCATCTACCGTTACGAATTTACTCGAAGCTTTGAAGCAACTCGGTATGGAAGATCCATTATCGTTGCTGCAAGGCGTGGAGATCGCAGTTATTGGTCCCAAAACGGCAGAAACTGTTGTTGGGGCAGGTCTGTCGATGACATATATGGCTGAAGAAGCAACAGTCGCTTCTTTGGTACAAAGCATGATTCAAGGAGGCGGAAATCCATCATGAGTTTTCCAATCGTTCGTAACCGCCGCTTGCGCGGAAATGCAGCCATTCGTAATCTTGTACGTGAAAATCAAGTGACGGTTAACGATGTTGTTCAACCGATATTCGTTACTCACGGCACTAATGTAAAGTCAGAAATTGCCTCGATGCCTGGTGTGTATCATTTCTCGCTAGACCGCTTGAAAGAGGAGATTGATGAAATCACGCAGTTAGGCATTCAAGCGATTCTCTTGTTCGGTGTACCCGATTTTAAAGATGCTACAGGAACTTCCGCATTTATGGATGACGGTATCGTGCAGCAAGCTACACGTTTTATTAAAGAGCTTAACCCGAACTTGCTAATTATCGCAGATACGTGCTTATGTCAATTTACCGATACGGGTCATTGCGGCGTCATTCATCACCACCCGCTTACAGGGCAAGCGGATGTAGCGAACGATCCTTCTTTGGAACTTCTCGTTCGTACAGCCGTTTCACAAGCCAAAGCAGGTGCTGATATTATTGCTCCTTCCAATATGATGGATGGCTACGTGCAAGCGATTCGCTCTGGACTTGATGAGGCTGGATACGAGAATACGCCGATCATGGCCTATTCCGTCAAATATGCATCAGCCTACTACGGTCCTTTCCGTGATGCTGCGCATTCCACACCGCAGTTCGGCGATCGTAAAACGTATCAAATGGATCCGGCTAACAGCCGTGAAGCCCTTCGTGAAGCAGCAAGCGACGTCGTCGAGGGAGCTGATTTCCTCATGGTGAAGCCAGCGCTCGCTTACATGGATATTATCCGCATGCTGAAGGATAACTTTGACTTGCCTGTTGTCGCTTACAATGTGAGCGCAGAATACGCTATGGTGAAGGCTGCGGCGCAGCAAGGTTGGGTGAATGAAGAAGCGATTGTGATGGAGACAATGACGAGCTTCAAACGTGCGGGAGCCGATATTATCCTAACGTATTTTGCCAAAGATATCGCAAGATACCTACAAAAATAAGCTGGAACGAGAACCATTTGTCCTCTGTGATCTAATACAGAGTTCGGTGGTTCTTTTTGTCATACTTTTGTCGCAATAGGTAAGCTTACCTTGGTTGTGAGAGGGGTATAATTAGGGCATAATGGATGAGAATAGATGGAAACAAGAGGAAGGTGCCTCATGAGTTATAACGATAATTTTATTAAAGCATGCCGGAAAGAACAGGTAGACACGCTGCCCGTGTGGTATATGCGTCAAGCAGGTCGCTACGACCCAGACTACCGTAAGATTAAGGAAAAGTACTCCTTGCTCGAAATTTGTCAGCAACCAGAGCTTGCAGCTGAAGTGACGATGATGCCGATCAAAAAGCTTGGCGTAGATGCCGCGATTTTGTACTCGGATATCATGAATCCCGTGGCTTCGCTTGGTGTTGATTTTGATATTGTCAAAGATATCGGTCCTGTTATACATACGCCGGTTCGTACGGCTCAAGATGTGGAACGTCTTCGTCCTATAGATGTGGAGAAAGACTTGTCCCACATTCTACAAACGATTCGTATTTTAGACAAGGAATTGGAAGTTCCGTTGATTTCGTTCGCGGGTGCTCCTTTTACAATTGCCAGCTATTTGATTGAAGGAAGACCTTCGAAGAGCTATATTCGTACGAAGCAAATGATGTATTCGGAGCCAGCAGTCTGGTTCGCGCTTATGGATAAGCTCGGGGATATGGTGATCACGTATCTACGTGCACACATCGCCAATGGGGCGAAAGCCGTTCAAGTATTCGATAGCTGGGTGGGAGCACTCTCTCCGGCCGATTTCGACGTCTATGTGCGGCCTACGATGATGAGAATTTTCAAAGAACTGTCCGACTTGAAAGAACCGAAAATTTATTTCCCAGGCGTTAGCTCGGGTGAATTGCTTCCCTATCTGACGACGATTCAAGCGGATGTCATTGGTCTGGATTGGCGGGTACCAATTTCCGTTGGTCGCGAAAGATTGCAGAACCGCTATGCGGTGCAAGGGAACCTGGATCCTTATATTTTGACAGCGCCGATGAGCGTGATCGAAGCGCAAGCGAAAGCGATCATGGATGATGGGATGAAGCAGCCAGGGTTTATTTTCAACCTAGGACATGGTCTATTCCCAGAGGCATCGCTGGATAAATTGAAAGAATTAACAACCTTCGTTCATACGTATTCTCATTCGGTTTTAACCCAGCAAGCAGGAAAGAGTGGTGTTTAATATGAGCCAAAAGCGCATTGGTGTCTTAGTCATGTCGTACGGTACGCCGGAAAGCTTGGATCAAGTTGAAGCGTATTACACACATATTAGACGGGGCCATCCTCCTACACCTGAACAGTTGCATGAATTAACGACGCGCTATGAAGCCATTGTTGGCGGCTTCTTCCCGCTGCGTGAAAATACGAATAAGCAAGTTAAAGGGCTTGAGGCTACTTTGCGTGCTGAGCACCCTGAGCTTGAATTCGTCTGCTACCAAGGTCTTAAGCACGCTCAGCCTTATGTAGAAGACGGTGTTGAGCAGATGGTTAAGGATGGCATCACAGAGGCTGTAGGGATCGTTCTAGCGCCTCACTACTCGACGATGAGTGTCGGTGGCTATGTGAAGAGAGCCAAGGATAAAGCAGACTCGCTAGGTCTTAACATGACTTTCGTTCTGGATTATCATCTGCATGCGAAGCTGTTGGATGCCTTGCAAACTCGTGTAGAGAATGCTTTGGGGAAATTTGCGGAAGCGAATCGTGATAACGTGCGAGTTATCTTTACCGCACACAGCTTGCCAGAGAAAATTCTGGAGATGAAGGATCCGTACCCGGATCAATTGCTGGCTACGTCCAAAGCACTTGCTGAACGCGTGGGTCTTACGAATTGGCAGTTTGGTTGGCAGAGTGCGGGACAGACGGCTATGCCTTGGTTAGGCCCGGACATTCTGGACGTCATTCGTACGATTAAGCAAGAAGAAGGCGTGGATCAGATTCTACTATGTCCAATCGGTTTCGTTTCCGATCATTTAGAGGTTCTTTATGATATAGATATCGAAGCGCAAGCGTTGGCGAAAGAGCTAGGCGTACATTTGGAACGGACAGAGTCGCTCAATACCGATCCCCTTTACATGGAAACCTTAAGTGATGTTGTCTACAAGAAATGGCAAGAGACAGCGAGTTCAAGATGAGTACTGGGGTGCCTCATTATATGATTATTGGCGGAGGTATTACTGGGCTAAGCGCTGCTTTTTATTTGAAAAAACGGATGACGGAGACGGATGGCAGTGCCCCCTTCCGCATTTCTGTCGTGGAGAAATCACCTTCGTTTGGCGGGAAAATTCATACGGTTGTGCGTGATGGTTTTGTCATCGAAAAGGGGCCAGATTCTTTCCTTGCCCGCAAACGCCCGATTATTGATTTGGCGTATGATCTTGGCATGGAAAACGAGCTGACGGGTACGAATCCGAAAGCCAAGAAAACCTTCATTGTTCGCGGGAGAAAGCTGCACCGCATGCCTCCTGGTTTGGTCCTAGGGATTCCGACACAAATGACACCTTTTATGAAGACAGGCCTTATTTCACCAGTGGGCAAGCTGCGAGCTGCTTTGGATCTGATCTTGCCGAAGCGAGATATCGCTGAAGATGAGTCGCTTGGACATTTTCTTGAGCGTCGACTCGGTAAGGAAGTGCTCGAGCGCATTGTTGAGCCGCTGCTTGCAGGGATTTACGCGGGAGATACATATAAGCTGAGCTTGAAAGCCACATTCCCACAGTTTCGCGCTATGGAACAGAAGAATCGCAGCTTAATTCTGGGGATGATGGCGAGCCGCAAGAATGTGACCGAGGAAAGCGCGCATTTGCCTGCGGCTGTTCGCAATTCGGTGTTTGTGACGTTTAAGCGAGGGCTTGGGTCGTTAGTGACAGGATTAGTTGACGCTTTGAGTACGGTGGATTTACGTGCGGGTGTTGGTATTGTCTCCGTGCGTAAAATAGGGGACGGACAAACAGAGGTTACATTTGATGACGGTCATCGTGAGATCGCCCACGGGATCATTGTGACGACGCCTACGTATCAAGCAGCTAAGCTGCTTGCGGAGCTTCCGGCAGCAAGCAAGCTTGCGAAGATTGACTATATATCAGTAGCCAATGTGATCATGACTTTCGAACGTAAAGATATCCCGTTTGAACTGGATGCCTCCGGTTTCCTTGTACCTAAGCATGAAGGATATACCATTACGGCCTGTACCTTAACCTCAGCCAAGTGGCTGCATACTGCGCCTGAAGGCAAGGTACTGCTGCGCTGTTACATAGGTCGTTCTGGCGAGCAAGATTGGCCGGCATGGTCCGATGAACAATTAATAAGTAAAGCACGACATGATATTAAGGATTTACTTGGAATTACGGCTGAACCAGGATTCGCTGAAGTGACGAGGTTGATGCATTCGATGCCGCAATACCCTGTAGGTCATTTAGAGGAGATTGCTCATTTCAAAAAAGAACTTACTGCAGCAATGCCGCGAGTTCTCGTCACAGGTGCAGGATTTCATGGCGTAGGACTGCCCGATTGTATAAGGCAAGGAAAAGAGGCTGCGGATCAGCTAGCGGAGCTCGCCTTTGCACAGAAGTTACAGGATGTAATAGTAAGCTGATTACCGCAGCTTAGTCAGATCCAGCGTGAATTCAGAAGAAGATATCTTCAGAATTTGCTTCTCTTCTAGATCACGAATGACCTGCATGAGCGTTGATTTCTGAACACCAGCTAGCTGTGAAATTTCATCATAGCTCAGTACAAGCTTAATGATAATCGAGGTTCCTTTTCGTAATCCGTGTGAATTGGCCATCTTGATCAAGCTCTTGATGACGCGTGTTCTAGCATCTAAGAAGGTCAAATCATGGACTTGTTGATTCGTATCGCGCAGACGATTGCTAAGTTCTTGCATGATACCTAAGCTAATGTCAAAATGAGTACGGAGCAAGTCAAGGAAGCTCTGGCCCGTTATCGTTAGCAGTATGCATTCTTCTAAGGTTTGAGCAGAAGCAGAACGAGGCTTGCCATCAATGAGGGAAAGCTCGCCGAAGCTCTCGCTGGATTTGCAGATCGACAGTATTTTCTCCTCACCTGCGTTGCTTGTCGTGTAGATCTTAACGGAGCCGCTAATCACCATGTAGAAAACAGAACCTATTTCTTTCTCTGAAAATAGGATGGTTCCCGGTTTATAAGTACGTCTTGTACATATTTGAACAACGGCGTTCAATTGATGCTCGTTTAATTGGGCGAATAAAGGGACTTTTTTGATAAGCTCTAGCATAGGTTGTACCGCCTTTGTAGGTAGTTATTGGTTAAGGTATGACTCATTTTATCACAAGATCACGTTATTGGGGGCTAAATAATGGGAAATTCGAGCAGAATCGACAAACGATCAGCGGCTGCTTTTCAAGAATCAAGAATGCTGATTCCTGGCGGTGTGAACAGTCCAGTTCGCGCCTTTAAATCGGTTGGCTTAACACCTTTATTCATGGAGAGTGGATCTGGCTCTCGGGTAACGGATATTGATGGGAATACCTTTATTGACTATGTAGGTTCATGGGGCCCACTTATCGTGGGTCATGCACATCCGACTGTTTTGGAAGCGATTCAGGCTACAGCTATCAAAGGGACAAGTTTTGGAGCTCCGACGCTGTTGGAAACAGAGATGGCGAAGCTTGTTATTGAGCGTGTACCATCCATCGATATGGTTCGGATGGTCAATTCGGGTACAGAAGCGACAATGAGTGCATTGCGATTGGCTCGTGGATTTACGAAGCGCGACAAAATTATGAAATTCGAAGGAAGCTATCACGGGCATGCAGACGCCTTGCTGATCAAGGCTGGATCGGGCGTTGCGACGCTTGGATTACCGGACAGTCCTGGTGTTCCGAGCAGTGTGGCTGCGAATACGATAACGGTTCCTTATAATGATTTGGAATCCGTGAAGCTGGCTTTTGAAAAGTTTGGTGAAGAAATCGCCGCGCTTATCGTAGAACCTATTGCAGGGAATATGGGGGTTGTTCCTCCCGCGGCAGGCTTCTTGCAAGGTCTTCGTGACATTACGAAGCAATACGGCTCTTTGCTAATTTTCGATGAGGTTATGACTGGTTTCCGTGTACATAAGAACTGTGCACAGGGTTTATACGGTGTAACGCCTGATTTAACATGTCTAGGGAAAGTTATCGGCGGTGGACTTCCTGTGGGTGCTTATGGCGGTCGCTTGGACATCATGGAACAGATTGCTCCAGCGGGTCCTATTTATCAAGCAGGTACGTTATCTGGTAACCCGCTTGCTATGGCGGCGGGCTTTGCAACATTGTCCTTGCTAGGTGAGCCGAATGTCTATGAGGAGCTGGAACGCAAGTCGGCAAGATTGGAAGCGGGCTTCGCCGCGAATGCTGCTGAGTTCGGTATTGCTAGCACGATCAATCGCGTAGGTTCGATGGTTTGTCCATTTTTCACGGAGACGGCTGTGACGAACTACGACACGGCCAAAACATCCGATCTAGGCCGATTTAATGCTTATTTCGGTCACTTGTTAGATTTAGGTGTTTCTGTTGCACCTTCACAGTTTGAAGGGATGTTTGTTTCGACCGTTCATTCCAATGAGGATATTGAAACGACGATTGACGCGCATCGCGAAGCGTTGAAACGTCTATAAGAATGAGAAAAGGGCTGCCCTCCGTAGAATATCTACGTGAGAGCAGCCCTAATTATTTTAATTTGGTTTAACTGTTGGAGCTGGAGAAACCGTAGGTACTGATGTCCCTGTTCCTGTTCCTGTTCCATTGGTTGTTGGCTTCGGTGTGGCACTCGGTACTGATGACGACGGTGTTGTTGACGGCTTCGTGCTCTCCGTTGTGTTACCATTACCTGACGTTGGTGTAGGTGTGGGTGTTGGTGTAGGGCTTGTCGAATTCGTTGGTGACCCAGTTGACGGTTTGTCGGTCGAATTCGGTTTCGAAGAATCCGTACTCGATGGTGATGAAGATCCGCCAGCTTTGCCTGCTTCGGTCGTATTTTCTGGCTTTGCAGATGGTGTAGGCGTTGCTTTCGGTGCTGGCGTAGGTAATTTCCCTGCTGCTTTTAGTTCTGCTTGTTCTTTCAAGAATTCAGGGTGAGTAGAAGCACCGCCTGCATCAATCGAAGTCAAACCAGCCCACACGTTCTTCACTTCGACTTTCTCAGGATGATCGAACACTAAGAAAGCTGAAGGTAATCGACGCTCACCATAACGGCTAGATGGTTTGGTAATGAGTGCATTATTATAAACCATCTCGGAAGATGCTCCGCCATCAAGGAATCCAGCGTTGATGACATCGTCTTCTAAGAATAGATCCTGAACTTCTTTCAGCGTAGCGCCAACACTTGAAGTTTGACGGCCATCAATGACGATAAAGATAACCGTACCATCTGCTTTTTGGCCAACCGCGGTACGCGGTGCGCGTCCCCATCCGCCATCACCGCTTGTAATAAGCGGTTTACCGTTCGCGATGACACGCGGGTAGAAGGAAACGGCTTCGGATACGCCGAGTTTCAGTAATTCGTTAATCGTATACTTACCGATAATGAGTGTTCCTTCCTTCGTGAAACCGACGATTTGTTGCGGGTTGCTTCCTTCTTGGTCGGTATAAAGAATTTCACCACCGGACATAATAGCACCGATTGGGGCAAATCCGTTTCCAAGGCCGTCAGGATCATTGAATCCTCCGCCATTCACGCCGGCAACGGCTCCCGTTCTCTGAACCATGGCTGTAATTCGTTCTCCCTCACCTTGTTTAGCGGGAACGACAACACGAATGGAACGTGGGTCATATACATACATCCGTTTACCCTTCCATAGGGTGCCTGAAATGTCTTCTACCTTAACTAGGCTCTCGATAGGGCGATTTGTATTAAATTGTACAGCCTCAAGATCTTGTTTTTCGATGGAGTTGACTTCGGTTAAATTCTGCATTTCAAGAACCATTTGATCTCGTCGTCCAGCACCTACAAAGATCCATGCCCAGTCACGATGCTGTGTGGTAATGACTGTTTTAGCCAAATACTCACGGATGTACGTTCCTGGCGGGGTTAGAAATAAAAAGCTAGAACTTAAGAATGTACATACTGCTATAACAAGTAAAGTCCGCTTCAGCCAACTATAATTTCGAAAATGATTTGCAATTGAACTACCCAATGTAAACCTCTCCTGCTCTATTAATAAATTGATAGAAAATGTCGAAAAAAATCAATACAAGACTAATAGTATCATATTTTTGCATGCAAATGGTAATGGTAATTGTTAAAATAAAGTGTACATAATCCCTCTTAAATTAAGGAGTCCGTTCTTTTATGAAACGTTATTACTTTTTTGATTTTCCGATCGACCTCATGGCGATTGTTTTTGTATTTCTACTTGTTCTGCTAGCAATCTTCCTATCTTTTCGCAAAGGCAGAGAATCATGATCAATTGGTCACGTAATGGTGAATGGTTGGTGCTGCCCCTTCCAAATGAACATTGGAAACCGCTTAAGCCGGGTGCTGTCGAAGAAATATCGGCGTTCTTGCCTGTACCTCGTAAATTTTTTCTGCGCTTAGCTTCACAGGGGCTAATTCGTGTAGAAGGTGATACGATTCGGCTAAAGGTGTTTCCTCAGGAAAAGGCGGCGTTTAATCCTGAGTCCTATAATTTAGACGTTCTATTCGAGGATGAGTTCACTTTAGTCGTTAACAAACCAGCTGGAAAGTCTGTCCATCCGGCAGAAGTCGGCCAAGGTGGCACGCTTGCTAACGCAGTAGCTTACTATTATGAAGAGACTGGACAAGCCTGTGGAATTCGCCATATTCATCGCTTAGATCAAGATACGACAGGCGTTATTCTTTATGCCAAAAATGAGTGGGCGCAGGTCCTATTGGATGAAGCCATGCGAGAGAAGCAAATTGATCGACGCTATGTAGCGCTGGCTCAAGGTATTTTTAAAGAGAAGGAAGGATGGATCGATGAACCGATCGGCAAGGATCGCCATCAGTCAGGTAAGCGAAGAGTGGCACCCAATGGGGATCAGGCGCTTACACACTATCGTGTTCTTCAACAAATGAAAGCGGGAGCACTCGTGGAAGTAGAGTTGGAGACGGGCAGAACGCATCAGATCCGGGTCCATCTGAGTCATTTAGGGCATCCATTAGTAGGAGATACCTTATATGGAGGTTCTTCACGTTTGTTTCATCGACAAGCCCTTCATGGTGAACGACTTCTATTTAAACATCCAATTACGCAAGATGAGGTTGTTGTTCATGCGCCTTATCCATTAGATTTCAAGGAATTACTGGAACAGCTGTCGGAGAAATAATAAAAATGTAGTCATGCCTGGCCTCCTCCACCCATATACTTTTAGAGACAATCAAGTATATCACCCAACAATTCGGAGCAGATTGACGTTTCGAATTTACGGAAGGGAGGAAACATTTCGGTGTCTGAACAACAACCAGGGTTACGATTTGATATTTATGAACGTGTTCATTTGCAGGAGAATTTGGCGGCGATACAAGAGTTGAATGAAGTAGAATTGCTTCCGCATATTCAAGTACTAACGCTGGATGATCAAGCGATCTTAAAGGGGAATTTACTACTTACGGGTAACTACTTTAGTGAAGAAGGCGGCAGCCCTCGCACACTTGAGCATTTGATTCCTGTCGAAATCACGCTGCCGTTGAATCGCATTCATCGTGTAGAGGATATTCAGGTGGAAATCGAGAACTTTGATATCGACCTCTTATCGGCTCGCAGCTTGAATGTAACGGGGGTTCTTTCCCTGCAAGGTGTAGAAATGGTTTCTGCGCCGCAAGAAAGCTGGCGGGAGGAAGAAGAGGTTACTTTTGTACATCAGGTTGAGTATCCACGCTCCGAGCCTGTCATTCCGTATGCACAGGCACCAGTACAGTTTGAACCAGCAGTTCAAGAGCCTCAGGTGCAACAGGTGATCCAACCACCGCCGGCACCAGTTCTTCCTACGCCGCTTCCTACACCATCTCCAACCCTGATTGCAGCTGTACCTGAACCAGCGGTTATCGCGGCTCAACCAGTCTCTCATGGCGATGACTCGTTCGGTATAGAAGTGGAACAGATCGAGCTGAAGGTAACCCCGCATGCCGATAGCACCGTTGTTACCGAGGAGAAAAAGGAGCTTAAAGTTGCCTTTGGCAAGAAGGCAGCGGACGCCGTGGAGGTTAGCCCGTATGGTATCAAATCGTTATTATCAAAGGCAGGCTCGTATCTTTCCGACAAGCGGATTGCGGAAGCAGAGGCGAAAGCGGCTCTTGAGGCGGAATCGCGGATAGATGCGGTAGAGTGGAGACGATTATTTCTCCAGAGCAGATCGGAGTCGCAAGAGTTCAAGAAGCTCAAGTTATGTATCGTTCAGAAGGAAGACACCTTAGAATCCATTGCTAAGCGCTATCAACTGACAATTCGTGAGCTTCAACTGATGAATCGTCTAGGCGATCAAGATATTGTAGTGGGTCAAGTTATTTATTTGCCCAAATAAATACCGATACATAGGCAAGAGCCTCTGGCTGCTATCGCGGCTGGGGGCTCTTTATGTTTTGGGGCAAGGAACTGTTCCATTTATGGGAATTGTTTAGTACGATGGAACTTAAATAATGGAATATTTTATATTTTTAATGATTATATAGAAATGGGGAGGAGTTTTGTGAAAATATTATATGTTTTAACTAATATTGCGTTTGGTGTATTGGCGATAATCCCATTAATGTATATATTGGGTATTTATTGGGAAGGAAAATTTATTTTCGGGAACATAATTCCATTATTTGTATTTTTAATAGTATGGTATTTGATAAATTTAATTTTGATAAATAAAATAACTCGGAATACAGCTATCTATTTTATATATAGTTTTTTGATTGTATTATCTGTAGGCTCGGTACTGTGTTTAATTATTTATACTTTAAGTTTTCTTACTTTCTCTCCTTAAGAAAGCCATTTATTCAAGAATTGATTTTATTAGTTTAAGAACTTAGAAAGGGGATGTTATCGTCATAAAAATAAATTGGTTAATTGTCACAGGAAGAATATTAATTATTATTTCAATTGTTCCTATTTATTTAGTGTTTCAAGAACTCCTATTTGAGGTTTTTATTAATTCTAAATATGAAATTAAGAGTTTGAGCACGATCAAATATAATGAAGATTTTGAACTGAATGGTAAACAGATCCGTATAGCTGATGACTATATGGGACTAATTCAAGAAAAAAAACCAACCAAGTATGAAGACGTGAGAAAAGAAGGTATTATTCAAATTAGTATCAATAATCATAATTATACTTTCAATTCATTAGCAATGATTCGCCCATATCAGAGTGATGAAAATCGCTATTGGTCTTGGTTAAATATCGTTCGAGTTACACATAAGAGCAGCGGGCTTGATGAATTTGCGATCATCCAGCGAATTTCAAAAAATACGGCAGGTCTATATCAATTACATGATTATAGGTCCTACAAATGGAGAATCTTGCATATCTATTCGGATGGAAAATTGCAAGAAGAAGTGTTTACATATAACACGAGAACATTTCCACTGTTAAGAACGAAATTAATAATGGCAGGATATGTTTCAAGTGTACCGATCGGTTATCTTTTTAATATAATGGAATATGTGTGGAGTTTCTATTTTCCAATATTATCTCCAATAGCAAGTGGAATAATTGGTTTTATTTTACTTAAAATTGGTGCGAAACGAAAAGAAATTTATTACTGATATCGTTTGATAATTATTTCATATTAGTGAGTATTTGGAACAGTAATTTGACATTTACTAAAAAATAAACATGTACAATAGGTTTAAATTATTGACTATATGTCGATAATTCGATATCATATAGTGTAAATCATTTTCAAATCAACATATGGAATTGCAAGGATAGGGAGTAGTAGTCGGAACGCCCTTCAGAGAGTGGAACTGCAGCGCTGAGAGGTTCCTCAGGATACATCCGATCGAAGTCGCCCTGGAGCAGTAAATGTGAGTGCAATTGTCGAGATTTCATCTCGCATGCAGTAGCATTTTCCGGTCGCAGCCGTTATCTGTTTTAAGTGTCATGTTATTTGCCATTGGGGCAAGTCGCATGAAATGAAGGTGGTACCACGGAAGCTATACCTTTCGTCCTTTTTTGGGCGAAAGGTTTTTTTGTGTTTATAACAACTAGCCAGATATGGAGGTACTCTCATGACCGAAACCAAATTACAAACAGAAATGCCTACCACGTATGACCCGAAAGAAGCGGAGCGTAAATGGTACGACTACTGGATCAAGAATGAATTTTTCAAAGCAGGCAACCGTCCTGACGCGGAAACTTACACGATCGTGATACCGCCTCCGAACGTAACGGGTATGCTACACATCGGGCATGCACTTGATTTTACATTGCAAGATATTCTGATTCGTACGAAGCGTATGCAAGGCTTTGACACCCTGTGGCTGCCTGGTTCTGACCATGCGGGTATTGCAACACAAACGCGTGTAGAGCAGAAGCTTCGCGAACAAGGACAAACACGTTATGATCTAGGACGCGAAAAGTTCTTGGAGAAGGTCTGGGAGTGGAAAGAATTATATGCGGATACCATTCGCGAGCAATGGGCCAAAATGGGCTTCTCACTCGATTATTCGCGTGAACGATTCACACTGGATGAAGGACTATCGCAAGCGGTTCGTGAAGTTTTCGTAAGCTTGTATGAAAAAGGCCTGATTTATCGCGGCAACTATATTATTAACTGGGATCCGGCAGCACGCACGGCTCTTTCGGATATTGAAGTGGAGTACAAAGAAGTACAAGGTGCGCTTTATCATTTGAAATATGAGACGACTGACGGATCAGGTTCGATCGTAGTTGCTACGACGCGTCCTGAAACGATGCTAGGCGATACGGCGGTTGCTGTTCATCCGAAGGATGAGCGTTACAAGCACCTCATCGGAAAGAGCTTGCTGCTGCCGATTGTAAACCGTGAGATTCCGATTATTGCCGACGATTATGTTGAAAAAGAGTTTGGCAGCGGCGCGGTCAAAATCACGCCGGCGCATGATCCGAACGATTTTGAAGTAGGAAAACGTCACAACCTGCCGCAAATTCTTGTTATGGACGAAACCGGAACGATGAACGCGAATGCGGGCCCATATCAGGGGCAAGATCGTTTCGATTGCCGTAAGCAAATCGTTGCTGATTTGAAAGATCAAGGTGTTCTGATCAAAATCGAAGAGCACGTTCACCAAGTTGGACATAGCGAGCGTAGCGGTGCTGTGATTGAGCCTTACTTGTCCACGCAATGGTTCGTCAAAATGCAGCCGCTTGCTGATCAAGCGATTAAAGCGCAACAATCAGGCACTGGTGTTAATTTTGTACCAGATCGCTTTGAGAAAACATATTTGAATTGGATTGAAAATGTACGTGACTGGTGTATTTCCCGTCAGCTATGGTGGGGACACCGAATCCCAGCATGGCATTGTGCGGATTGCAGTCAAATCACTGTTACCCGTGAAGATGCTTCAGCTTGTTCGCATTGCCAAAGTACGAATCTTAAACAAGATAATGATGTACTTGATACATGGTTCAGCTCAGCGCTATGGCCTTTCTCCACATTAGGGTGGCCGAATGATTCCGAGGATATGAAGCGTTTCTATCCTACAAGTGTACTCGTTACTGGCTACGATATCATTTATTTCTGGGTAGCTCGGATGATTTTCCAAGGACTTGAATTTACGGGACAAATTCCGTTCAAAGATGTGCTCATGCACGGTCTTGTTCGCGATTCCGAAGGCCGCAAAATGTCCAAATCGCTCGGTAACGGGGTTGATCCGTTGGAAGTTATCGAGAAATACGGTGCAGATGCCATGCGCTATATGATTTCGACAAGCAGCACACCTGGGCAAGACTTACGCTTCCGTTGGGAGCGGGTTGAGCAAGCTCGTAATTTTGCCAATAAGATTTGGAACGCATCCCGATTCGCTCTGATGAATTTGGAAGGCGTAAACGCTGCTGATATTGATTTGACAGGTTCGCTGGGAACGGCTGATCGTTGGATTTTACATCGTTTGAATGAAACCGTTCGTGACGTGACTCGTCTAATTGATAGCTATGAGTTCGGCGAAACAGGCCGTCTTCTCTACAATTTCATTTGGGATGATCTTTGCGATTGGTATATTGAGTTCAGTAAATTGAGCTTGTATGGTACCGATGCAGCGGCCAAAAAGCAGACACAATCGGTTCTAGCTTATGTACTAGATCAAACACAGCGTTTGATTCATCCGTTCATGCCGTTCATTTCGGAGGAGATCTGGCAGCATTTGCCGCATGTGGGAGATACGATTACACTGGCGGCTTGGCCGACAGAGAACGCAGCCTTCGAAGCGCCTGATGCGATTCGTGAGATGGAGCTTTTGATGGAAGCGATTCGTTCCGTTCGTAATATCCGAGCAGAAGTGAATGTGCCGATGAGTAAGAAAGTGGAGCTCCTTATTAAACCGGCTAGTGCAGAGACACAGGACATTCTCCGCAAAAATGAGGAATACCTGAAGCGCTTCTGCAACACGTCCATGCTTGAAATCGACCTTACAATGGCGGCACCGGACAAAGCGATGACGGCAATTATCACAGGAGCTGAGCTGTACCTACCGTTAGCAGGCCTGATCGATATTACGCAAGAGCTTGCACGTTTGGACAAAGAACTGCAATCCTTACATGGTGAGGTTGAGCGTATTGAGAAGAAGCTGGGCAATGAAGGCTTTGTGGCTAAAGCACCTGCTAAAGTTATCGAAGAAGAGAAAGCCAAGCTTGCCGATTATGCGGATAAACGGGATAAAGTTATCGCTCGATTAGCGGAGTTAAAGGCATAAGGATTGCAAATTATACGATCGCCTAGGTTCGTCTACAAGGTGATTCATATAGTAAAAGAGGATGAGAACAATGGATGAAATCAAGAATACTGTCGGTGAATTTCAAACCGCACAGGAAGCCATTGATTGGATCGTAGGACGGATGGAGAAGCTCGGTATGAAGCCGGGCCTCCAACGTATGCAGCTATTGATGGAAAAGCTGGGACACCCTGAACGCAGGCTGAAGTTCATTCATGTGGCCGGTACGAATGGAAAGGGCTCAACATGCGCTTATCTAGCTTCTGTGCTTCAGGCGTGCGGCTATGATGTAGGCACGTTTACGTCGCCGTATTTGGTGAGGTACACCAACCGTATCCAAGTGAATGGTGCTGACATTGCGGATGACGTATTGCTGCGTTTAGTGAATGATATGAAGCCGATTGTCGATGAGATTGCAGCAACTGAGGTTGGCCCGCCAACGATGTTTGAAATTTCGACTGCACTGGCGATTCTTTACTTTGGTAAAGTGGCGTATCCCGATTATGTGGTATGGGAAACAGGACTCGGGGGAAGGCTGGATAGCACGAATATCGTGAATCCAATCGTTACCGTGATTACGAATGTCGGCCATGATCACATGGATATCCTGGGTGATACGCTCGAGCTCGTAGCAGCTGAAAAAGCAGGTATTATTAAAGCAGGAGTTCCTGTCATAACTGCAGTTGAGCCTGCGGCAATTTGGAGCGTTATCGAACAAACGGCGAAGGCGAAGAAAGCCACGCTTTACTCACTTGGCGATCAATTCACGTTGACTGAAGTGAACAGCGAACTAGATCGTCAAAGCTTCCAGTTTAACGGACCTTTTCGACCTATTCCGGATCTGTCCATCACGTTGAACGGTGAGCATCAATTGAAGAATGCGGCCGTAGCGGTCATGACACTTGAGGTGATCCGTCAATATTACGCCACGATTGTGGAGGACATTGATTTGCAGAAAGGGCTTGAGGGAACCAAATGGGCAGGTAGGCTGGAAATGGTTTCACAAGAGCCGCGGATCCTTCTCGATGGGGCTCATAACCCAGAAGGGGCTGCCACACTGGCTGCTGCACTTCAAAACGTCTATAGCTATAAGAAGCTTCATATGATGATTGGAATGCTAGCGACGAAGAATCATACAGGCTACTTAAGGCATATACTACCATTGGTGGATACGCTCATTATTACGGAAGCCAATTTTCATAAAAAAGGGGATGCTTCCCTGCTCGCTGAAATCGCAAGTGGTCTTCTTCGAGAGATGAATCGTGAGGTTGACATTGTTGTAGAACGCGATTGGAAGCAAGCTTTAACCTTATTAACAAATAGAACTGAGCAGGATGATCTGGCGGTCGTATCCGGCACGCTGTATTTAATCTCTGATGTTCGTTCTTGGATAACCTATCAAACCGATTCTGAAAAAGGATGGTGAGAACAGCGTGAGTCAAGCAGAACACGTACATTTTATAGGAATCGGCGGATACGGCATGAGTGCCATTGCCAAAGTCATGCTCGAGATGGGATACCGTATTTCGGGATCAGACCTAGCACAGCAAGAGCTTACAGATAAACTGAAAGCTAAAGGTGCCAGGGTGTTTATTGGCCATGAGGCGAATAACGTATCAGGAGCCGATTTGGTTGTATATTCAACGGCGTTATCCAAAGACAATGTGGAAATGCAAGCTGCAGAGCAATTGAACATTCCCATTATTCATCGTTCGCAAATGTTGGGAAGGCTGATGAACGAACGCAAAGGGATTGCCGTTGCAGGTGCCCACGGTAAGACAACAACTTCCTCCATGATTGCTTTGGTGATGGAGATTTGCGGCATAGATCCAACGTATATTATCGGTGGAGAAATCATGAATGTAGGCAGCAATGCCAAAGCTGGCAAAGGTGAGTACGTTGTTGCGGAAGCGGATGAGAGCGATGGAACGTTCCTGCAATATCACCCAACCCTCGCGTTAGTCAACAATATCGAAGCCGACCATTTGGAAAATTATAATGGCGATTTCGAAAATTTGAAAAAAGCATACAAACAATTTTTAAGCCAAGTAAGACCTGGTGGAAAAGCGATTGTCTGTCAGGATGATGAATTCCTGCGGGAAATGATTCCGGAAATTCAAAGCCAAGTGATTACGTATGGTATTGAGACGGAAGCGGATTATATTGCACGTGACATTTCACTTGGTGACCGCAAGGTTACCTTTACGGTAGAGTTCAAGGGCACTTCCTTAGGGAAAGTTAGTTTATCTGTACCAGGTAAACATAATGTTTACAACGCGCTTGCGACATTGATAACTTGCTTGGAGGCAGGTTTATCTTTCGAGAAAATAGCGGAAGCGATTCAAGAGTTTCGAGGGGCAAAGCGTAGATTTCAAGTGCTTGGTGAAGTTGAAAACATCTTGGTTATCGATGACTATGCGCATCACCCTACGGAAATTCAAGCAACGATTTCCGCAGCGAAAGCAACGAGAAAGCGCATCATCGCTGTGTTTCAGCCGCAACGGTATACGCGAACTTATTACTTGTTTGAGCAGTTTAGCCGTTCCTTCCTTGAAGCGGATGAAGTGATCATTACCGATATTTATTCACCGGCAGGTGAACAACGAATTGAAGGTGTTGACTCTGTAAAGCTAGTCGAGCTGATACGCAGCAACAGCAACCCGAATGTTCAGCATATTGCCACCCGTGAAGAGGTACTAACCTATTTGGTTGACCGCGTTCAGCCTGGTGACCTCGTCCTTACGATGGGCGCAGGTGACATCTGGAAGGCAGCCGATGGATTAGCTAAATCGCTGCGCAAGAAATACGAATCACATACGTAGAGAAAAGATCGCTGGAGCCAATGGGCTGGAGGCGGTCTTTTTTTCTAGAAACAATCATATTAAGGTTCTCTCTCTCATACTCTAGTAACAGAAGATTGGGACAAGATGATACGGCATTGTGCCTGTTTCCAACATACATGGGATGAGGAGTGTGGGAAGAGAATGAAAAAAGCTAGAATCACTTATCGATTCGACCCCAAGGAAGGGGCAGAATCAAATCGCAGAGCAGCACGGGTCCATGATCAAGAGGAGAACGTAATCCCACTCTATCAAGAAGAGTATAAAGTTATAGACGCGAAGCTAGACCGTAATTCGAAAGAAGTGACGCCGTATGAGCAAGCTGAAAGAGAGCAAGTGGAGTCCTTATTTGAATCACATTCGCTGAATACGTTTACCACTGATTTTGGAAACTGGCATAGTCAGATTGAATCAGAGGGTGAGCGTGTAGAACGCATTATTCGTGAAACGCAGATATCCCGAGAGCAGCAGAATTCCCCACAACCATCTCCAGTCCGAAAGGAAGTGGAGCCTGTGGATACTCGGGATGAATGGTCCAACTGGACACCCAAAGAGCCTTACAGAGATCCATACAGGGAGCCTGGGACGGGAGCTCGATATGCGAAATCGTCTGGTACCCCTTGGATTCGAATTGCAACATCGGTGGCTGGTGCAGTAGTAACGGGCATCGCGTTCGGTTTCTTCGTGCTCTCCATGTTCTCTTCGGATCGAGATCCGAGTGTTGCGACTGCGACCTCGAATCCTACTAAAATAACGGTGCCGTCCCCGAATACACAGGCTGCTGCAGCAACCTCCAAAACACAAACTGGCGTAGGGGATGTTGCGCTACCTGCGACATCGGTAGCTGTCACACCTGTGCAAATCCCTGCGAAATCGTATACCTTCTTGCAAAATGGCGTGTTTAGCTCCTTACAGGGAGCTCAGGCCGTACAGGATTCGCTTAGTAAGAAGGGGCTTGCATCAGCGATCGACAACTCCGACAAGCTTACTGTGTTTGTTGGCTTTGCTAAGACGAAGGACGAAGCGATTGCCCTGAGACAAGGTGTACAGGCAACGGATAAAACCATAGAGGTCTTTATGAAAAGTGTGGATTTCCCAGCGGTATCCGGGATTCGTTGGTCTGGCGCAAGGCCAGCGTCCGTGGCGAATTACATTGCTGATGGCGATAAGCTCGTGAATACGATAAGTGGATTAACACTTATCCATTTAGCAGAGACGAAGCCAACCGCGCTCACGGATGCATCCTTACAGACGATTCGTACTTCACATCAGGCACTCATTACACTAGGAACAGGACTTGCCGACGGAGCGGGTGAAGATGTAAAGCAGTCGCTGCTTAAGATGACAACAGCGATCAATCGTGCTGTCCAATCCATGGAAGAGTACAAAAAAGCGCCATCTCAAGCCCTGATGTGGCAAGCACAATCCTCTTTGATGCAGTACATTATTGCTCAGAAGGAGCTTCTCAAATTGATTAGTGTTGCTTAAATGAAAAGCCGTGTACCTGAACTCTTTATCGGAGTTGAGATACACGGCTTTCCTGTTACTTGGTGATGTATCGATCGAGCAGAGAGGCGATTTCTGCCCTTGTCATCGTTTGATCTGGCTTGAAGGTAGTGTCCGATATGCCATTGATGAAGCCTTTTTCTTTCAGCGTGTTAATGGCGGAAGCACTCCAAAGAGATTTGGGTACATCATCGAATGCTGATTGATCCGTTGATTGTTTGGTTGGCGAAGTCATTTGCAGAAGCTGATTGAATAAATAAGCAACTTCCCCGCGTGTAATGGCCTGATTAGGACGAATGGTTCCGTCCGCGTAGCCTTGAAGAAGGTTTAACTTCCCTGCTTTGGCAAAAACGGCATTGGCCCAATGTGAAGCAGGTAAATCAGAGTAGCTTTTAGCAGCAGGTCCAGTCCCGCATCCATAAACATTGGAAGTTACACTTCCGTTAGTGCTGCAGACAGAAGGCAGTTTGCTGAATGAGAATACACGATCCATCAGGGTGAGGAACTCTGCTCTAGTTAGCGCTCGGTCTGGTTCGTAATTGTTGGCAATGCCTTCGACAATGCCTTTATTCTTCATGCGTAGAACGGCAGATCTAGACCAATGTACAAGCACATCGGTAAAAAGAGGCGGTTCATAGCTAGTAATTCCATTGGCGATTCCGATCGCCATTTTGGAACGCATGGCATCGCTAGCTAGCAATGCTGCATCGCTTTTATTCGTGAGAAAGGCTGTTTCTACAAGAATGCTTGGTATTGTTCCCATTCGGGCCACATAAACTGCGCTTGGGGTTAGTCCTAAGTCTTTGGTTCCTGATTGAGCAAGTAAAGCGTCCTGAACACGCTGAGCTAGATCTTTACTGTAAGGCGTTAATTGGGTCATTGCGCTGCTCGCTGGATAATCTTCTTGCGGGTATGCGTTGTCATAGTAGAGCACCATGGTCCCATTGGCATTGCTACTCGAATGCGCATTGGCGTGAATGGATACGAATAAGTCAGCTTGCTGTTCGTTCGTGAATTCAACCCGCTGAGCGAGTGACAAGAAAGTGTCATTGGTGCGTGTTAAAATGACCTCATAACCTCGATCAAGCAAGGCTTGTCGTACCTTTAGGGTGATGTCCAAGTTGACATCGGTTTCACGGAGACCGTGGGCGCCTATTGCGCCAGGATCACTTCCGCCGTGCCCGGGATCAAGCACAACCTTGAAAGCGAATGCATGATAAGGAAACGCAATTGTGAGTAGTAATGTGAAAAAAATAAGTCTTTTAAGTAGAGTCATAGTTGAATTTACCTCCGGTAACTATAATACTAGGATTGCTCTATGCTGTAAGCAGGTAAGAATCACCATTGATTCATTGGGCGGCGCAGCCGACTATTTTGCATGGAAAAAAGAGGTGTTTCCTCGTATAATAGGCTTGTACATACATAGAGAGGATGACAGGTATGAAAAAAAACACGTTTACATTGATCATTTTTCTAATCGTCGGATTAATTACTGGGATTATTATCGGCCAGCTGCTGGCGCCCGTTCCTGCTCTCGCCTTTCTAACCAAATCAGTTGAAATTACATGGGAGCCTAAAGCAGATTTGCAAGTTGTGAAATATGAATTTGACCTTTTGGTGAAGCTAAACCTATGTAGTATTATAGGATTAGTAGGAGCCTATCTTCTATATCGGAAACTCTAGTGAGCAGTTGAACATGTAAATTGATTGATTATAATTTAGGAGTTGTTAATTTTGCGTACACCAGACCATGTAAGACTTATTCTTGCTTCTTCGTCGCCGCGGAGGCAGGAGCTTATTCAATCGTTCGGACTACCTTATATGATTCGGGTGAGTGACGCGGATGAGTCCGTCGAACAAAAAATAACGCCATCTGAGCTCGTTGAGTTGCTTTCTTTGCGTAAAGCTTCCACAGTCAGAGAAATGCTGGAAGAGCAAGATAAACGCGGCATTATCATAGGATCGGATACGGTTGTTGTGCATAACGATGAAGTTCTTGGCAAACCAGTTGATGAACAAGATGCCTTCCGCATGCTGAAAGGATTACAAGGGAATATACATCAGGTATATAGTGGTGTTGCCTGCGTGGATGCTGCTACAGGTCAACAAGTTGTCTCGCATAGCATGACCAACGTACGAATGAAGCCGATGTCTGACGAACAAATTTTGCGCTATATTGCAACGGGGGAACCCAAGGATAAAGCTGGCGCTTACGCGATTCAAGGGATTGGGGCAACGATCATCAGCGGAATAGAGGGGGATTATTTCACGGTTGTAGGGCTCCCGCTTTCCTTGTTAAGTGATCTACTTCTGACGTTCGATATTCAAGTGTTGTAACACGATTTTCAAGCTTATCTATTCTAGTCACAAATAGGGGGATTGGATTGACTGACTAATCTGTAAAGGTTACAATGACAGTAAGCGACATGACTTCGCATTTTTCTGGGAGGTACGGCCATGAACAGCGAATTTACAATTGCCGTCCACAGTCTGGTTCTGTTAGCTCACTTGCCTGATCATATGGCAACTAGCGAAGAAATTGCAGTTAATGTGTCTACCCATTCTGCACGAATTCGTAAAGTCATGGGTTTTCTGCGAAAAGCAGGCTATGTGTCAACGAAGGAAGGCATCGGTGGCGGTTTTATTTTAAGTTGTAAGCCTGAGGAAGTCACACTCGGGGAGATTTACCGATTAACATGCCAAGGTTCATTGAAGCCAAGTTGGTGCTCTGGTGATGAGTCTAAGCCTTGTATGATTTCATCCAAAATGGATCGATTGATGGGTAAGGTTTTCACCGATGCTGAAAAGCAGATGGAAAATTACTTTGATGGTCATACAATCGGCAGCATGCTTGAACAAATAAGGACATTTGAATGTCCGCAATCGAATACTGAATCTCCATCCTAGAAGCCCTCGGATCTTACAATCCGGGGGTTTTATGTTGTTTTTAGGGGTCAATACCTGCATGCATGGGATAGCAATAAGTAACACAACCTACATTACGGAAGAGGGGAAAACATGGAAAGCTCAAGCTTAATGCTGCGAGAAGTTCCGATCGAAGAAAGACCGCGGGAGCGAATGCTCCAATTGGGGGCGGGGGCGTTAAGCCATGCTGAGCTGCTTGCCATCCTATTAAGGACTGGGACCGTAGCGGAATCAGCTATTCATTTGGCGAGCCGGATTCTAAGTGAAAGTGGTGGACTTCGCAGTCTTGTTGATATGAGCAAGGACCAGCTCACACAAATTAAGGGCATTGGAGATGCGAAGGCTCTTCAAATTATGGCAGGAATTGAACTAGGTCGCAGGCTGGCCAAAAGCTCGTACGAGGAGCGGGTTACGATTCGCTCCCCCAAAGATATTGCAAATTTAATGAGCGAGGATTTACGGTATTTACAAAAGGAGCATTTCGTCTGTTTGTTTCTGAATACCAAAAATCATGTCCTTGCGCAAGAAACCTTATCGATGGGCAGCTTGAACGCTTCCATTGTTCACCCTAGAGAAGTGTTCCGAGCAGCTATTAAACGAAGTAGTGCTTCGATCATCTGTGTACATAACCATCCAAGTGGAGACCCAACCCCAAGTCCGGAAGATATTAGTCTGACGGGGCGATTAGTAGAAGCTGGAGCCATAATTGGTATTGAAGTGTTAGATCATGTTATCATTGGAGATCAGAGATTTATAAGTTTGAAGGAACAAGGCTTTATGTAATATAATAGAAAACGCAACAGGAAAGGAGCCGTTTGTATGTTTGGTGGTTTTACGAAAGATCTTGGCATTGATTTGGGTACCGCGAATACGTTGGTGTATGTGAAAGGCAGAGGAATTATCGTTAGGGAGCCTTCGGTGGTTGCCCTTCGTACTGATACGAAAACAATTGAAGCAGTGGGTGAATCGGCCAAGAAGATGATTGGGCGTACCCCAGGGAATATCCGTGCAGTTCGTCCGATGAAAGATGGCGTCATTGCCGATTTCGACACAACAGCAACCATGATTCGTTACTTTATTCGACAAGCGCAGAAGCAACGTTGGTTGTTCCCTCGTCATCCGAATGTCATGGTATGTGTACCGTCGGGGATTACAGCTGTGGAAAAGCGTGCTGTTGAAGATGCAACGAAGCAAGCAGGAGCAAGAGAAGCCTATACGATCGAGGAGCCGTTCGCTGCAGCGATTGGTGCAGATCTTCCTGTATGGGAGCCGACAGGGAGCATGGTCGTTGATATTGGCGGAGGGACGACGGAAGTTGCGGTCATCTCGCTTGGCGGTATTGTAACCAGCCGCTCCATTCGTATCGCTGGCGATGAAATGGATGAAGCTATTATTCAATACATTAAACGTACGTACAATCTCATGATCGGGGAACGTACAGCAGAAACGTTGAAGATCGAGATCGGTTCGGCTCTAAATACAGATAAGGCGGAATCGCTTGAAATTCGTGGTCGTGACCTTGTTAGCGGTTTACCGAAAACAATCAGTGTAACATCGGTTGAGATTACAGAATCGTTGTCTGACACGGTAAGTGCCATCGTGGATGCCGTGAAGGTCACACTTGAGAAATGTCCACCAGAGCTATCTGCGGATATTATGGATCGCGGTATTGTGTTGACAGGTGGAGGCGGATTACTGCGTAATCTGGATAAGCTTCTAGCAAGAGAAACGGGGATGCCCGTTATGGTCGCTGAAAATCCGTTGGATTGTGTTGCAATTGGAACGGGGCGAGCATTAGAAAATATTCACTTATTTAAAAACAAATCAGGAACGGGTTCGAGGTATAAGGGTTAATTTTCGTTAGAAGGTGCTAATTTGTTTAAATTGATGGGAAATAAACGACTCATTTTTCTTATGTCCGGATTAGTCTGTTTCTTTATTTTAATGGGACTAACACTTGGAAATCGAGGGCCAATGACATGGCCTGAGAAATTTGTCAAAGACTCCGTTTCATGGACGCAAGGACTCTTATACAAGCCCGCTGCGCAGGTAGCGGGTTTCTTCGAAGATATCAGGCACTTGCGAGTCATTTATGAAGAAAACAAAACATTGAAGCTGACACTCACACAGTATGCGCGAGATACACAGCGATTGAATGATCTTGAATCGCAAAATAAGCGTCTGTTGGATGAGCTTGGCTTTACAGAACGTCAACGCCAAGCTAACAATTACACATATCGTATTGCAGAGGTCGTCACCATTGATCCAGACCCGTACAATAGCACCGTAACGATTAATTTGGGTGATAAGGATGGGATTAAGGAGAACATGGCGGTCATGACGGTCGATGGCTTAGTAGGTAGAGTGAGTAAAGTATTTGGGTTTCACTCCAATGTACAACTTTTAACGGAGACCAATGATACGGATAACAACTCGAAAGCAATTGCCGTTACAGTCAAAGGTTATGATTCTCAGCCATTTGGGATGATCGAATCGTATGATCCTAAAGTAGGTGAGTTGGTGATGAATAAAGTCGAACATGCGGACGACATGAAGGTTGGCGATACGATTATTACATCTGGCTTGGGGCAGGTTTTTCCAAAGGGGATAGAAGTAGGTACGATCTCATCCATTGGGCCTGGGGAATTCGGCATAACCTACAAGGTCATGGTGAAGCCAAAAGCCTCCTTTAATCGGATCCGTGAAGTGTTCGTCGTTGAAGTTCCGGAAGTGAAATGAGGTGAGCCGACAAGTGAATAGACAGGTTTTATGGCTCATCCTGTTTGGATTGTTTATCCTTCAAGGCAGTTTAGTGGTTTGGCTGTTGCCAGCCTCATGGCAATCGATCGTCTTTGTAACACCGCATTTAACCTTGGTATTCATCATGTTTATTGGACTTTTTCATCATCGTCATGCGGCTTTATTGTATGGACTTCTGTTTGGATTACTACATGATTTCACCTACTACGGTGCTATGCTTGGCGTATATTCCTTTAGCATGGGGCTCGTTGGTTACTTGGCAGGACTAGCGCAGCGTAAGCAACCTAATTTAATTTTTTACAACTTGCTTATCACGAGCTTAGGCTTGCTCATATTTGAGTTTCTCAACTACGGGATCAACCGCTTATTCAAACTAATTGCCATAGATTTAAATTTTGCTCTCACCCATTACATGCTCCCAAGTGTTCTATTTAATTTACTTGTGGCCTTGATTTGCTATGTTCCCATTCGTAAACTGCTTGAAGGAAAACGACTCGCAGCTTCAGGGAAGGAAGATTAATTTTCCAGGCTATAAGCAGGAAAAACTAGAACAAGGGCCGAAATGTATAGGTTGGGAGGTCGTCATGCCATTATGTCTGTAGCGAAGCACCATGTGATGATAAAAGGGGTCAAAGATGGCCTAGTTTTTTTACTAAATGACGCATGCGATTGGCAAGAGCTGTTGCAAGAGCTGCAACACAAGCTCGAGAAAACGCATCAACAAATATTAACGGGTCCTATAATACATGTGAATGTCAAATTGGGCAGCCGTGAGGCCACGGATGAGCAGAAGGAAGAGATTCGTTCTGTCATTAAGCAGAAGGGGAACCTCTTGATTCAATCGATCGAAAGTGAACCACCTAAGATTGAAGCACCTGTGGAGCCTAAGGTTACCATGACCACGCTACGAGGGATGATCCGTTCGGGACAAACTCTTCATAACGAAGGGGATTTACTATATTTAGGTGATGTTAATCCAGGTGGAAATATAACCGCCACAGGAAACATTTACATCATGGGATCACTTCGCGGTATGGCTCACGCGGGTACAGAAGGGGATGAGAAGGCAATCATTGCTGCTTCTCATATGCGTCCTACACAATTACGAATTGCCGGAGTGATCAGTCGTTCTCCAGATGAGTGGGGGATCGAGGAGGCATTCATGGAATTTGCCTATGTGAAGGATGGTAAAATGGAAATCGATAAGCTGCATCAGCTTCATAGGATTTGGCCGGATGCTCCTGTTAAATAACTATTTTAAACAAAAAAACTGTGTCTGGGGTGAGGAATATGGGAGAGGCTATCGTTGTTACCTCAGGTAAAGGCGGCGTTGGTAAAACGACGACTTCCGCAAATCTGGGGACCGCACTCGCGCTTCTTGGGAAGAAAGTATGTATGGTAGATACCGATATTGGATTACGTAATCTAGATGTGGTTATGGGTTTAGAAAATCGGATTATTTACGATCTTGTTGACGTTGCGGAAGGGCGTTGCCGATTGCCACAGGCGTTAATTAAAGATAAGCGATTTGACGAGTTGTATTTATTGCCGGCCGCTCAGACGAAAGATAAACATGCGGTCACTCCTGAACAGGTGCGGACGATTATATTAGAGCTCAAAAATGATTTCGAATACGTCATTATTGACTGTCCGGCAGGAATTGAGCAGGGTTTCAAAAACGCGGTTGCGGGCGCAGACAAAGCAATTGTCGTGACGACACCGGAAAATGCTGCGGTGCGAGATGCGGATCGTATTATTGGTTTGTTGGAGAATGAGAAAATATCTTCACCGAAGCTTGTGATTAATCGCATACGTCCTCAGATGGTGAAGAAGGGCGAGATGCTGGATATCGATGAAATCTGTTCGGTACTTGCCATTGATCTGTTGGGGATTGTGCCGGATGATGAGCATGTCATTAAGGCTGCTAATTTAGGTGAGCCAACCGTGATGAACCCATCGTCACGCGCAGCTATCGCGTATCGGAATATTGCCCGGCGTATCGTTGGGGATACGGTGCCACTCATGCAGCTTGAGGATAAAACCGGCTGGGTAAAACGTATGAAAAAGTTTATTGGAATAGGATGATTGTTCTGTGTTTGCCAAGCTGAAAAACATTGATATTCCAATTGTTGTCATTCTGATTGCCTTTATGGTTATAAGTACGATGTTGGTCTACAGTGCTTCTGTGGATCATCCGAAGATTAACATCGGCATTACGAAAATTTTGGTCTTATACGCGGTAGGGTTAGTCGCTTTCCTAGCCTGTAGTTTGTTCGATTACCGTGTTCTTATTCGAATTGCCCCATACCTGTATGGGATTGGGATTGTCTCTTTGATTGCTGTTTATTTTTTCGGTATAAGAATCAATAGTGCACGCGGCTGGTTTGAGATTCCAGGCACTGGTGGTATGACTTTTCAGCCAGCGGAGCTCGTCAAGCTGATCCTGATTATTTCCATTACAGCACTCCTTGCCAGACGTGGAGGTGACTATCTCCTAGTTAAAAATGATATTATTCCTGTTGGGCTAGCCGTCCTAGTCCCTTTCGTGCTTGTTCTTATTCAGCCCGATCTAGGGAATGCGATTATATTTATCATCATTTTGCTCGGGATGCTGTGGATTGGGAATATCAAATATTCGCAAGTTTTGATAAGTATCCTAGTCGTGGCAGGCGTAGGATTCCTCATGTTGACGCTATATAAACATTTCCATGCCAGCTTGTTAGACATGCTTAAAGGCTACGGTTTCAGCCACTGGATGGATCGAATTGATACATTCCTCTATCCGCAGGATGTCTCCGATGATGATAGTTATCAGGTTCGTAACGCGGTAAGGGCTATTGGCTCGGGCGGCCTAGAAGGAGAGGGTTTTTTGCATGGGACTTCCGTGCATAGTAACTTCATCCCCTTCGCTTATTCCGATTCGATCTTCGTCGTCGTAGGAGAAGAGTTTGGCTTTCGTGGGTCTGCTGTTCTTTTGCTTATTTATTTCATGCTAATCTACCGGATGATTCTGATCTCTATCCAAAGTTCTCAGCTGGGTGGAGCGTATATCGTCGTTGGTGTTGTGTCCATGTTCGTATTTCAAATTTTCGAAAATGTCGGTATGATGATCGGTATTATGCCGTTGACAGGTATTACACTTCCTTTCGTTAGTTATGGGGGGACGTCGCTCCTCATCAATATGCTTTCGCTTGGTCTCGTCATGAGTGTGAAGCTGCATCAGGAGCGTGCCCCCGAATTGTTTTAAATGATAGAATCACTGGAAAGTCCGTGACCCTACTTGGGACGCGGGCTTTTTTTTTGTGCAAAAAAACATCAGTTTGCACATAATAGAAATGAAAGTTGTGCGTATTTTTAAAATAAAATCAATTGACAATAAAGCGTTTTCAAAATATAGTTATTTTACAAATACATCTTTGAAATGCTTTTAAAACCTAAGGGCAATGCTTTCTGGACGGTGTCTCCGTCTGGAACAACCCCGTTATCTCCTGTGTGAGATGGCGGGGTTTTGCGTTGAAATGGATAGGTCTCCTTCTTCCATTTGCGCAAACGATTGCACAATTAAACGAGGAGGAATTGCAATCATGAAGGTATCATCATCCAAAAGGGGCTTGTCTTACACAGCTCTTGTTACAGCACTGCTGCTGATGTTGCAGTTGATGGTCAGTTTATTTCCGCCAATAGCCAAGGCAGCGGGGATACCTATTGAAACAGGGATTGAACAACCAGGTGGAAACACACAATGGTATTTGGCCGGCAGCTTTCAAGGCTGGAACAATCAGAATCCTGACACAAAGATGAAGCATGTTGTTGGCGATTACTATGAGTTTTCACGTGATTTAGAGGCTGGTCATCATGAATTTAAGTTTGTTAAAAATGGGACATGGGATGGCTTTAGCGATAATGGCAACAATTTTGCCTTCGATCTGGCTAACGCCACCAAGGTGAAGTTCTATATCAACGAAGCACTGAACAAGGCGAAAATTTCAATTCCGGGTGTTCATGGCTTGGAGCAATATGTACCACTTAAGGCTGATAACCAGTGGCCTAGATTAGTGGGTTCTATTCAGAAATTGTTTGGAGAGCCGGAATGGGCGCCTCAACAAGCGGCGCAGTTCTTCGTAGACTACAATCTGGATGGTACGGTCTATAAGTTGCAGCGCACGGTTCCACCGGGAAGCTATGAAGCGAAGGTCGCATTTTCAGATGACTGGAATGGCAATGACTACGGTGGTGTGGATGGGAACCTTAAACTTGTAACATTAGATGAGGCGAACGTGACCTTTTCCATAGACTATTCTGCAGACAATAAGTTGCTATCCCATGATTACATGGCAAAGGACAGCGTGTTTGATGGGCAAATTAAGAAGGACGGCTTAACTTTTGACAGCCGATCCATCACGTATAAGAAGCCCTTTGGGGCGATCAAAGCGGGCGAAGAGGACGTGACGCTTCGAATCTCAGCGAACAAAGGCGATGTGCAATTTGCCAAGGCTGAGCTGACAGCGCCAGACGGTCTTTCGAATGCTTTTATGATGAAGAAGGCGACGACGGTTGAAGATAAGGATTATTTCGAGGTTCTTGTTCCGAAAAGTACGTTTGCGGGGAAAATTGGTATATGGGGTTACAAATTTATTCTAGTTGATGGGACCACCAAGATCGAATATGGCGATGATGGTTCTAGTGGTGCAACAGGCAGCACGAGCGAAGAGGGAGCTTTACCTTATAATTTGACCGTCTATGATCCGAATTACCAAACACCAGATTGGATGAAAAATGCGGTTGTTTATCAAATTTTCCCAGATCGTTTCTTCGATGGGAATTCAGCGAACAATCGAGCCAAGCTGGAAGATGGCGCAAGGGGTGCAGTGGAAAGCCAATATGCAACCTCGAAGAACGGGCAAAAGCTGCAATATTTTGACGGCGGTGTAGCTGGTGACCCTGCTAGCAATCAGATTTGGGGAACATGGAGCGATATCCCGGAAAATCCAGATCGGAAGTCACCCGTAAATGCTCCTTATTATCCAGAGGCCAAGACAGATGGGGCATGGACGAATGAATTTTATGGCGGGGATATTCAAGGCATTCAGCAAAAGCTTGGCTATCTAAAAGCGCTAGGCATTACAGCTGTTTATTTAAATCCTGTCTCCTGGGCAGCCTCCAATCATAAATATGATGCGACGGATTATAAGCATTTGGATCCGATGTTCGGAGTTCCGGTCTATAATACCCCTAATGATCCTACTTCTGGATTAGATTATACGAAGACACGCGAAGCATCTGATGAAGCGTTTCTAACCTTCACGAAAGCCGCGAAGGCTGTGGGGATCAAGGTCATTAATGATGGGGTATTCAACCACGTAGGTGATGATTCGATTTATTTTGACCGTTATGAGAAATATCCTGAGATTGGCGCTTATGAGTATTGGTCGAAGGTTTATGATCGAATGAATGTGAATCATGAATCTAAAAAACAGGCAGAAGAAGCGGTTAAGCAAGCTTTCATAGCGCAAATCAATCCGATGACAGGTCAACATTATCAATATCCAGCGGACTTCAAATATATGACCTGGTTCACCGTTTTGAATGAAAAAGAGAAAGACAGAGATGGGCCCAATCTTCATTACAAGTATGATGCTTGGTGGGGGTACGATTCCCTGCCTGTGATGGATGCGAAGGACCCGCAGTTGGTGGCCACAGAATTATTGCCTGCCGACACGATGTCACTTGCGGGTCAGCATGAGTGGAACAATATCGATTATCGCGATATGGTGATTGGTCATGATGTATCGGGACTGAGTCCTGAAGAAGCGCAACAAGAGATGCAAGCTGCGAACTCGCAGCGATGGCTTTGGATGGGGGCAAACGGTTGGCGTTTGGATGTGGCTCCTGATGTGTCCAGCGGTACATGGCAGAAGTTCCGTGAAGCTGTGAAGTCGACCAAAGGTCTGCCAGACGGCAATGGAGATCTGATCGAAGATCCGGTCCTTTTAGGCGAAGAGTGGGGAGTTGCGACAAGGTTCTTGCTTGGTGATCAGTTTGATTCTGTGATGAACTACAGGTTCCGTAGAGCGATTCAAAGCTTCATGAATGCTGGAAACAGCAGTGCGCTCAATGAGCAGTTGGAGTCCGTGCGAGAGGATTATCCGAAAGAAGCTTGGCTAGCGATGCTCAATCTTGTGGACTCCCATGATACAACGCGGTCTGCGACGATCTATGATCATCCGGAATGGGAAGAAGAGCATCTGCAGATTGCTCCTGAAGCCAGCTCGCGAGCGTTGAAGCTGCAAGAGCTTACAGCGATATTCCAAATGGGTTATCCTGGTGCGCCGACGATTTATTATGGAGATGAAGTTGGCTTAACAGGTACGAAGGACCCGGATTCGCGTAGAACATTCCCTTGGGAGCGCGTGACGAAACAAGAAAACGGAACTTATACAGGGAATGGGCAATATGCCGGCATTTTAAATGTGTACCAAAAAGCGGCTGCAATTCGCAATGAGAATGCTGTTTTCCGTACAGGGGATATCAAAGTTGCTTATGCGCAGGATGATGTCATTGTGTATGCTCGCAAAAATGAAGTGAAAGGTGCTTTGCTCGTCATTAATCGCAACGCAGATGCCAAAACAGTACGTGCTGATGTTGCTGGCTTCCTGCCTGAGGGGTTAACTCTAGTCGATCACCTGTATGGTCAAATACAAGGGACTGTAGTGAATGGACAGATTGAACTAACCATCCCGAGTCAAACGGGACTCATGATGGTGTCTACTGTAGACTTGCAGCTCGTTCCTCAAGTTACGAACAGTTCAGCTGTTGGAGGGGATCATCAAGTTGATTTAACCTGGGATGTTGTTGCGGGGGTAGATGGCTATCATGTGTATCGTGCGGCGATCGAGGGTGGTCAAGTCGTGTTAGTTGGGACGACGGCTACGACTTCGTTCGAAGATGCAGCCGTTGTTAACGGGACGAAATACTATTATGCCGTTACAGCGATTAAAGGGAGCGGAGAGAGCTTCTTAAGCGATATGGTTTCAGCGACTCCTGCCTTCCCAATAAGCTATTTAGGCACACCTTCCTCGGTCACGGATGTCGTCTACTTGCAAGTAGGCCATAAGGTAGGGAAGATTACTGTGGAGATTGGCGTAAATGGGGTAACGAATAATCCGGCTTATGATGGGAAGGAAGCAGCGAATATCATGGCAAGCTTAGTTTATTATAAGCAAGGCTCAGATCCTGCTTTTGCACAAGAATCTAAGCTTCGTTATGACTCGGATTCTTCCAGACGTAAGGTATATGGGGCTACATTTGAACCAACCGAGCCTGGTTATTATGAATATTTCGTGAAAGCCTCTATGGATAACGGAGATCGTTATTCGCAATCTCCAATAGTAACAGTAGAGGTAAATCCAAATAAGGATGATCAAACACCTCCAACTGCTCCAACGCTGTCCAATATAACTGTGGAGTCCAACCGTGTACAACTTAACTGGACGTTGGCGGATGAATCGGTTTCGGGCTATGAGGTTTATAAAAAAACAGTTACCGAGGCTACCTATCATAAAATTGCTACTGTACCTCACTCGCAAATGACCTATGTCGACTATGCTGTGAGCAATGATACGGCCTATACGTATTTGGTTGCAGCCTTTGATGCAGGTTATAATCGTGCTTTTTCAGGGAAACAGGCTGTAATGCCAAAATTGGTGATGGTGGACGTTCTGTTGAGGCTGCGTCTTCCCGACTATACGCCATCCACGGATGATATTTTCATCGCTGGCGATTTCAATGGTTGGAATGCAAGAGGGAACCAATTGCAGGTGCCGAGCGGGGCAACGGACCGCCGTATCGTCGAGTACAGCTTCAAGATGATGGCTGGCAAGGCGATTCAGTATAAATATACACGTGGAGATTGGAAGAAAGAAGCCTTTACAAGTCATACACGTCAAATCAACGATACGGTCGATTACGGCAATTGGGCGTATAGCTCCGAAAATACGAACATGCAGCTGACCATCAAGAACCAAGCCGATAACAAAATGGTGGTTGAAGATCACGTACTTCGATGGGTTGATATGCCGATGTCCATCTCGATGCCGCGTATTTCATTTGGTGATGATATCGTGTACGCCACGGCAGATAACAAGATGAATCTTAAAGCTGTTGTGCCTTATGGCGTTAACTTTACCATTAACGGCATACCTATACCTGCGGGATGTATGGATGCATATGGAAATGTCGAGCTGAACGACATACCTTTAATAACGGGCTTAAATACATTTGTGCTTCATATCGAACCAAGTGAGGAAACATTGAGTCAATCTTGGTATGAGGACAAAGGGAGGAAGGGGCAGGCGACAAAAACGATACAGATTTCTGTAACTAGGACTAGCGAGGATTCAATACCGCCAGAAATACCGACAGATTCATCGTTGTTACCTCCCGTATTGCCGGTAGCGGATCTGGATCAGCTTGTTACCTCCAAGGATTTCAAGAAACAAGACGATGGCAGTTTCGGGGTGAACTTGGATGCTGAGCACAATGGGATCAGAATTTCTATCGATGTTGTTAATGATTTAGGAAGTGCGCCAATTACGCTTAATAAGGCTGATATGTCTGTAACAATGCCTTCTGAGGTATTGGAAGCCGTTCAAGGTCTTGTTCCTGCGGAATCACTGAAGGATGCTCAGATCCACTTGAATGCAACGCCAGTCCGCAAGGAAGACAATGAGAAGCTGTTATCACAAGATGGAATAAGTCTCGCTAGTGTCGCGTATGAATTTACACTTTCTATCGTTACCAAAGAGAACAAGGTGTACACATTACGTAAATTTGATAAACCTATCACATTGACATTCAAGCTCTTGCCTGGCGTAGATCCTAAGCTTACAGCTGCTTATTATGTAAGTGATGATGGCACACTCGAATTCATAGGTGGAACGATTCAAGGTGACACACTTACGGTCAATGTGAATCATTTTAGTCAATATGCAGCTCTTCAAGTGACTAAAATCTATACGGATGTCGCGGCAGATCACTGGGCTTTCTCTGTTATTAAGGAGCTAAGTGCCAAACATATTGTAGAGGGCATGACAGACTCGTTATTTCAACCTGAAAACCAAGTGTCAAGAGCGCAATTCGCCGCGATGCTTATAAGAGCACTAGGCAAGGAGGCAGCAGGTACGCAGCCTTTCGTGGATATTCAAGAAGGTGCTTGGTATGCGGCATCCGTTGCAACTGCTTATAACCTTGGCATTATTACCGGACGTGATGAGCTCCACTTTGCTCCAGATGCACCGATTACGCGCGAAGAAATGGCGGCAATGATTGTGCGTGCATACGAAGTGAAGCATGGAGGCACCAAGCTTGCTTTGCCGAGCACAGTTACAAACTTTAACGATGACAACCTAATAAGTAATTGGGCGAAAAGTATCGTTCAAACTGCTGTCCATTTGGAACTCGTGCATGGCAGAGATAATTTTACGTTTGCTCCACAGGGCAATACGACTCGTGCGGAAAGTGCACAGGTGATCTACAATTTGCTTCAACACTAGGTTTTCTAACAAAGCTGCCGTGAGGTGGCTTGTTTTTTCTGCGTCGTAACAGTCACATAATCTTGTCCATCTGCTCATAGGCTGTAGTAATGAAAGTCTATAAGGAGGGGGATTCTATGGTTATAAAAGATAAAGTAAAGCAGCGCCGACTAGAACGTCTTCGCCATTTGCGAGAATCGTCGGAACTATCAATCGGGCATGGTGGGTCACTTTCCTCTCAGTCGGCCGAATACATGTTGCCATCACACCAGAAAGATGAAGTGCCGCTATCTGCTGATCCTGACTGGAGAAGGCGGATGGAGGATCCTGAGTTTGCATGGAGACAGAAACTCATGATGGATACAGCGAACGATGATACGGAAAGAGGCTTCTTAACGCCGCCGTCTCCTCGCAAAATCGCCTTCAAGCTGCTTATTAGCGGCGTGATATTTGCGAGTGTTTATGGGATGTTCCAGCTAGACAAGCCATGGGCAATCAAAGGGAAGCTGTATGTTACAACAGCACTTACGCAGTCATATGATTTTACGGCATTTTCCGCTTGGTATACCGATAAGTTTGGAGGGTCACCCTCTTTCATTCCTAGCTTTAATCGCACAGGTAATGAAGCTGTTATTGTAAGTACCTCGAAGCGCACGTTGTTCGCGCCAGTGAAGGGTACGGTGATGATCAGATACGATGGGACGATCCATAAAGGAGTCAATTTGAACACAGCTGATTTTGCTCCCGTGTATGCGATGGACACGGGACAGGTCATTTTCTCAGGTAATGCTGCGGATACGGGGTTAACGATCATGATTCGCCATCCAGGTGGACTGGAGTCTTTATATGGAGGACTTAGTGACGTGAGTGTAGCCGCAGGCGATTGGATGAAGGTTGGGGAGCCCATAGGAAAGGCATCTGCCAAAGATCCAGCGAAAGGGACCATGTACTTTTCTGTCATGAAAGAGGGCGTGATGATCAACCCATCGGATGTGATCACCTTTGATTAAATGGGCGGGGACGAAGTATCGATTTCATCCATTATTTACGTTAATCATGATTGGCTGTGCCTTTACTGGGTATTTTCTAGAGGCGATCACTTTATTCGGCATTGTTCTCATCCATGAGCTGGGGCATTTAACCGCAGCGAAAGGGTTCGGTTGGCGGGTTCAGGAAGTCCAGCTTCTTCCCTTCGGTGGTGTGTTGATTGTTGATGAGCTAGGAACTACGTCCACGCGCGAGGAATTGATCGTCGCGTTAGCAGGCCCCCTCCAACATGTATGGATGATCTTATTGGCGCTGCTGATGAAGTCATTCGATATCGGAAGTGGCAGCTGGTGGGACTACTTCATTGAAGCGAACCTCATGATCGGTTTATTCAATTTGATCCCCGTGATGCCGCTCGATGGCGGGAAAGTGATGCAAGGCTTGTTGGGTTATATCATGTCGTACCATAACACGATTGTCTACACGGTTTGGATCAGTATGATCATAAGCTTCTCGATCATTATTATGGCGATTATACAGCTCGTACAAGGACAGCTGCCGATCAATATTCTGGTTATTGGCTTGTTTCTTCTTGTTTCAAATTGGTATGCTTACCGGCAAATACCTTACCATTTCCTTCGCTTCCTAATGGGGCGCGGATTCCGGGTGGGGCAGCTGCTGAGCCGCGGTACAAGAGCGCAGCCGATTGTTATCACAAAGCAGCTAACGATGGCGGAGACGTTGAAGCTTTTTATGCGAGAAAAATATCATTTAATCTATGTAGTGAACGATGTGGGGCGCATTCAAGCCGTGCTGCCCGAGCAGCAAATTGTCGTCGGTTATTTAGATGGAAAAAAACCGGGGAGTGCAGTTTCCGATCTTTTCATGTAAAATAACTGGTGAGGTGAACGTGTATGAAGCAACTGATAATTCACTGCGCACCTGAACTTACACAAGCGGCATTGCTAGAGGATGGTCGTCTTGTGGAGTATGATACGCAGTATCCGCTTGAATCTCAACGGGCAGGCAGCATCTATATGGGCCGCATCGTTAACGTACTTCCTGGCATGCAAGCGGCATTCGTCGATATCGGACTTGAGAAGAATGCCTTTCTTTATATAGACGATCTCCTCCCTGTTCATTTGGACAAGCAACCTAAGATCAAGCCTTCCATTACAGAGATTGCTGAAGTTGGGCAAAGGCTAATGGTTCAAGTAAGCAAAGATCCGCAGGGCACCAAAGGGGCAAGAGTGACTACGCACGTTTCCATTCCGGGCCGTTGGATTGTTTATATGCCAGATGCTGATTACATTGCGATATCACGTAAAATTGATCTGGAAGCCGAGAGGCAGCGTCTGAAGCAGCTTGCAGAGGGTAACCTTTTGCCAGGTGAAGGTGTTATTATTCGCACAGGTGCGGTAGGGCAAAGTGAAGAAGCTATTCGAGATGATTTACAAAATTTACGTGATGTATGGAGTACCATTCTAGCGAAGCGAGAAGAGTCGGCTGTTCCTGCGCAGCTCTACCAGGACCTTGATCTCTTACCTAAGCTGGTTAGAGATGTGATATCCGACGAAGTTCAAGAAGTATGGATGAGCAATAATAAGGTCTTTGAAGAAATGAGAACCTTACTGCGCAAACAACAGCCAAGCTGGCGAGGCCGTATTGCTTTTTATGATCGTAAAACACCAATGTTCGATCATTTCGGTGTTACGGAAGAGTTGAATCAGAGCTTTCGTCGTAAAATTTGGCTGCCTAGCGGTGGGTATCTAATCATTGATCAAACAGAAGCGCTGACGGTGATTGATGTGAACACGGGACGTTACACGGGTTCGATTGATTTAGAGCAAACCGTGACGGATATTAATCGGGAAGCAGCTGTTGAAATTCCCAGGCTTTTGCGGCTTCGTAACTTAAGAGGCATCATTATCGTCGATTTTATTGATATGCATGCGGAAGATAATCGTGCGAAGGTCATGGCGAATATGGCGGAAGCTGTGCGCAAGGATCGCTCCAAGACAACGATAGTAGGATGGACCAAGCTAGGATTGCTGGAAATGACCCGCAAACGCAAATAAAAGGTTTGCATATGAATTAATTACTGTGATATAATACTCGGAGTGTGTTGTTTAGGCATGCTGTAACCGCACGAAACAGGTCGAAGTACGCGATTGGATTCCGTCCATTTCCGTCACCTGCACAAGGCGAGTCTGAGACATGAGGAGGTAATGAAAATGTACGCAATTATTGAAACAGGTGGTAAACAGTACAAAGTTCAAGAGGGCGATGTTCTTTACATCGAAAAATTGAACGCTGCTGAGGGTGAGGTTGTTTCTTTTGATCGTGTGTTCTTGGTTTCCAAAGAGGATGGCCTAGTAGTAGGTGCTCCATTGGTTGCAGGTGCTTCAGTTTCCGCGAAAGTGGAAAAACACGGCAAAGGCGCAAAAGTCATCGTTTATAAGTACAAACCGAAAAAGAACTATCACAAAAAGCAAGGTCATCGTCAACCGTACACAAGAGTAGTAGTTGAGAAAATCCAAGCGTAAGAGACAAGCCTATGATCTACGTGACCATAGAACGTCTTGCACCGGATTCGCCTCAAATCCTTTCTTTTGTAGTGGAAGGCCATGCTGAATATGACGTACCTGGCAAAGACTTGGTCTGCGCCGCGGTATCAGCGGTAACGTTCGGTACTGTTAACTCGATTGAATCAATTACGGGGATAATTCCAATTCACGAGATGGAGCGAGGCTTACTGGATGTTACAATTCCAGAAAGTGCGCGGTCTGTACCGGAGACATGGGGTAATATCCAGTTGATTCTGGAATCGATGGTCGTTATGTTACAAACGATTGAACTCACTTACGGTGACTATATAACGATTGAAACAATCTATCACAAAGGAGGATAACACCATGTTGTTGAAATTGGATCTCCAGTTTTTCGCTTCCAAAAAAGGGGTAGGTTCCACAAAGAACGGACGTGACTCGCACTCTAAGCGCCTTGGCGCTAAACGTGCAGACGGTCAAACTGTTACTGCTGGAAGCATTCTTTACCGTCAACGCGGTACGAAAATTCACCCAGGAACGAACGTGGGCATCGGTTCGGATGATACACTTTTCGCTTTGGTACAAGGCGTAGTGAAATTCGAGCGTTTAGGCCGCGATCGCAAGAAAGTGAGCGTATACCCAGTTGATGTAGCTCCAGTAGCTGCAGCTCTAGAAGCGTAATTAGAATCCCTGGTGAGCGACAGTTCATCCAGGGATTTTTTCTCAAGATGCATGGAAAAACCTCTAACCGTGATCACTCATTTCGGATGGTCGAGGGCAGAGGTTTTCTCGTTTGTTTGGTGAAGTTTACCAGTCAGCATGATATACTGGATGAACGGTTATTAAGCGGAGAACGGGGCGGGCGGATAATGAAGCAATTAGGCAGCGCGCAGGTCTATTTATTAACACTTGTGCTCATAGGATTGACTGGCATGTTGGTTACAGATCCCTGGATCATCAGAGTAGCATTAATACTAATCATTCTCATAAGCGGGTACACAGCTTGGAGATTAGAAGCAAGTAGAATGGAAGAGAAGTGGCGTTCGAAGCTGAAACAGCAAGAACAAGACGCACATCATCAGTTGATTGCCGTCGTAAATCGCTATCGGCATGATTGGATGAATGATACCCAAATTTTATTTGGTTATATCCAGATGAAGAAGTTTGATAATTTACGGCCTCTTATGGAAAAAATAAAAATGACTATGCAGCAGGAAAGCAATCTCTCCAGGCTGGGGATCCCATCTTTCATTGCTTACTTGCTTCAATTCCGTGTTCAGTCGAAGGCATTAGAGCTGAATGTGGAAGTCGAACAAGAAATTAATCTTGGACAACTCCCCCTCCAGAACGGACTGATTGAACGATTGGTTCGGCAAATGGTGGCATGCGTCCAAGAGCACACGGCCTTTGATGATGGGGAAAGTGGCACACTTAGCTTGGAATTTGATGTTCAAGAAGATAGCTTACTGCTTGATTTTGTATATCAAGGCCCCTATAATCGGGAGCAACTTGAGCAATCGGTTTTAAAATGTTTTTCATCGGAAGTATCCCAGTATTCGCTTGAGAATGATGAGTGGCAAGAGGGAGAGGCAGGTATCACCCTACGATTGCCGTTTCATATATAAAGTTGAGGTGTAGAAATGTTTGTTGATAAGGCAAAGATTTTTGTAAAAGGCGGCGACGGTGGTGACGGGTTAGTTGCTTTCCGTCGTGAGAAGTATGTACCAGAGGGTGGTCCTGCTGGTGGTGACGGAGGCAATGGCGGCGATGTTGTTTTTCGTGTAGATGAAGGCTTGCGTACATTGATGGATTTCCGTTATCAGAAGCACTTCAAAGCAGAGCGCGGCGAGAAAGGTCGCAACAAATCGATGCATGGCGCCAATTCGGAGGATATGATTGTTCGTATTCCCCCTGGAACGACCATTATTGATGATGATACACAAGAAGTGATTGCTGACTTAACTCGTCATGGGCAAGAAGTCGTCGTTGCTAAGGGTGGCCGAGGCGGAAGAGGGAATACTCGCTTCGCAACTGCACGTGTAACGGCTCCTGAGATTGCGGAGAACGGTGAAGAAGGCGTAGAGCGTTGGGTTATCCTTGAAATGAAGGTCATGGCTGATGTAGGTCTTGTCGGTTTCCCAAGCGTTGGTAAATCCACGCTGCTGTCTGTAGTATCGGCTGCGAAGCCGAAGATTGCAGCCTATCATTTTACAACATTAACCCCGAACCTCGGAGTAGTTGATGTTGGCGATGGCCGCAGCTTCGTTATGGCGGATTTGCCGGGCTTGATCGAAGGCGCACATGAAGGCGTGGGGCTCGGGCATGAGTTCTTGCGTCACGTTGAACGGACGCGAGTTATCGTGCATGTCGTGGACATGTCAGCCGCGGACGGACGTGATCCTTATGAGGATTTCATCAAAATCAATGAAGAAATCAAGCTGTATAATGCGAAGCTAGAGCAACGCCCACAAATCGTTGTTGCCAACAAAATGGATATGCCGGAGTCCGAAGATAACTTGGCTTTGTTCAAGGAGCAATTAGCTGCTGACGGCAAGGAATTGGCGATCTATCCGATTTCAGCTTTGACACGCGGTGGTGTTCAAGAGTTGCTGTATAAGATTTCGGATATCGTAGAAAGTATCCCAAATGCCCCAGAGGTTGAGGGTGTGGCTGGGACGGATGAGCGTAAGGTATATCGCTTTGAGAAACGCGAAGAGAATGATTTCACGATTCGTCGTGACAATGATGTATTCGTTATTGAGAGTCCATCGATTGAGAAATTGATCAAGCGGACGAATTTCACTACCCAAGATGGTATCGCGCGTTTTGCTCGTATTTTGCGTAACATGGGCATTGATGACGAGTTGCGTAAACGTGGCGCTGTCCATGGACAGACGATCCAAATCGGTGATTTTGATTTCGAGTTCGACGAGAACAATCTATAATAGAAGGCACTTATCCAAACGGGGCTGTTGACAAAATGGGTTGAGGATATTGTCCTCAACCCATTTTGTTGTTTTTATAGACTTTTTGTTAATTGTAAGGCCAACTATTCCATCTATACCGTGGCCTTAATCATTCGTTTGATGTTTAGTGCCAATGCCGAAAAGAGGCAGTGTTCCGTAGCGTTACGGATGCCCCGTTTATAGGTTCTGCTTAGATTGTGAGATTGTTTCATGATTCCGAATGTGCCTTCGCACCAAATACTCCGAAGACGTATGGAGTTTCGATATTCTTCGCTCTTAGCCCGATCTTTGTTGCGTTCTGCGGCTTCATGGAAAAGTGTTCGACGAATGACACGATATTTCTGCGATTTACTAAAACATTGTTCGCGCAAAGGGCATGCTTTGCAATCTTTGGTCTTTGCCGCATACACACTTCGATAAGGTTTTTTAATTCCATCACCTTCGACATACGTAAATTTCAATGTCTTTCCTTCAGGACACAAATACGTGTCTAATTCTTCATCATATTGAAAAGGTTTACCTTGAACGGCCTCG